>SYJV01000495.1 GCA_005798335.1 Planctomycetaceae bacterium | reverse complement strand
TCTGGCGCCACAGTATGGAATGGTAGTATCCCGAAATGAAAAGTTCCCATTCCACTGCCTAACAATCCGAACAATCGCATCGCCTGAAACGCCAAGCTCCAAACTACTAGTCGCCCGCCACCTCCATGAAAGACGTCTTCTTCGAATCCTTCGAGCCGATCTGCCAGGTGGGTATCTGGAACCAAAGTCGAACTGAAGATCGTAATTCCAGAACCAACCACCATAACCCCAAGAAACATGATCAGAAGTCCGCTGCGCTTGGCTAGCACAATTGACAGCGAGATAAGGCATGCGCAGCAGTTCGCGATGATCCCGCCACTGCTGCCTGCCGCGATCACGCCAACGCCAAACAGTAACAGTGCCGAGATCGCAGCTACGCTTTGCGGACTAAGTTCCACCAACACATCTTCGATTCTGCGCCGCGTTCGGCTTAGGATGTCAGCCGATGGGTATTTGATTTGGTAACGGTTTTCTTTCTTGTGCCGCTGAGCGTGCATCGAGATCGCCAACAAAGTGATCGCCGCACCGATCGCGGAAGCGTAGTATTGTGGAGCGGAATTCTGCGAGACAAACGTGCTGAAATACGACCTGTGCGGCATTGCCAACCAATTCCATTTGTTCACCGATTGAACCAGTCCAAACAGACAATGCGCGCTTGCTACGCCGACGATGGTGGCCGCCAGTACCTGGATCGACGATCTAGTTGCAAACAATTGCGTCGCGCAAACCAAACATATAAGGGCGCTCGCCATAGACGCGACCGTGGCAGCGGTTTGGGTGGCGTCAATGCTGATCGAACTCGCAACATACGCAGCGCGTGGCGGATCGTTTGCTCCGGAATTTTCCTGTGCCAACCAACTTTGGACCAAATTCTCGACTTCGGCATCGAATACGAAACAACCATTCAGATAAGGTGCCAAGCTGGCTGGCAACGAAATCGTTTGAATAAGTCCTAATGCCATCAAAGCAGCCAATGCAAGCGCAGGAGCGCTCACCACTTTGGCATGAGCTGGCGAAGCTGACACCGAGAGCAGCGTAATTGCCAGTAGGACCCAACTCGCCTGTAGCAAATAGAACTGTGCACTCCAATTAGCGCCGCCGTAGAACCAGGGCACGGCCGAGATCATCCCGAGCAGGACGGCGCGCCCCATCCACAACAATGTGACGTGCAGCATGGCCATGGCGGACAGCGGTTTCCGGGTTGGTTCGTTACCCCGCCGACTTTTGCTGTGATTGCTCTTTCGACGCGATTCTGTCACGCTCGAATTATCTCCCTAGCTAGAAAAGCTGCGATCGTTGCTTTTGACCGTCCACGGTATTGCTACCAATTCAGCATACTCTCGCCAGGCATTTAAGCTTGTGGTTGGCACGCGTTCACCAAACCTCTCTCTTTTTTAGGTCGTTACAAGCGATTCGATCCGGATTAACAGAAGAATTGTTCAACTCGTTACAGCTTAGCCGACGATCTTTGGAATAACTCGACGTTGGTGCGGAAACCTGCGCCTGGTCGAGAGTCAATGTGCGCCCAGTCGCGGTGGACAACATCCCACCGCGGACTTTGGCTCGCAATTTTCAAGGTACATTAGGGGGCACCATGGAGCGGCTGCACTACAAAGCCACTGACACTAACGCCGCATTTCCTAAGTATCGCGTCATGCGAAAAACGGCTTTTGCTGCGATTGGGCTCGCTGTTCTGCTTGTGACAAACGGTTGTACGTTTGTCCACAATGCCTATGAGAACATGCGCTACGATGAGACTTGGAACCGCGCGGTAATCAGTACCCGCAGCAAGGCATGGTCCAAGACGGCCTGGCACAAGCGGAAACATCTATTCTGCCGTGAGCGACAGCTCGACGCATTCTGTGATGGATTTCGCGCAGGATACCAGGAAGTTTGCAGTGGTATGAATACTAACGGTTGCACACCGAACGTACCGCCTCGCGAATACTGGAGTTGGCAATATCAGTCAGCGGAAGGGCAGCAGAAAACCTCCGCCTGGTTCGCGGGTTATCCGCAGGGTGCGCGAGCCGCGGAAGAAGATGGCGTCGCCAACTGGTCGCAGATTCAACTCTCCAGCAATTTGCAAAATCAATATCGCACTGCGGGAGTTCTCCCTGCCAGCCAACATTCGACGTATCCCATTGCCCCAGGACCTCCGGTCCAAATTGGTGGTCCAACTCCTGCGCAAAAGACATCGCGTATACCCAACACGCCTAGCGATGACAGTGTTTCGTCGGCCAGCTTTGGAACAAAGCAACCCACGTTGAGCTTGGACAATCCGAACTGACGGCATTGGTCAAAACTGGTCTGTTTCCACAAATTCAAATACCCAATATCTTCGCCGCAAACCGCCAAAATTGGATTCCATCAGCGGTAGATCGGCAGCAGGGATTGCTAAGATGAAAATCTTCTCAGCCATAGAATTGCCCGTGAGCCCACTTGCGATTTTGGCCGACCGACTGCAACACACATTCAGATGCCTCGCGTCCGCTGCGGTAATCGCGTCAGCCACCACAGGCTGTACGTCGTTGACTCAGCCTATCAACGGCATTCCCTCCAATCGACTTCCGCCACAATTTTTCGCGGAGGAACGCAATAACTTGGTTCCGATCGATCGATCGTTGCTGATGCAAGAGCCTCCAAGAAGCTACATTTTGGATAAAGGGGATGTTCTGGGAGTTTACATTGACGGCGTGTTTCCATATCGCCAACTGAACACCGAAAATCCACTTCCTCCCGAACTCCCACCCGTCAACTTTCCATCCGAAAAAAGTACACTGCCACCATCGACGGGTTTTCCTATCACCGTCATGGAGGATGGTACGATTTCGCTTCCCTTGCTCCAGCCGATCGAAGTCAAAGGGCGAACGCTTGACCAAACTCGCGATCTAATTCGCAATGCAATTATCGAAAACAAAATAAACCCAGGCACTACCGTGAGCCCGGTCGTAACGCTGATCAAAGAGCGTGAATACAAAATAGTCGTTATCCGACAAGATAACACAACCCAATACAACCCGTATTTGAATCAGAACATTGGGCGCGGCGTTTATACGGGCGACCAGAGCGCCGCTGGCAACGTTGTTAAACTCCCTTATGGACGCAACGACATATTGAATGCACTGATGGAGACGGGAGGATTGCCGGGACTGAACGCCAAGAACGAAGTTCAAGTGCTGCGATCAAGCAAAGCGGACCAAGCAGCCCGAGCGGCGTTTTGGCAGCAATATGCTCAGATGGCGAACTCGTTTAATGATCCTTGTGGCTGTCCACCACCACCTCCACTGGATCCAACCATTCTGCGAATTCCATTGAGGTTGCCCGTCGGAGTCCAGCCATTCATTCGGCCTGAGGATGCAATTCTCGAAGACGGAGACATTGTCGTCGTCGAATCACGCGATAACGAATTCTTCTACACTGGAGGATTGCTGCCGCCAGGCCAATGGCCCTTGCCCCGCGACTACGATCTCGATGCGCTGGGCGCCATGGCGATCGCCGGTGGCGGCATAGCCTCACAAAGCGCCGGTGGTGGAGGGCTTGCAGGACTGTCTCGTGGAATTGGTGGCGTACCGCCAGGAAGACTCTATATTCTGCGGCGCACGCCATGCAAGGGTCAACTTGCGATCGAAGTGGACCTGGCGACGGCCATCAACAATCCAGCGTCACGTCCGATTATTCAACCTGGCGACACGCTGATCCTCCAGTACAAGCCATGCGAAGAAGCTCTTAACTTTGGCTTGGGCACTTTCTTCACCTACGGTATCCAGCAACTGCTGAGCAATCGCTAGCTGATTCTGGCAGTTCGCCAACACCCTCCATACCCCGTGTGATGAACACGGGGTATGTTCGTTCCTAGGCGAGCGTGACCTGCGGAGTACTGCCATCAGTCGTCGCGCAAGTCCTTCGAAGTCGTGAAGGTTGTGGACAAGGTTGGAATTGCTAGGGCGATTGGAATACGCTAGCTTGATGGTTACCGGGCCTGAGAACCAAGTTCTGCTTGGTTAGGCGGACCCAGTGGGAGCTTAGCTAGCTATGGCCCACCAGACGAGATGAAGTTGAACTTTTACACGCGCGCCGGATGCTGAAACCACTTGCTTTACCGGCGCCACTCGTCGATGAGCGAAGCGACCAAACTGGTCCAGCCAGTTTGGTGCGATGCTCCGAGTCCTTCGCCCGTCTCTGCGTTGAAGTACTCGTGAAACATTAAACAGTCGCGCCAGTGCGGATCGTTTTGCAATTTCTCGCGATTGCCGAAGATCGGCCGGCGCCCTTGTGCATCGCGAGTGAACAGGGCGATCAGCCGATTGGCATAGCCCAAGGCAATTTCGTTGAGTGACACGTTTTGATTTGATGACTCGGAATCAGATTCGATCGCGCGGTGGCTGGCTGGCGTTCCGGCTTGAACCACAAAATCATCACCATAAACCCTGCCGAGTTTGCGTAGCGACTCGATCATCAGAAAAGTAGTGGGAAACCAGACCGGCCCGCGCCAATTTGAGTTGCCACCTTTCAGCCACGTACTCGTCTCGGCGGGTTCGTATCGTAGGCATTGCCCCGCGTGGTAGTACGGATCTCGCAAATGCACCTTGGAGAGGCTGCGCAAGCCAAAGGGGCTGAGAAACTCGTTTTCGTCCCACATGACGCTCAGAATGCGGCGCAATTGCGGCTCGCTGACCAACGACAGCAAGTGGACTTTGCCAGCCTGGCATTCTCGCGTTGTCAGGCAAGCGTCAACGATGGACCTGCGATTGCGCAAGAACCAATCGAAATTCGTTTTGAACGATGCAAAGTCGTCAATCCAATGTTCTTCCAATCTCTCGACTGCGTACAGCGGAATGAGGCTTACCAAGGACCGTAATCGAAATCGATGGAAGCTGCCGTCTGGATAGGACAAAACATCGTAAAACAATCCATCATGTTCGCTCCACAATTGGTAGTTGCGCCCACCCATGTTCTTCATGGCTGAACCGATGTATACGTAGTGTTCGAAGAACTTAGTTGCCAAGCCAACGTAAGCTGGATTTTGTTTGGCCAACTCCAAAGCAATGCGCATCAGATTGAGGCAGAACATACCCATCCAGCCGGTCGCGTCCGCTTGTTTTAACGTCGAACCATCCGCGGGTCGTTTGCTGCGATCGAAGGTTGTGATGTTATCCAGCCCAAGGAAGCCTCCTTCGAAAACGTTATTCCCTTCGGCGTCAACTTTGTTCACCCACCAAGTAAAATTGATCAGCAATTTGTGAAAGCACTTCTCCAGGAACTCGCGATCCGCGCGACCCGATCGAATGCGATCCATGTTATAAACTCGCCACACGGCCCAAGCCTGAACCGGCGGATTCAGATCACCGAACTCCCATTCGTATGCCGGAATCTGGCCATTGGGATGTTGAAATTGCTCGAACAGCAACAGCCAGAGTTGTTCTTTGGCAAACTCGGGATCGACCAGCGCCATGGGAATACACTGGAAAGCCAAATCCCATGCGGCGAACCAAGGATATTCCCATTTGTCCGGCATGCTCAAGATGCGCATGGAATTCAGATGCTTCCAATGCCCGTTACGAATTCGTTGGCGAGTGGCAGGCGGCGGAGCATCAGGGTTATCTCCCTCCAACCAACGCTGAACATCGAACAGATAAATCTGTTTGGTCCAAATTAATCCAGCGAGCGCCTGGCGCTGGATCATTTTTTCCTCGCTCGTCGCGCGCGGTGGGTGCAACTGAGTATAGAATTCGTCCGCCTCCAACTTACGCTGCTGCACGATCGCATCCACATCCGCCAGCGCCTTGGGCAAAAACTTATCTGCAAGTCTCAAGCGGATCACGTGCGACGCGCCCGGCGAAATGGATTTTCGATACCACAAGCAAGCTTTGGTTCCTTGCTGATGGGGATTGATCGACGCGCTGCCGTGGATGACGTACTGATGAAACGCATCCTTAACATAAGGACTGCGGCTGCGCACATTGCGACCGTACAATTTTTGGCAATTCGATTCGTTGTCGGTCACGAGGATTTCGGCGCCTGTTTCCGCATGCAGAAAACGAGGGCCCAAGCGATACGTGTGCAACAGATTCGATAGCGGTAAAGTCGGAGAGTCATCAGCAACCAGACACAACAAGCCGTCAGCGTCACATCTAGGCTGAATGGTCGGTCTAGGTGTGGGCTCGGCTCCCCAGCCCCAAGTATTGCGAAACCAATAGTGCGGTAGCACGTCGATTGTCGCGGCGTCGGGACCGCGGTTAAACACTTCGATCCGAATGCTGATATCGTCGGGCGAAACTTTGGCGTACTCCACGAATACATCAAAGTACCGATCATCGTCAAAGATCCCGGTATCCAACAATTCAAACTCTGGTTGGCGGCGGTCGCGGGAACTGTTCTCGAGGATCAATCGCTGGTACGGAAATTCTCGTTGCGGATACTTGTACAAATACTTCAAGTAAGCGTGAGTCGGTGTGGCATCGAGATAGTAATAGTACTCCTTGACATCTTCACCATGGTTGGCTTGCTTGGGCACGACCCCGAATAGCCGTTCCTTGAGGATCGAATCTCTGCCGTTCCACAGTGCCAGGGCGAACACCAGCAATTGGTATCGATCGCAAAAACCGGCCAGTCCATCTTCGCCCCAGCGATAGGCTTTGAATCGAGCTTGATCGTGGGTAAGGAAATCCCACGCCTCGCCGTCAGGACTGTAATCTTCGCGAACTGTTCCCCACGAACGTTCACTAACGTATGGCCCCCAGCGTCGCCAGTTCTCGATTCCTGCCGTATCGCGATTCAATCGAGCTTGTTCGGCCGACAGCGAAGTCACAAAGACACGCCTCCACACAGAAACTTGAAGTACACAATGAGGACCAAAAGTCTCTCAAGTGTAATCTAAGCTTCGCCCGTCTCGATCCCAACGACGGCAACTCTGCCAATCTCGAGAATTTCCGCAAATACGCTCACATCGACAGCGGCGGATAAACGGCTGGACCGACGTCTACCTGGGTAACTGACTTGGTTGGTGGCGGTATTCGCAGCCACGCGACACGCGTTACCGCATTGTATTAGCTGAGCTGCTTGAGTTCGAGCTTGCTCGATGTGGGAACGATTGTTTGCTATACTACGATCCACTTTTAATTTGAGGACATGCTGAAGCTCGCCGTGAACTTCGTGCAGCATGGTTGCGTAAGAATCAAGTGTTGGTTGGTTGAAAGAATTGGTTGTGATGCCTCCGATGAACGATTTAACAAGCTATCGTCGATTGATTGCGGCCTGGATCATTACCGGAGTTGGGTTCTTCTCCGTTTTCGACGCTGGAAACAGTGCGGCCGGACAGGTTGAAACAACTCAAAAGAAAGATGCTACTAAGCCTGAAGCTGCGGAATCGCCTACCCCAGCAAGCGACAAATCAGGATCGAACCTTTCCAGCAATCCTGCACCAGATGCTGCCTCCCCGTTAGTACCACTTGCAAACATCTCAGCCGATGAGCTAGCGAGAATCGGCAAGGAGTACGACGAACGCGTTACCGAGTTGCGCAGCGCCATGCGAGAAGCTCGCGAACTGCTGGTGACTTACCATTTGACGACGACCAGAGCCGAGGGTAGGGAAGTCCTCAAGAAATTCGCCGCGGCGATGGATGTTTCGCGCAAGCGACACGCCGCACTGGTAGAAGTGGCTGTTCGCAAATATGTCGTATCGCCCGATGCTCAGTTACAACAGTTTTTGTACGAGGTATTGTCGAAAAACTGCGACGACGATTGTTTTGAAGGCATGCTCGAAGTCGGCCTGGCATTGGCGAAAGGTGGCTGCAAAGAACCAAAATTGGATTACTACATTGCGTTTGCGGCTGTGGCCAATTACCAATTTGACATTGCGAGAATTCATCTAGCACGATTTGCGCAAAGCGGATTTGATTTTTCAAAAATGCTGGAAGACCTTAATCTCTTGAGCGGCTATATTCAAAACAACCCTGTTTTGAATGAACGATTCGCCGCGGAGCAAAAGGCCATCGCCGCAGATCAGACGGGCGATCCGCTGCCGCGAGTGAGGCTGATTACGAATAAAGGTGAAATTGTAATCGAATTGTTCGAGAATCAGGCACCAGAGACGGTTGGGAATTTTATTAAATTAATAGAAGAGGGTTTTTATAATGGTTTGAATTTCCACCGAGTATTAAAACATTTCATGGCACAAGGTGGATGTCCTTTGGGTGACGGGACGGGGGATGCTGGATACACGATCGTTGGCGAGCTAAACAAGCCGGGCGCTCGAAAATTTTTCCGCGGCACACTCGGTATGGCGCTAGCTAATGGGCCAGATACTGGTGGTTCCCAATTCTTTATTTGCTTTCTTTCTCAGCCACGTCTAGATGGCAAGTTTGTGGCATTTGGTCGCGTGCTGTCTGGGATGGATGTTTTGGCGGATTTGGTTCGGGTCGACAAATCCGACACCGAGAAAAAAGAATCGTCTGCCGGCGCACCCCCCGATGAGATCCTGGTGGCGGAGGTCATTTCCAAACGAAATCACCCTTATGTGGCCAATATCGCGGCCAAGAGCCAGAAGTAGTTTTTCGTAGATTAGTTGCGAATCGAGCCGATACCGAGCCTTGGTGTACAGTGTTCTAGGAATACGGGTAAGAACCGAAGGCAAGCTCTTTATTCGGGCTGCCCCACTACTGGGGTGAATCGCATTGCACGAAGTGATGTGGCGCAGCTACAATGTAGTCAACATAAACAAACTGCAATAATTTCAGTTCCTGCAGACACTGTGGCTGCTGCTGAGAATGCCGGAGCGAGTGCGCCGGCTGTTAGAGTGGATTGATTTTCGAGGTTTTTATGGCTTTATTGATTCTCCGCGTATTTTTCATCCTGGTTGCGGCAGGAGTGGCGACATTTTTCTTTCGTGAAAACATTTCTGGACCAACCTATTTACCCTACCTGGTCATTAGCGGAATGGTGTTACTGGCACTAGGTGTAATCGTCATTGACATATTTACGCCCCGCAAAAGAATCGAAGTGATTTCCGCTGTTTATTTTGGCCTGGTAGTCGGGTTTCTATTGACGTACCTGCTTTGGATTGCCCTAGCGCCAATTGTCCAGGACAGTCGGTTCGGTCCTCCGGCCCAATTAATGATTGCAGCGGTGTTGTGTTATGGTTGTACGAGCCTTCTATTGCAAACTAAAGACGATTTTCGGTTTGTCATTCCCTATATGGAATTCTCGCGGGATCTCAAGGGATTGCGACCTTTGATCTTGGATACTAGTTCGATTATCGACGGCAGGTTAGCCGAATTGGCAGAAACCAATATTATCGATAGTCAAGTAATCATGCCTGGATTTGTTTTGGGCGAGTTGCATGCGATCGCTGACAGCAATGATCGGCTGCGCCGAGCTCGTGGTCGACGTGGATTGGATATCTTGAATCGACTGCGAACTCAAGAACGGATTGACTTTCAAATCTATGAGCGCGAGTTGCCAGAATTTACTGGGCAATCGGTAGATATGAAGTTGGTGATTTTGGCCAAGCATCTCGGCGGAAAAATCGTAACCGGCGACTTCAATTTAAACAAAGTGGCCAAGGTTCATAATGTCATTGTGATTAATCTGAACGAGATTGCAGCGGCGCTACGTCCCCAGTTTTTGCCGGGAGAGAGCTTCGAAGTGCGCATTGTGAAGCCAGGTGAAGGCATCGGACAAGGCATTGGGTACTTGGATGATGGAACGATGGTGGTCATCGAAGGAGGGCGCGAGCGCATTGGTACCACGTTACCAGTGGTGGTCACCAGTACTTTGCAAACACAAGCTGGCAGGATGTTATTCGCGAAGTGCGATGAATCGGTACGAGCCAATTCTTAGTCACGCATGAAATGTTACAGGCCATCAGGACAACTTCGGCTTACAGAATAATTGCTTGGCCGGTGGCGTCCACGATTGATTTGATACTCCCGCCGGAATGTGTCTGGTGCTCGGCAAGTTTGGCTTCCGGCGAATTGACGTGCTCAACGTGCCACAAGATTCTTGCACATCGTTATTATGCCTGCCGGCGATGCGCTTGCCCGTTGCCGGAAGTGGTGCCGAATGAATCTTGTCCTCGATGCCATGACGAAAAGTGGCGTTTCTCGCGGACGTTGGCTCTGGGACCTTATCGCGGCAGAATGCGCGAAGCCGTTATTCTGATGAAGAAACCGCAATTCGAATCGCTGGCGATGGTGGGCGGGAAGATCTTAGGGGAAAAAGTACTGCAAGAGCTGGCTGATGCAATTCCTGACTTTGTAATTCCAGTCCCCAATCACTGGACACGACGCATCATTCACCGAACATCGAGTGCAGAAGTTCTGGCACAAGCAGTCTCGCGACAGGCCGACATTCGTCTCAAGTTGTATGCCGTACGTCGACGTCGTATTACCAGTAAGCAAGGCATGTTAAACTGGTCGGCGCGCAGAAAGAACGTTCGCGGTGCTTTCGCCATTCGGTCCGGGAAATGGATGGAGGGCAAGCATATCTTGCTGGTAGATGACGTCATGACCAGCGGTGCAACCGTCGCGGAAATCTCGAAATTGCTGCGATCCGCTGGAGCGACAAGAGTGTCGGTAGCGGTAGTGGCGCGTGGCACGGGGACCAGCCAGAACTGATTAAGTCAAAGCCGAGAAATAAGCAACAGGTACTTTTGTGCGCAGCACTCGACGGGCAAGTTCCTCGCAAAAACTACCTGACACTTGGTTATCGAGCGATACTAAACCAAAACGAGACAATCTTGGCGCGCTTGCTAGAATCGGCTGGTCACCCGAGTTCGGGCACTGAATTGATTGCCAACGCTAGAATACAGGGTTTCGATCGACTATGCCTTCATTACATGTAATCCGGGGACGAGATGCCGGCAAACATTTTGAAGTTCCAGGATCGGATGTAACGATTGGCCGAGACTCTACGAATCAAATTCATCTGCATGATACGGAAGTCTCCCGCCAACATGCTCGTCTAGAGCACATGGACAACGGGGGCATGCGATTTCGCGATCTAGGGAGCAGCAACGGCAGCTTTATCAACAGTAGAAAAGTGGTCGAGCAGCAGATGCATAGTGGTGACAGGATTCAGCTTGGCCGCACGCTGATGATCTACCGCGACGCTGGTGACAAGCGAGTTGCGGAAAATACGGACAGCAATGTCGAATTGGTTGCTTCTGATGCACCACTAGAGCATTCGCAGATCCGCAGCGAGATTTCCAATCGTTCGCTGGCTGCGCCAGTGGCGAATACTCCCACGGCTTCAGACAGCATGGCAAGCGAATGGGATATTGTCTATCAAGTCGGGCAAGCAATCAGTCGAACGGTCGATGTCGATGCTCTGATGCGTCAAGTCTTGGATTTGATCTTTCAGTGGATTCACTGTGATCGCGGTTGTGTGTTAGTTGTCGACGAAGTTTCGGGGCATTTAACTCAAACCTATCGCCGCAATCGAATAGCTGGATTTGCCGACAAAAAAATGGAAATCAGCCAGACTATATTGAATCATGTGATCGCCAACAAAGCGGGAGTATTGACCAGCAATGCGCAAGATGACACTCGCTGGCAATCCGCGAAAAGCGTCGTCCATCAAGGTGTACATGAGGCGATTTGTGTACCAATGCTTGGTCGGTACGGTACGGTTGGCGCCATCTATGTCGATACTCTCCGATCTCCGGCAGCAGACATCGTCCAGACTTCGTTCACGGGTTTTACTCAGGAGCATTTGAAATTATTGGTGGCCATCGGTAATCAAGCTGCGCTTGCGATTGAAGACACTCAGTTTTATCGCGCGATGCTCCAATCGGAACGATTGGCAGCGATGGGACAAACCATTGCGAACCTTTCGCACCACGTGAAAAACATTTTGCAAGGCATGCACGGCGGCAGCTACTTGGTGCAGGCGGGCTTGCAGCAAGACAATCTAGCAACTGTGCGCAAGGGTTGGCGAATCGTCGAACGCAACCAAGAGCGCATCAGTAATTTAGTGATGGACATGTTATCGTTCAGCAAGGAACGCCAGCCGGAGATGTCATCTGGCGATCTCTGCGAAACCGTCGACGAAGTTGTCGAATTGATGCAGGCTCGCGCCCGAGAAATACGTGCTGAATTTACATGGAACCGACCACAGAATTTTCCTTCTGTAAGCTTTGACGCAGAAGCCATCCACCGCGCTATACTCAACATTCTGATCAATGCTCTTGACGCAGTCGAAGCTCTGCCGACTGGGCAAGTCAACGTTAGTATTGGCATCAAATTCGAATCTGGTCAGGTTGAAATTCAGATCGAGGACAATGGGGAAGGCATGACTGAAGAAGAAATTCAGCGAATTTTTTCGGTTTTTGAATCGACTAAGGGTTCACGAGGTACTGGTTTGGGATTGCCGGTTAGCCGGAAAATTCTGCGAGAACATGGCGGCGATATTGAAGTGACCAGTGTCAAGGGCAAGGGAACTCGGTTCACGCTGCGCTGGCCTGGATTGGTCGTGTCGCCGGAAAGCCCAACACTGGCGGAATAACAATTCGTGGTCCGGCTCCTATATCTCCATAATCCAAGGTTAGAATACAATCAGCGAATACTTGGTTAGACCGATGGGTAAGCACCAAGACAAGCCCGATGCGCAAGCCAGTGAGTGAGTGCCGGGATCGACGCACTTGCGCGTCGGGCTTGTTTTCGCTGCCTACCACTCACCTTAACATTCCGCCGATCAGTTTTATTTGACACACGTTTGCTAGCGGAGCCTAACCTAACTTAGCCAGTTTCGACGTCGGGTATGGTATATTTGGCGATGTTTCGTCCTCCCATCAGCGATAGAGAGCTACGCCAATGCAGGCTGGCGACGAAGACGCGCTAGAAATGAAGGTCGATTCCGCACTGGCGGAATATTTGCAGAAATGCGACGCGGGAAATTATCCTAATCGTGAGGAATTCCTAGCGCGATTCCCCGAGCTGCGCGATCAATTGGTGGATTTGCTGCAGGCAGTTGACTGGATCGAAAAACTGGCTGGCCCTACGACTGAAAACGAATCTGGTACCACCGCTCCGCCACCAGCCAATACCGGGCGCGGTAGCGATTTTTTGAATCAGACTCTGATTGCCAAAACACTGCCCGTAGGAGTTTCAGTTGAGAATTCGCAGCATGGAAGTCTCGGCCCTACACTGGATGGAGTCTCTAGAGAGTTTTCAATTGATGTGCCGCGGATAAGCAGCTTATCGCAAATCGTCTTGCCGTGCCGTTTCGGTGACTACATTCTCGAAAAGGTCTTGGGGCGGGGCGGCATGGGAGTCGTCTACAGCGGTCGCCAAATTAACTTGGATCGCGCAGTCGCGGTCAAGATGATTCGTTCCGGTGCACTAGCGAGCCAAGAAGAGGTCCAGCGGTTTTACACCGAAGCTCGCAGTGCCGCCAAATTGGATCATCCGAATATCGTCACCGTCTACCAATGTGGAGAATGTGAGAACCACCACTACTTCTCCATGGACTTCGTGCGTGGAAGCGATCTGGCGCGCATGATGCACGCCGGGCCGATGGATTGCCAGCGAGCAGCCCGATACGTACGCGACGTGGCTCGGGCCATACAGTTTGCCCATGATCGCGGAATTCTCCATCGAGACCTTAAACCAGCCAACGTATTAGTGGACGAGCACGATGTTGTGCACGTTACCGATTTTGGTTTGGCTAAGTTGATAGGCCATGAGACCGGCTTGACAGCCACAGGTGCCGCGCTGGGTACTCCCAGTTACATGTCTCCGGAGCAAGCCGCTGGGAGAAGTGACGAACACGATACAAGAACCGACATTTATTCCTTGGGAGCAATTCTGTTCGCACTGGTCACCGGTCGGCCTCCATTTCAAGGCAGCACCGTCGTTCAGACAATCATGCATGTAATGCATCGCCCAGCTCCCCTGGCGCGCGAGGTACTGGCGACGATTGATGCGGATATGGAAACCATTATCGCCAAGTGCTTGCGAAAAAAAATTGAAGAACGCTATGATTCAGCCCAAGAATTGGCCGAAGATCTCGAGAGGTATCTGCTGGGCGAACCGATTCATGCGCGGCCAGTCTCGCGTGCCCGCAGATTGTGGCACTGGACCATGGGGATTCCCGTGGTCGGTGCGATATTGGGCGATCGCGTAGTCGAGCCCACGCGATTGCACCGTTGGGCTCAGCGATGGTTGATCGCGGCAGCATGCTCGGCCGCACTGGGCCTGTTCGCGGCTACGATACCAGTGGAGTATTGGCTGGCTGACCGAATGCCCAGTAACGTTCGCATCGCTGCTGGAATGCTGGGTGGCAATTACGATCAAATTGCCAAGTTTATCTCTCAAGATCTACAGTCAAGCACTGGCACGACTGTATTGGCACATGCAACCGAAGGATCAGTCGATAATTTCGGACGGTTGCTCGATGGTCAAGTAGATTTGGCGTAACCGTTCACGGTACGAAATTGATAGTGCATTAATTTAGTTGATTTTCTATTGTTCGCGTATGGACAATAGAGACGAAACGATTCGGGAGCTTCGAGAGTTGGTCGCCGCACATGCGGCGCAGATCGAGAAGCTGACT
>SYJV01000494.1 GCA_005798335.1 Planctomycetaceae bacterium | reverse complement strand
TGACGAATCACTCAAGTCGATTGCTTGAAGCAGTCTACGAGCAAATCAGAGAATACCTCGCCGAAGGAAAACCGATTGAGGCGATTCGTTACTATCACGAGATCTCTTTCGTTCCACTTCTGGATTCGAAGAACCTGGTTTTTGCAATGCAGTCAGGCAAGTTTCCCGAAACCGAAAGCGAGGGCTTTGCTGCGTTCCTATCTTTTCTGGAATCCGGCGACATTTGCGGTGCGGCGGCCAGTTTGTGCGTGCATCGTTCGCTGTCCCCCGCAGAGGCAATCGATGCGACCATGCGAATTGCGAACCGCTTGAAAGTCGACATGACTTCCTGGAGTCACGGAACCACTAGTCTCACGATACTAGAATCACATTTGGCTCAACACATTGTCAACGAGCGCGCTATTGAGTTGGCAGGGGGAAAAACCTGCAACCTGCCATCAGCGACCAAATCGCAGTCGGCAGATTGCCAGGCATCAACTGTTTCAAACCCATTAGCGTCACCGGCAGAAGTCGAATTGGATGCGAGACATTCCGGGATCAAACGAATATTGCGACGCATTGGTAGAGCAGCTTCGATCACCTACGGATTGCTTGCCTTGCTGGGCACATTGTGTCTTGGTTACAGCTACGCCACGACACCTAAGCGAATGCAGCCAATCGTGATGCGCGAAGACTTACCAGCCCCTGAGCAAGCGATTCAAATTCAGCAGTGGGCCAGTCAAGCGATTCCGCCAACGACAACGTGGTTTTTTCCACTTGACCGTTACATTTCTCTGCGTCTCGAGCCAGGCTTACCACCTGCATACGCGTACTTGGAATTGCCGTGGGAAAAGAAACTCGCACTGCTCAATGCGAGTACGGCGGCGACGGTTTCGGCATTTTACAAATGCCACTGGGTACTATGGGTTTTCTACGCAATGGCAATTGGCTTGGCCGTGTGGTGTTTTAAGCAGTCGAATATCGTTGCAGGCATTTTAATGACGCTGCTGGGGCTGATTGGGGTTCCCTGGGTGACCGCAGGATTCATTCGTTTGGATTTTGAAAACTGGATATGGTTTGCTCCCTTCTTATTGCCCGGCATAGTCGTGCTGATAGTCGCCATGGCGGAACTCGCTGTGAGTCCTCCTCTAACGGATTGGCAACACGAGCGACGTGGATTTTGGATCGGAGTATTGGTGGTTTTAATGGCGAGCGCATTACTTGGATTCGCGATCAATTCTGGAAGTCACCTCAGGCCAAACGCTGGAGTTGGAGTCCTCGCAGGACTATTGCTTGTGATTCGACACGGCTGGGGATTGATCAAGCACAACTCAAGGCGACTCCCATCAAACATCATGCCCACTTTGTGAAGTCAAATCGCAATTACCTCTGTTGTTTCAGCCGTCATGTTATGAGAGAGTTGTTGCTCCAAGTCTATTCGCACTCGCATATCGCTTGCCCCGACAAAGTCTCTACCCGCGAGAAGTTGGCGATGATGTAGCGTTGAAGAGAACATGCCAGTTTATCAGCCAGCAGAGCTGCCAATACACCGGTGAGCTGGTAACTCGATCAGTATTGAAATTGCTCTGTGCTGGACTGCTGAGGTTCTTCGGATTGCGTCGATGAAGCGACATGGCGAATGGCTCGCGATTGCAGTTCCCGAGTGAGTTTCTCTATGGCTTCCGTTACCGGCATAGCACCCAAGTCACCGTCTAGCCGATCTCGTAGGGCAAGCGCGGACTGTTCCGCCTCTTTGGGTCCGACGACAGCCATGTACGGAATTAACTCGATCTGCGCGTCGCGAATTTTTGCTTGTACTTTGGCACCTCGCAAATCCGTGGTGACGCGAAAACCGGCCGCAGTAAGCTGTTGTTCGACTTGCAACGCATACTCATTGGTCTTTTCGCTCAGTGGCAAGATGCGCAACTGCTCCGGAGCCAACCACAATGGAAACGCGCCAGCAAAGTGCTCGATCAACATGCCGACAAAGCGTTCCATCGAGCCGAATGGAGCTCGATGAATCATCACTGGCCGATGCGTGCGATTGTCTGGGCCAACGTATTCTAGTTGAAACCGTTCTGGGAGATTGTAGTCGAGCTGCACGGTACCGAGTTGCCATTGCCGACCGATACAATCGCGGACCATAAAATCGGCTTTGGGCCCGTAGAAAGCGGCTTCGCCCTCGGCCGCATGAAAATCCAAGCCCGATTCTTCCAACACGCGACGCAGCGAGGCTTCTGCCTTCTGCCAATTCTCTTCGCTGCCAACATACTTGTCGCTGTGCGGATCTCGCAATGACAATTGTACGCGATAGTCTTTCAATCCAACACTTTCCAGCACGAATCGTGTCAGTTCAATCGTGTTACGGAATTCTTGCTCGACTTGATCAGCGGTACAGAAAATGTGCGCGTCATCCTGAGTTAATCCGCGCACGCGTAACATGCCATTGAGCTCACCGGTTTGTTCGAATCGATAGACGGTGCCAAACTCCATCAATCGCAACGGCAATTGTTTGTAGCTCCGCGGTTGTGCTTTGAAAATTTGCGCGTGATGCGGGCAATTCATCGGCTTGACCAAATACCGTTCATGCTGTCTCTGCCAGGCTTGTAGAGTACCGATGCGATCGGTGGCAGACGCATTGGGATCGTAGTCGGCCACTTCGCAGCCGAGTACGCGCGCCGCACCAATCAATTGCGACTGATCTGCATCGGTTAATCCGCTCGGTGATTTCAAACGCTCGATCCAGGCATCCACCAGTGCACCGGCTTGAGCCACGAACAGCGGCGGAAACTGGCTATCGCGGTAATACGGAAAATGCCCGCTAGTCTCGTACAATTCGACGCGTCCCAAATGCGGGCTGTAGACCGGTTCATATCCGCGGCGCAGTAATTCGTTGCGCAAAAAATCTTCCAGCAAGACTCGAATACGAGCGCCTTTGGGCAACCACAGGCATAATCCTTGGCCAACATCGGGACTGATATGAAACAGGCCCATCTTCTTGCCCAGCACGCGATGATCGCGGCGACGTGCTTCTTCGATCTGCTCGAGATGAGCTTGCAAGTCTTTGGGACTGAAAAACGCCGTCCCGTACAATCGCTGCAACTGCTTTCCGTTGGCGTCACCTTTCCAATAGGCGCCCGCAACACTCAACAATTTGAAAGCCTTAATCTTGCCCGCATTAGGAATGTGGGGGCCGCGGCACAAGTCTACGAACTCTCCTTGGCGATAGAAACCTAACTGAGCATGCTCGGCCAGTCCCGTTTGAATATGCTCCACCTTTAGGGATTGATTTAGGTCACCGCACAGCTTCACCGCTTCATCGCGCGGCAACGAGAATTGCTCGAACGGTTCCGCTTGTTCGACGATCTTGGCCATTTCCTGTTCAATCGCTGGAAAGTCGTCTTCATTGATCTTCTTGGCAACCTCGAAATCGTAATAGTATCCACCGTTGATTGTCGGTCCGAACGCAAGCGACACACCTTGGAATAGTCGCATGACGGCTCGCGCCATTACGTGGGCGCAAGAATGCCGCAAAACATCCACGGCTTCTGCGTCGCGCTCTGTAAGCAAAACCAGCGGAATGGGACTGAGATTTGTCAAGTCCGCTAGCGGGCGCATGGCATCCACGATCTTGTCACCGATTTTGGCCGCAACGACTGCTTTGGCTAGCCGCGAACCGATTTTCTCAGCGACATCGAGCGCCGTTGCGGAATCGGGATGCTGGACGATCGACCCATCTGGTAACTGAATTTGGAGCATCCGAGGAAGCCTCTTGCTGTAATTAAGCAGCGATACTCTGGCGATCGCCTAAGCCCAAAAATGCCTTAACAAATGGCAATTTGCTTGAGAATCAACAAGATGTCCGCCCACTGCGAAAAACACAAGAGCACCTCCCTGAATCCTGGCGAAAAGTCCGCCGTTTCTACAACACCATCATTAGTAGACTTCCAAGAAACTATGCCAAATGCCTGCGATCCGGATGCCTGTCTAAACACAATACCGTTCAACGAACGTGGGATAAGCTTCCAGCTTGTCAATATCTTGTGCAAGCAATGGCGAAACTCCGCTACAGGTTGACAAGCTGGAAGCTTATCCCACGTTCGTTGAACGGTATTGTGTCTAAACGAACCAAACCATCTAAACTGAAAATCCAATCGTGCAAACCTTGAGAAACGCACCCTGGTCATCTAGTTTCAAAACGCAAATTCCTTGTATCTTAGGCAATAGGGGAGTGTTATCCGGGAGTCATAAGACGATGGGATTACTGCTGGAAAAGCTGGAAGATCGGTACATGATGACCGGCGACTGGCAGAATTCGCCGAATCGGTACGACGTCGACGGATCGGGTTTAGTGATCGCACTGGACGTGCTGTTAATCGCCAATGATATCAACCAGCATGGAGTACGCTCGCTGCCGGCAAAACCACTCGACTACAGCGGGCCGTTGTGGTGATGTCAACGGAGACCAGCACCTGACACCCTTGGATGCGCTGTTGGTCGTCAATACGATCAACAAGTACGCCGATCCCTTGAACATCTCGATCAATCTGGATCAGCTCTCGGATCGCAACCAGAATAGTGTCGCACTAAAGTCGCGCGTCAACTACGTTGGCCAATCGTTGCCGGATGTAAAGGTCGAGATACGAAGTGTACCTGGGCTGACCGTGCTGGCGGAAGGGCGTGCGGATGCAACTGGCAAGGTGCAAATCGTCTTGGATTCAAACGCGCCTTTGAATCATTTGAGATTCTTGGTCAGTGATGATCGAGGCCGCACCAACCAGACCGAGAGATTACTGCGCACTGGCGATGTGCTGCTCGATTGGAATTCGGCAATCCTCGACGTCGTTCGGGAAACCACGGTAGAATCGGCGACGGTACCGGGCTTGTTAGTCAAACCGCCGCCACCCTTGGTGGCTCGCAATATGGCTATGATCCACATCGCGATGTTTGACGCGGTGAATGCCATTGATCGATCATTCGTTGGATATGTTTTTGATGGTGCGAATCTTCCGACTTCCAGTACGGATGCGTCCATCGTTGCGGCAGCCGCTAGTGCCGCACATCGAGTTGCTTCGGCACTGTACTCAAAACCTCACGATCTGGCGATTTGGGACAGTACGCTTGCCGCCTCGTTGGAGCAAGTTCCGGACGGACCAGCCAAGACTGCTGGATTAGAAATCGGTGGCATGGCCGCTGAAGCGATTATGGCGGAGCGAACCAACGATGGTGCAACAGCGCCAGCGTCTTATGTTCCCGGCACTCAGGCTGGCCAGTGGCGGCCAACTCCGCCGGACAATGCAGGCGCGGTCTTACCTCAGTGGCCCAACGTCGCGCCTTTTGCAATGGCCAGTGGCAGTCAGTTTCGTCCCGCTCCACCACCGACGCTAGATAGTGCACAGTACGCAGCCGCATTGGATGAGGTCTTTCGTTTGGGAGTCAAACAGAACTCATCGCGCACTGCGGATCAAACCGCGATCGCAGCGTTCTGGGCAGATGGTGGCGGAACCGCAACGCCACCAGGACACTGGAACCAAATTGCAGCAGATCTGGCGCTGCAGCGAGGCAATTCGACAGTCGTCAACGCGCGGCTGTTCGCGATGTTGAATGTGGCATTGGCCGATGCTGCGATCGCAAGCTGGGATGCGAAGTACGCCCACAATATGTGGCGCCCAATCTCAGCTATCCGGAGTGCTGGCGAGGATGGCAACCCAGCCACAGTACCTGATACGACTTGGTTGCCGTTGCTGGCAACTCCGGCGTTTCCCAGTTACACGTCGGGGCATAGTACGTTTAGTGGTGCCGCAGCAACGGTGTTGGCGGAATTGTTCGGCAGCTCTGTAGCTTTTTCCACTTACGCTGATCGCGGCAGTTTGGGAGCTTGGCCACCGCCGGACGATATTAGTTTGTTGGCAAAGCGTTCGTTCAATAGTTTTGAATCCGCAGCACAAGAGGCCGGGATCAGTCGAATCTACGGCGGTATCCATTTTCAATTCGATAATACGGCAGGACTTTCCGCTGGCCGGGGAATCGGTGAACTGGTGATCAATCAATTTTTCAAACCGCGACCAGCGAATTGACAATCAGGCTTGTTCTGCCGGGCCCAAGCAGTTTTCGACTAACTCTTGTCGCACACCGGTATGCATACTGTGGCGAGCTTGTTGCAGTGCGTGTAGGCTGCGATAAACGTCTTCGAGGTCACCCATCTTGCGCACCAGACTGGTAACAGCGCGATGGAACTGCGTTAATAGTTGCTGGCCGACCGACAGTTCACTGTCCAAAGCTTCTTGGTGGCGTCCCGCTTCGTCGAACCAAACGAGCGTGTTTGGTAAATCGACGAATGCGATGCCTTTTTCACAGCAAACTTGCACGGCAGCCGGTGGACGAAACGTGATCGCCTCGGGCCAATAATTGGGAATGTACGCACCGCAACTGATTTGCGCCAGCGCGGCTTGTCGAGGCAACTGGGAACCGGAAAAGTCAAGACTGAGAATCTGGTAATCGGGCATGGCCAAGTCTTGCGAGGTCGGGTGAAAGACGGCTTGCACCGATCTCGGTTCTCGCCCAACGATGAAGCGACACCAATCGATCAGCTCGAATAGCTCGCGGTCGCTGCGAACCGAAAGCGGTTTGCCTACGCGTGGGCTGTCGCCGGTGCCGATTGCAAGTCGGCGATGGCAAAACAAAAGTCGCGGGTTGCCTAATCGGGTCGCTATCAATTCCTTTAGTCGCAACGTCGCCGGAGCACAGCGGCGCGGAAACTCCGCCATGAATGCGATTCCCGAACTATCAACGCGATGCTTTAAGTCGGCAGCTTGCTGGGGATCGAAGTCGACTTCCGAGCCGCAGTAGATGGCTTTGCCATAGTCACAGGCCGCCAGCAGTGGTGAGACGCCGTACCAGTCCCCTTCCAACATCATGACGGCGTCGATGTCATCGCGACTGATCAAACCGCGGAACCCGTCCAGGCGGCGCGCCCCAAAGATCTTCGCGGCGGCGTCAGCTAACATGGCCACAGAACTATAGACATAACGAACTTCGAAACGATCTTGAAGGATTCGCAGTGAGGGGCAATATCGCGTTTGCCAGTCGCGGGACAATCCAATCAGTCCAAGTCGCAGTCGCATTTTTCTTCCGAGAGAGGTTCGTCTTCGACCTGTCAACACCCTATTTTGGCCACAATTCAATACCCGAAAGGACTAGTTCTAAGGTGCGCGTTTGAAAAACTTTCCAGAATTTGAGTGCATAGTCTACATCGCCGATCACCCTGATTTCTAGCCGGAATGAGATTCATTTGGTCTATCTAAGCCGAAAAAAACGAACGACTTGGGACGATTTGCCCCAGTTGCTGTCATTCCCGACAGGTTAGACCTACATTGCTAGCATTGGTCGGTCCGATAAATCCTGCAGGACCGGCAACTGGTTGTCAACGAAGTCTGGTGCCTTATACTTGCAACCCGATTTACTGGAAGCCAAACTCCGCGCAATCGCTAGTTTTTAGCTAATCTCCCCCATCTACGACTTTCTACTTGAATCAGGACGCTCAGAGTTTGGCAAGCGGCATCCACTTCAGGACGAATTGATAACAACGGTTTACAACCGGTAGCCATGGAAGTTAAGCAGGATGATGGACTACTTTGGGAAAAGAACGGATCTTTCCTTAACCAAAGTATGTCGTCCCTGCGCCATCAACCGAGCAGAGTTGCTCATGCTTACGCATTTCGGCTCAGCGCCTGTTGGTGGTTGTCGCCACACTGTCTTTTCACGAAGGGATGATGAGTATGGTTTATGTGGCACTAGCCCTCCTTTTGACCGTTACCGGCATTAGCAACAAGCAAGAATCGCTTGAATACGATGCCGCAATTGCCAAGGCTCAAAAGGAGAAAAAGCCTCTGATGGTTTTGGTGGGAGCACAGTGGTGCGCTTCTTGCCAAGTACTGAAGCGGGAAACGATCGAACCGATGAATAACTCGGGAGAATTGCGGGACGTGGTTGTTTCGGCCGTCGACAAGGACCTGCGACCAGAATTAGCGGAACAGTTAATGCGAGGAAATACCCTTCCCCAAGTCGTCGTTTTCACCCAAGATAGTAATGGATGGAAACGTTTCAGTTTGACGGGAATGCAAAGCCAATCCCGAATCCGCGAGTTACTACAAAGGGTGCGTCCGGCGCGGAATTAGTCCCGAGTTCCGTTTCGAATCACAAGTCTCTCCGGCTCAAATCAACGGGGTTTCGGAGAGACTTATCTTCGCGAGAGCCAGAGGTTTGTTGGGCTAAGCCATTATCAGATAACGGGTTAGGGTAGTTTTTAATGCAGTTTCCTAGCGGTTTTGAACATGTGGTACGCGAGCGTGAACCACTGGCTCAATACACTTGGTTGCAGATTGGCGGCCCGGCGCGATACTTCGCGGAACCCAATACTGGTGACGAACTTACAGGAATGATTCGAGCAGCTTTCGAAGCGCAGATCTCCTTCCGAGTTCTCGGAGGCGGTTCCAATTTGCTGATCCGCGAGGCGGGTGTCGACGGGCTGGTACTCAGCTTTGCAGCCCCAGAATTATCTTCGATCCGCATCGACGGTCGAAGAGTGACGGTTGGCGCCGGTGCCAAGTTGAGCCACTTGATCTCGCGCACTGTGGGGGCGGGATTGGCGGGATTGGAGCATTTGGTCGGCATTCCGGGAACCGTCGGTGGTGCCGTGGCGGGAAACGCGGGTGTGATCAATGGCGATATTGGCAGCCGAGTGCGCAGAGTCGGTTGCGTAACGCGGCATGGCGAATTGGTGCAGCGCGATGCAAGCAGCCTACAGTTTTCCTACCGACTGGGAAATTTGGATGATGTCGCAATCCACGAAGTCGAATTGGAACTCGATGCGGGCAACGTCGTAGAGTTAACGCGTCGCATGCAAAATAGCTGGATCTACAAGCGATCACAGCAGCCGCCATCCGACCAACGAGCTGCAGTGGCTTTTGTCGACCCAAGCGGAATCACCGCCGCCGAATTGATCGATCAGGTGGGACTCAAAGGGGCGTCGCTGGGTGAAGTTTCATTGAGCGCACAGTATCCGGGTTTCTTAATTGTCTCCGGCGGCGCCAACAGCGAACAAGTGCTAGCATTGCTTGACCGAGTTCGCAAAGCCGTAGAACATCGGACCGGAATCCAGTTGCAATCGCATCTACGAATCTGGTAAGGTACCTTCTTCGACCAGGAAGGAACCAACGAATTGAGCGACAACAAAGGAAAAGCGGAGCCCGCACCTCCACCACCTCCACCCACGTTCATCAGCCAGGTGCTGACGGCGTACCGCTCGTTGCCTGGAGCCGCCTTGTTGTTTGCCGTTGTCCCCTTACTGATTCTGGGATACGTGGGTTGGTTCTACTGGGGAGCTGAACATCTCAACATAGCTTTGTACTCCTTGAAGCTAGAGAATTTGACGGTCACGAAGCAGCCTGCTTGGATTTCCAAATCAAATGTGCGCGAAGAAGTGTATCGCAATAGCAGCTTGTCGCTCGTGCATTTGCTGGACCGCGACGCGACAGCGACCATTGATCGCGCGTTTGATGCGCACGCTTGGGTGCAGCGCACGATTCGCGTGCAGAAAATGGGAGGCAGTCGCGTGAATGTTGACTTGGTGTACCGCGAGCCAATTGCCATGGTGTACTATGAGCCAACTGGCGGCGAGGTTATCCCTGGAGCCAAGCCTTTGGAGCCCGGAGTATTCCCGGTCGACCAAGCTGGGATTGTGCTTCCCACGGATGATTTCACCAGCGATCAAGTCGGCAATTACTTTTGTATTTTTGCCGATGGGGCGGCTCCGGCCAGTCGCGATGCTGGCATGCCGTTTGGCGATTCACGCATCTTTGATGCGTTGCAACTATGCCAGTTACTTGCACCGCAACGGGAATCGCTCGGTCTGAAAGTCGTTTACGTGAACACAGACAAAGAAGCGGGAGCGCGCAGTCCGTGGACACTGTCGATCAAAACTCGCGACCATCGGCTGATCGCGTGGGGTCACGCTCCGGGCAGAGAATCGACCGACGAGCCAAGTGCAGACGACAAGTTGATTAAGCTCCAGCGCTGGTTGAAGGCAACTCATGCATCCACCGCGAACGCCACTCTTTTGGACTTGCGCGGGCGAAGCCAGAAATTGACGGGACCTATTAACTAACGAGTCACGGGCGTGGCGACTTGAATGCGCCGGACGAAGCCCCCTTGGTTTGTTCGCTGAGATAACTCGCGCTGAACGTTTTCTGCCAGCACTAATTGTGCGCGCAGTTGCCGAAACTGCGCTAGTGTTTGGGAGCGTTTGGTATTGACTAGTTTGGCCACCGACTGCAATGCCGCCGTATGATGTTCATCGAGCATTTTTGTGGTTTGACCGCGAGCTTGATCAACGGCAGTCTGATATTCGCGATCCAGTTTCGCGGCAATCCAATCGGGAGCGTCGCTCATCATGGAAATCACCGGCTGTCGCCAAGTTCCGCCAATGCGAACATGCACGTAATTGGCCGGCGACGCATCTTCCACAACGGGAATATCGCCCGAGTCGACGATCGCTTCACGATCTTCAATGCGGTCTTGATCTTTTAGCCATTGATTGAGATCGATCATTCCCGATCCGCGCAGTTGTCCTTCTTCGACGTTACACTTGATCTCAAACATCGGTTGCAGTTTTCCGGACGGATCGTTGCTGCGGGAAGGTGATGACGTAGCGATTCGCGAGTAACTGGCCATTGCGAATTCACGTTGAGTTTGAGCGGCGAAGGATTGATCTCGCACTGCCAGCATAACGTCCGACGATGCGAACTTGACTTGCAATCGCCAAATGGACTGGGACGCCGAACCATGTGCGCCGTTATCGACATGTTTTCCCTGAGCCTCAAACGGAAAACTAAGTTGGCCGAGATCGATTGCCCCGCGAGCCGACGCGCGGCGCACGGCAACTAATGGACACTCTGCAATTGATGGACGGTAGTCATTTCCTACCGGGGACGCGACGACGAGAAACCTTGACTGCCCCAACGTTAGATCGACTGCTTCACAAACGCCGGCGTACCGCTCCCAGCACTTGCTAAAATACTCGCTCGCCACCGATTGACCAAACGGCAATGCGATCGATCTAGGCATCATGGCGAATAACTTATCGATTTCGGCTTGATCGGCCTGTTTCAGATTGGTCAGCATGCGCCGTTGATTCTCAACTTGCTTTTCCGATTCTCTGATTTCAGAATCGGCCTGATCCATGCTTTGTTTCAGCGTTTGCAGGTTCGACAGCACTACTGCAATTTCAGGTTGGCTGCGCAGGGGATTCATGCTTAGCTGCTGAAACTGAGTTTGCTCGCGTTTCGACTGTTCGACAATTTGCGAACCGCGCTCCAGCCAAGTTGTAAATTGTTGGTCCCAGGCGTTGACGAACTCGTTCGCTCCACGAACCAATTTCGATCGCTCGATCAGTCTCTCGGGCAGCACCAACGCCAATTTCGACCTCAACTCCTTCCGCCATGTCGCAGCCACGTTTTCGTCGCTAGCAGGAGTAGATTGAGTCGAGCCCCGCGTCAAGCGAATGGCGACTTTGTCTGCCTGGATATCCGCGAAATGAAACCGCTTGCGGAGCAGTTGGCTCATGTCATACCGAGCCCGGATTTGGTCACACGCAAACTCGATGTTACTTGGACCTGCAACAGAGCGCGTCCACGAAATCTGCGATAGCCTGGCGACGTTGGATCGGTTCAGCAAACTGCACGTGTAGACTTGGACGCCTGGTCCCAGCAGTCCGTGAACAAACCGTTGTTCACTCCATTGCCAAACTGGTTTAGCAAGTGCGAATGTGGCCGCGACCACTAACACTGTCAACAGACGATGGCGACGTGCTGGCGACTGTCCCATAAGTGTGCTCTAGACTTTCTCACGTATTTCACGTAGATGGCGCAGCAGGTACCGCAGCGCCTCCTCTCGATTTCCGTTGGGCGCAACTTTTTGTGCTGCATCGTGGCGAGCTGTAATGGAATCGGAGGCACTCGGCTGGCTGAGCTGCGAATGCTCGGCCTTGCCGACAGCACCGAGCTCAAGAGCCTTGGACGCTACCGCTGGCCCAACAAGAGTTGTGGGCATGGATACTTTGCTGTCCTCGATTACACTGCTTTGGGCAGCTCGCTGTGCAGCGGTGTTTAACAATGGAATCTGTGCGAGTGTTGGGCCAGTACCGCCATGGGGCAAGGATAACAGGTTGGGAATCGAGGGCATATTTTCAATTTGTTCCTGGTTGCGTTGTTGTTCAAACTTGTTAACGACTACCTGTTCAGCTAATCGCACGACTTCGATCGTCGTCTCGATCAGCCAGTTTTCATCACGATGGTTGCTTGAATTTCCTTCGTGTAGATTGCCAACTAACGGGAATGAACTTTCAATCGAGCAATCCAGCGAATCTTCTGGGGAACTCAGGTGCTGTTTTTCGGAACGCATTGGCGGTTCCAACGCAAGAGAGGCTTCGAGCCGTTCGAGGCTTTGCTCAATGGCGGCAATTTGCTCGGGTGCTGCGGAATCAGAATCCGAACTTTGCCGGTTGGGCATTGATTCACCTCGGTCGGCGGTCAGTTCGCCATTCGATCGGTTATCCGTAAGATAATCATCCGCATCATCAATCCCCAACGTAGCTGCAAGCACCGAGCATTCGCTGGCGCGCAATAATTCCATAGGGTTGTCCGCCAGGCAGTCTCTTAATGCCTCGTCGGCCCAGCGCGCAAGATCTGCGGCTCGCTGGGCAACTTGCAGAGCGGTCGAAGCCTCGCTATTATCGAATCGCAGTATCGAATCTTCGGACGTTGACTCAAGCGCGGATAGTTTACCACTGACCGTGCGAGTCATTTGCTTGATCTGTAGCGGCTCCGCTACGCGGCCGATCGTGGCCAATTGTGTTTGACTATCAAGGCGTGCGGGTGATTTGCTATGCATGTGCCAGTGCAATTCATGCTTAACCGCAGGCTGAGTAACACTGCTGGGCGAATGTTTCTTTGAGATTACTGATTGCACGCGTGGCTCGGCTCGGCTCTGTGTGGGCAGGACTCGGGTTGTTTCCGAAACTAAATTGGTGCGTTTGCAGCGAAGTTCAGCCGATCGCAGCAGTGCGTATGCTGCCAGGAAAATCGGATACCCAGCCGCAAGGCCGATCGAGAATCCGCCTAACACAGCGCTATTGGTCAAGCCCATCCAAGGCAACCACGCGGTCGAGTCAATAGACTCCCACAAGAACTGCGTCTTGGGGTGCGCTAGCAGCAGGTTTCCTAAATGATTCTGTGCTTCGGCGGCAATCGCTGCGCAGCAACTTGCCAGGCAACAAGTGCCAAATGCCAGCAGCGTGTGGACGGGCAACAATAAGATGACCAGGCCCAACATGGCTGCCAACAAGTTCGCTTTGGGGATGAGACCCAATAGCAATCCAAGCGATACGGCCAGAGCCATCTGCCAAGCTCGATTGTGCCGCGACGAGTATTTAAGCGTGCGCAAAACCGCGCCACCGCTGGGGCCAGCCATCCCTCAGCCTCCACTCATAGGTCGAGCCACAAGCCCAACGACAAGGGAATCCTACACGTCAGAGTTCATTCGACGCATACAACCACGGAACTTTGAGCAAATTTGGCTGTTAAGCCACAAATCGAGGCCCACCTCAATTGCGAGCAATCTTTTTCGCGTACATCGAAGCTAGCATTCAAGAGTTAGGCTCGAGGAAAATGGAATGTTCCGAAGATCCAGAATCGCGTGAATTGGATACCACCTTGCATCTTGAAAAACTGACGTGAATGCAACAAACTCTATCCGCTCACAGTTCGGCTTTTCATGCCACCTAATGCCGCGGCTTGTCCGAATTGCTGTGCGGGATCCAAGCGGCAGTTTACGATTGGAGAGACGATTTTGATGCGCGAGAATTTTGCTGGTCCAAGCACGATCGACCAGTTGCATGAACGAGCGTCGCGACCGAGCGAGAAAGTGGTTGAATTCCTGCGCGATTTGCGCGGCGATGTGATGGTGATTGGTGCAGGCGGCAAGATGGGATTTCATCTGACCAATATGTTGCGACGCGGACTCGAATTGGCCGGCCAAACGAGTCGCTTGATGGCGGTGTCCCGCTTCGGTAGTGCATCTGCGACAGAGCTTTTTGAGCGGAACAACATCGAGACACTATCCTGCGATTTAATTGACCCACGGCAGCTTTCCTCACTCCCTGATGCAGAGAATATTTTTGCGTTGGCTGGGGTCAAATTCGGCACCGCCAATGATCCATCACTGTTACAGCAGATGAATGTGGATATGCCGGCTGGTATTGCGCAGCGATTTTCCGATGCCCGCATCGTCGCCCTGTCGACTGGTTGTGTCTACCCTTTCGTTTCGCCGCAATCTGGAGGATCAAAGGAAACCGACCCTGTGGCCCCAGTTGGAGAGTATGCGTTATCGTGCCTGGGACGCGAGCGATCGTACACAAACTCGTCAGCGAAGTGTGTGTTGATTCGACTAAATTACTCGGTTGACCTGCGGTATGGCGTTGTCGTGGATATCGCTCAAAAAGTCCTTCATGGTCAACCGATTGATGTTACCATGGGATATGCGAACGTCATCTGGCAGGGAGATGCTTGCGAAGAAATTATTATGTCGCTGGGGCTTGCCTCGCGCCCTCCCTGCATCTTGAATGTGACAGGTTCGCAAATCTTGCAAATACGAAAAGTGGCCACTAGATTCGCCGAGATTTTTGACAAGCCTGTTACGATCACGGGTTCGGAATCAAACACAGCCTGGCTGAACAACGCATCCCAAGCTCATCGACTGTTTGGAAGTCCGGCGGTCGACGAAGATACTTTGATACAATGGGTTGCACACTGGTTGCTCTCAGGTGGTGAAATACTGGGCAAGCCCACGCATTTCGAAGTCCGCGACGGAAAATATTGACTGGCACTGGGTTTCCGAATAGTTAATGCAACTCATCACGCTAGGATTTCGTGGATCACCCTGGGCCTCTCGTTTTCGATCAGTGCTCCCACTGCGTTGGGCCGTTGGAAATGGACGCGTTCATAGTCCAAGCCAAACAAATGAAATAGCGTGGCATGATAGTCGTAGTGCATTACGACATTCTCAGCCGCACGGTGTCCCAGTTCGTCGGTCGAACCATACACCAGTCCGCTTTTCAATCCACCACCAGCGAGCCACATACTGAATCCGTAAGTATTATGATCGCGTCCGATATTGTTCTCGTTTTGTATCACAGGTAGGCGTCCCATTTCGCCACCCCAGTGCACTAAAGTCGTATCGAGCAACCCGCGCTGTTTGAGGTCGCGAACCAAAGCGGCCGATCCAGCGTCGATTTTCTTCACCGCCGGCGGGAGGTTTTTGGCCAAGTCGTTATGGTGATCCCATTCTTGGTTGCGAGTAAATATCTGCACAAAGCGGACACCGCGTTCGACCAATCGGCGCGCGATCAGGCAGCGAGTCCCGAATTCTCGCGACTGAATTTGGTCGAGGCCATACATCGATTTAGTAGCTGCGGTTTCATCGGAGATGTCAAACGCTTCCTTGGCAGCGGTTTGCATTTTGGCCGCCAGTTCATAGCTGGCGATGCGCGCCGCCAAATCGGTCTCGTTGGGTCGCGCCGCCAAGTGTTCGCGATTGAGCAATTGTAAATAGTCCAAAAACCGACGCTGAGTATTTCCGCGCATAAATGTCGGAGGGTCTAGGTTTGGAATGCGCGGCTCGCTCGGCCTGGCAACCGTGCCTTGGAATAACGAGGGCAACCAACCATTGGACCAATTGTAAACGCCTTCGACCGGCAAAGACGCAGGGTCGCGCAGGACCATGAATGCTGGCAAGCTTTGGCTTTCGCTTCCCAGTGCATAGGTCATCCACGACCCTAGGGAAGGCTTGCCAGGCAAGATTGCCCCAGACTGTAACGCCAAAATTGATTGTCCGTGATTGTTAACACCCGTCTTCATTGAGCGAATCAAACAAATTTCGTCGGCCACGCTGCCTAAATGCGGCAGCAGTTCACTCAACTCCATGCCGCATTGTCCATATTTCCTGAATTTCCACTGAGGCGCATACAGTTTGCGACTCGCTTGGTCCACACTATCAAATTTGAAATCGTTGCTCGTGCACTCTTGCATGTGGTGGTTGATCAGCTCAGGCTTGGGGTCGAACAAGTCCACATGGCTGGGACCTCCCTGCATAAACATGCTGATCATGGCGGTCGCCCGTGGCCGAAAATGAGTTTGCTTGGCCTTCAGATCGAAGGTCGGTTTGTCAAAATTCGGCTTCAGCGGCGCTGCCTGAGTTTGTTCTTGTTGCAGCAACCAAGCGACAGCCAGAGCGCCAACTCCCATTGCTTGTGTTGCCAAAAAGTGCCGTCGGGAACCATTTACTTCGCGCTCGAAATTCAACTTCGCGTCCATTATTTCACTTCCAATTTCCAGCGCCGCGGACACGCTATATTCCCAATGCGTCCCGATGCGCAGATTCACCGAATCCATGAAAGTAGGTTAGACCGAAAGCGATTATAGTCTAAATGGACGGTAAGATAATACACTCCAGAACCCCTGGCGGTCCTGGGCGACCAGGTCTGGCAGGTCTTGTCAGAACGATGTCCCAATTTCGAAAGTGATACCTCAGCGAGAGCCGCGCTGAAGTTGAACGAATTTCTGCCGCTGGCGATCTCGTTGTTTCATTTCCTTGCGTGAAAAGGGTTTTGGCACACTCGGCAAACGCTTCGCCTTCGCCTCACGCTTTTCCATGGACTCAATTCCATTTAGGATATGAGGATTCTTTTTTAGTTCCCTGCGAAATGCCTTGTGATGACGACTGAGCCGGTCGTGATAGTCAGGGTCGGCTTCGCATTGTGCGAGCCACATGTACATCACTTCGTCTGCATAGCTAGCTTGTTTGTGAAATGTATCCTGGAACGGGTTTTCCATATCTTCGGCAACAGTATTCCAATAGGAATCTTTCGAATCGCTCATTGCGTAACTAATCGTCGCCACTTCCTCGCCAGGGTCGTTAGCATCAAATGGTCTAGTTCGATAGACTTTGATCATTACGCGATTACAATTGCAACTGAGATCCTCGCAATAGAATTCGGTAAAGATATAGGTCCCAGCCGGACATCCATCATATTCTTTCAACGATGTTAAACTACGAGTTTCACTGTCAGCCACGTCGGGCAATACGGCATGCAGCGAGAGCATTTGATCATTCCTTTCGTATTGGTGTGCGTGTGTTTAGGTGAACGGCAGATAGGTTTTTACCAATACGAGCCCGAAGTGCAAGCGAGTGCGTGCCGGGATTGACGCACTCGCTTGCGCTTCGGGCTTGTATTTGCGATTGTCCCGGTAAATCCCTATCTGCCGCGCGCCTATCAATACTCAACATACATCGCTTAAGTCTAGCAGAATTGCGAATTCCAATGCGATATCGATTTTTTTGTGCGCATAAATGTCTCTATCATTTTGCTAGCAATAGGACACTTGTATGAAAACTCGACACATGGAGAAACAACAGCCGGGAACATGGATTGTACCGCTATTTGCTAACGATGCTCGGCGGTTTGGAGAGCAAGAGCGCCAGCGGCGTTTGGTGCAGGATGCGAAGCTGCTGATGGCGATCGACCGACATCGCCATCGGTCCGAATTAAATTTCGAGGAGTACCTGATGAACGCTGCCCAGAGAATCCAGCAGTTCTCGAAAGACTATGCGCAGGCCGCTCAACGCGCTATGAAAGTCAACGCCGATCGACCTCGTTAGTTCGATGTTCACGCTGAACTATTCGGACAATAACAGTTGCTCGCTTTTTGCGAATGGCAGGCTAACAAGATGCGGAAACGGACTATCCACGCCTGTAGGATGAAGCATCTCCGATCAAAGAACATGAACTCCACTCAGCTCGCTGGTTCAACATTCATTCTGATTATTCGTCCCATGACATGCGAAATCGGAAAAAATGGTGCGCGTTCGAGCGTCCATTCCGAGCCTCTCGAAAGCCCAGGCTAGTGACCTTAATGCTGCATCGTCGAACCACTCTGGACACCGTGACTCCCGTGACTCTGTTGTGAACCAAGCAGATAAATCGCATCCGGCTATTGAATTCAAGTTGCAAACCCAGCACAATATTCGGATTATTTCGTTTGATCGCAACAATTGGCTGGTCCAGCGGCATAAAATGTGGCAGCCTAGGTCGCTAAGCCAGAAATAGTTTTGGTTTCGGCGATGTCGCCAGTAGCAACTCATAACAAACAAGGTGACGTATCATGCAATCACGAACTCGGCGAGACTTTCTGCAGAATAGTTCAGTGGCTATGGCATCGGGAGTTTTGGCAACCAAGTTCTGTAGGCCTGTCCGAGCTGCTGGCAGTGAAAAGGTGCGTGTCGGCATCATAGGCGCAACTGGCAAAGGGGACTACGGTCACGGTGTTGATGTTGCGTTTACTAAATTGCCCAACGTAGAAATCACAGCGCTTGCAGACGCACATGAAGGCGGGCGCGAGGCGGCCAAGAAACGTACCAATCCCAAGAAAACGTATGCCGATTACCGTGACATGTTCAGTCAGGAAAAATTGGATGTTGTGGCGATCTGCCCACGTTGGATCGACCAGCATCACGATATGATTCTCGCCGCGGCGCAGGCTGGATGCCATGTCTATATGGAAAAACCGTTTTGTCCGACGCTGGTGGAATGCGATTCCGCGATCAAAGAGCTGGAGAAGAAGAATCTTAAGCTGGGCATCGCACACGTCAGTCAGTATTCGCCAGTATTGAACGTTTGCAAATCGCTGATCAGCCATGGCGAAATTGGCGAAGTACTCGAACTGCGCGCCCGCGGAAAAGAGGACGCTCGCGGCGGAGGCGAGGACCTGTGGGTGCTCGGCTCGCACGTGTTTGGGTTGATGCGATCGTTGGCCGGGGGCAGTGCTTCGTCGTGCAGTTCTGTGGTTACCAAACAAGGGCACAGAGTTACCAAGCAAGACGTTGTCACGGGTGCCGAGGGCATCGGACAGCTCGCCGGTGATAACGTCCAAGCGCGATATACTTTCGCTAGTGGTGCCTACGGTCACTTTGCGTCGCGGCGCGGCATGGCGGGCAGTCCCACGCGTTTTGCGATCCAAGTTTTTGGCTCGAAAGGGATCATCGAAATGGAAAGCGGATACTTGGCGAAGGGCTATATTTTGCGGGACAGCAGTTGGTCGCCAGGACGTTCGGGCAAATCCTGGGAGCCGATTACTTCGGCAGGTGTAGGTAAGGCAGAAAATCGCACCGACGGCAGTTACGAAGGGGGCCACATTGCGGCGATTAATGATTTGTTGGACGCAGTGAAACGCGACCGGCCCACGAAGTGCTCTGCGGACGATTGTCGAGCGATCGTCGAAATGATCGCTGCAGTATTCGAATCGCATCGAGTGGGTGGACCAGTCGAGTTGCCCTTGAAAACTCGCGTCAATCCATTGACGTTGTTGAGCTAGTGGAGAGTAGAGCAATTGTCCTCAATTGCTCAGGCATCCCCAATTGCTCAGAAAACTGTCCTGTATAAATTCAGCAAACGATATTCAGCAAGCGATTGAGGACATTTGTTTACTTTGCAAACGATTGAGGACAATCGTTTTACTCACATGACTTTTTTTGCAACCAGGAGTTTAACCAATGATGATCAGTCGAACGCTACTGGCCTACGCATGTCTGCTGAGCTGGACGAACTTCGCAGTTGCCGAGCAATACGTGCGTTATTCCAAAGATGGAAAAATCTCGTATGGACTGGTCGAGGGAACCAGAGTTCGAGAACTGAGCGGAGATCTGTTTAACTCGCCTAAGAAGACCGATACGACTCATGCGATGGCTGACGTCAAGATTCTAATACCGGCTGTCCCCACACAGGTTTTGGCATTGGCAGGTAATTACCGCAGTCATCTGAAGAATGATGTCGTGCCGCCGAAATTCCAAATTGTCCAGCCATTTTACAAGAGCCCTTCGTGCTTGGTGGCTCAAGGCGAATCGATCGTCCTACCCAAAGACGCCAAGACCGTCCATTACGAAGCAGAATTGGTCATCATCATTGGCAAGAAGTGCTCCAAAGTTTCCAAAGCGAGCGCGATGGAATACGTCTTTGGTGTATCTGCCGGAAATGATGTCAGCGAACGGATTTGGCAAAACGATGAGAATGTTAAAGACGTCCAGTGGTGGCGAGCCAAAGGGGCAGACACGTTTGGACCAGTCGGCCCGGTTATTGCCACAGGTCTCGACTACGGAAATCTGATGCTGCGATTGAAATTGAATGGTGAGGTTAAACAGGAGGAGCGAACCGACCATTTGATCCATGATATCCCGTCGACTGTCAGTTTTATCAGCCGCTATGTCACGCTTCACCCGGGCGATATGATCTTTACGGGCACACCTGGCACCACTTCGACGATCAAACCAGGGGACATTGTCGAGGTCGAGCTGGAGGGCGTCGGTACGCTGCGAAACCCAGTTGTCGCGGAAAAATGAACCAGCCATTCACAAGCGAGAAACAATGACCAACTATCGATCGATAAAGTACGCTGCGCTGCTAGTCTGCTCGCTGTGCGTACAGGTAAACTCCCAGGAAAAGAGCTTGTTGGAACGGGAACCCGGAGGCTGGATCGACTTATTCCCCAAACCAGATCTCAAGAGCTGGAAGCGAGTCGGCCTGGATTTGGGCATGGCCAATAAACAGCCTTGGAGTGTTGAAAATGGATTGCTAGTCTGTCGCGGCGAAGGTGTTAAGGAAATGTTCCTTTACGACCAACCGCAGGGCGACGGTGTGTTCCATTTGGAATGGCGATTTCGTCCGCTCGATGGCAAGCAAGATTATAACGCGGGTGCTTATGTGCGCTCGTTGGATTCAGCCATCTGGCATCAGATCCAGATCGCACATCTCGACAAACCGCCATTGCTTGGCGACTTGTTCGGCGACATGCAGGTAAACGGCAAAACCGAGCGCGTTATCATCCCGGGAGAAGGGCCGAAGCGAGTTCATCCTCCTGGCCAGTGGAACACTTTTGAAATCACTGCCGTTGGTAAAGAGATCAAAGTGTGGATCAACGGCTACGATACACTTACGTGGCGAAACTGTGCGGTCGCCAAAGGATACGTCGGCTTGCAAGCTGAGTTCTACACGATTGAGTTTCGAACGCTCAAGTATAAACCGCTGAGCAATTGACCGAACACTCGGTGCTGGCAAGGACAGCGCGACCAACTATACCATTTCATTTTTCGTTTAAGCGGAACCGTACGTTATGCAAACACAACACCGCCGTGAGTTCGTAAAGACTGGTTCGATGATTGCCGTGGGGAGCGCGATTGCGAGTCAATTGGGTCAGACTGCCAAAGCTGCCGCGAGTGAGCGCGTGCGAGTTGGTATCGTGGGTGCTGGTGGGCGCGCTATGTCGCTGATCCAGTCTTTCTCTGCGAATAAGAATGTCGAAGTCGTGGCAATTGCCGACTTGGATGCCAACAGATTGCCCGCAGGTTTGGAAGCGTCCAGCAAATTGCAAGGCAAGCAACCGCGCGGCGAGAGCGACTTTCGCAAGCTGATCGATGACAAGTCGATTGATGCGCTGGTAGTGGGGACGCCCGACCATTGGCATGCCATCCCCACGATACTGGCTTGCCAAGCCGGCAAAGATGTTTATGTCGAAAAGCCCGATAGCCATGATATTGTCGAAGGCATGCGGATGGTCGCGGCGATGCGCAAACACAAACGCATCGTGCAGATGGGCTCGCAACATCGCTCGACGACACGGCTACAATCGGCGATCGAATTTGTTAAATCAGGGGCGCTTGGTCGAGTGCTAGTGGCCAAAGCATGGGAGAGTTCGAAACAGGGCCCGACAGGGTATCCAAAAGGTAACCGTTCACGGTACGAAATTGATAGTGCATTAATTTAGTTGATTTTCTATTGTTCGCGTATGGACAATAGAGACGAAACGATTCGGGAGCTTCGAGAGTTGGCCGCCGCACAAGCGGCGCAGATCGAGAAGCTG
>SYJV01000493.1 GCA_005798335.1 Planctomycetaceae bacterium | reverse complement strand
ATATCGTCTGGTCGGGGATGCGTTTGAGCCAATGGTTCTCGACGCATCCGACGCGTTGGTCAGTCAAGAGCTGGGACTGACTTTGCGCCGCGAAGAAGGCTGCCTTCAATTTTATCGCTTGGATAACGGCCAGCGGATCTTGACTGCCAACGAACGTGCCCAGCAAGAAGCCGAAGCTCGACGTGCAGAGGCGGAAGGTAGGCGCGCGGCAGAAGAAGAAGTCGCTCGGCTGCGCGAGGAACTCCGACGACGATCGTAGCCAGACGCGTTCTTGCACTGCCTCGCATCGCCAAAATCGTCCGTTGCTAGCATACTGCGAAGCAGACGCCATACGGTAAACTCGGGGCTATTAGGAAATTTTGCTGATTGCTTGGACATTGCCGGTCGATAACTATTTTGTCGATTAGGGAATGTTTTCTCAGGTAGAGGATGATGAGAATTATGCGATCGCGAATTCTTCCGGGCTGGATGTCTGTGGCTGCTCTTTGGTTCGTCAGCGCAGGTTGCTGTACGATGCAGGGACCATGTGGCAGTTGTGGGATTGGGGCATGCAACGATCATCCCATCTTGGCACGTTCAAGTTGTAATGCTGGCTGTGGAGAACACTATATTGACGAGTGGGTCAGCGAGCCACCATGCGTCGATAATTGTGGGTCGAGTTGCGGACCTGCCGGAGGAGCATGCGGCAATTGTCAGCCGATCCGCAATATCTTGCGAGCTCTTTGGGGAACGCGATACATGGCGTGCGATGGCTGTGGCAGCGGATTTGCTTCACCTTCCTGTGATAGCTCCGGAGGTTGTGCAAGCTGCGGTGGCTCGATGGCGATAAACGGAGGCGGTTGTACGAATTGTGCATCAGGCGGAGCTGTGCATTCTGAAGGATTTGTACCAACCGAAAGCCCCAGCGCTTCGGGTCCCGAACCAGTTCCCACTCCTGCTCCCAGCGTTCCGTCGACTTCTGCCAAACGTCTCAATCCAGCGCAACAACGGCAGTTCATTGGCTACAAAAAGCAAGCGTTGGCACGCTAGCACTAGCGATTAGTCGCCCAAGGCAAAAGCCACTAGATATTTGGCCAGGCATGTTCGAGAAACTCGAACATGCCTGGTTCTATTTTCGGCGTAGTTAAGAAAAGCGGGTAACAGCTCTCAGCGTCATTCGCTTGACGTCATGCAGAAGCCACGGTCACTGCGATTTAGTCTCGTCGAGTAGTTTGGCAACTGGTCGATAAGCGTGTTCATTCATCAGTGCGCTGCCGTCCACTGACTCGGTTCCTTTGCAGATGCTAGTTCCGGGTTATCGAACAGCCGAGCGCCGCCTAATACGGTTCTGCCTTGCGTATCGCCACTAACGACGATTGCGTTATTCGCCGAAGCGTACTCGTTCAAGTCGGTGGCTCGCGCGATAACGAGGGTATATTTCAACTTTGTCAGTTGCACCAGAGTTCTCTTGTGCTCATCGAATCCCCACGAGACGGTTCCGGCCTGAGAATTGGTAAACGCGTACCAGGTCCGGCGAGCTACGCTGGGGCGCAGTACGATATCATGTCCCTCGACGGTAAACGCACTGGCTTGAGCCGGATATAAATCTCCGAACAGGAAATAGCGTACCCCATAACGCCATCCCAATTCGTACGCCGCCCACAGTGTCGCATTGGCACTACCGCCGGTAACCACCAAGACGGATTGATTGTCCTGCTTGCCAGTCTTGATCGCATGATTTTGATCAGCGAGTTTTGGCAAGTCAATTTTAATCCAGCGATCTGGTTGAGTCGAGCTTGCTGAGCCAGAACAATCCGTGCCTGGGATTCATTAGCCAAACGGCTACCAACCGTGACTTGAGCACCGAAGAGCTTAACAAGCTCTCGCCAAGTCGATCGGCATGCTGAGTATTTTATTTTGGGCTTTTTCGGTGTGGATCATCGCTTTGGGATGCTGCACGTCGAACCAATTCCGGTCTTGATGCTGAGGAGACGTCGTATATCCCATTGGAACGGAAAAATAGATAGACTGATGTTCAGTAACGACTTCCAAAAACTGATATCAGGGTCTTTGATGGGGAGCCAGCAATGAAAACTCGTGTGCTTGACCGACGTGCCTTCGTGAAAAACTCCACGTTCACTGCAGCGGCAGTTCTCGCCGTACCGTCAGTAGTTAATCGCTGCGCGGCTGCCGACGTCCGGCCAGCGAAAATGGAATTTGGCTTGGTGACGTATCTTTGGGGCCAAGACATGGATTTGCCGACGTTGATCGATGTCTGCGATAAATCGAAAGTGCTGGGTGTCGAAGTGCGCACCGAACACAAGCACGGAGTTGAGCCTTCGCTGTCCAAAGAAGAACGGCAGGCCGTTCGCAAGCGATTTGCCGACAGCCCTGTCACTCTGGTTGGTTATGGTTCGAACGCGCAATATCACGAGAATGACCCAGCCAAGCTAAAACACAATATTGAATTGACCAAGAAGTACATTCATTTGATGCACGACTGTGGTGGAACCGGGGTGAAGGTCAAGCCCAACGGATTTGTGCGTAACGTGCCCAGGGAAAAAACGATCGAGCAGATTGGTAAAGCTCTCAACGAAGTCGCCGCATATGGCCAACAATACGGTCAAAAAATTCGCGTCGAAGTGCACGGCAGTGGAACGCAAGAGTTGCCTGTGATGAAAGCCATATTCGATATTGCAGATCATCCCAACGTGCTGGTGTGCTGGAATTCCAATGACGAAGATCTAAAGGGTGCGGGCTTGGACGCGAATTTCAAAATGGTCCAGCCACGGTTCGGAGATACGGTCCATGTCCGCGAATTGAACGATGGTACGTATCCCTATGCCCAACTGATGAAGTTTTTCAAGCAGGTCAGTTATCAGGGATGGATCATGCTGGAGGCTCGTACCAACCCGAAGGACAAAGTTGCCGCGCTAATCGAGCAACGGCAAGTATTCGAATCGTTGACTGCTTGAAAAGCGATTTCTCCGAGGCGTTACTGGTAATGCATCCGGCGTGCCTGCCAATAGAAAAGTTGCTAGAACAATGCACAGCTCGCTTTCAGCGTCGAGGTGGACCCGGCGGTCAGCACCGCAATAAAGTCGAAACTGCGGTGGTGATCGTTCACCAACCCTCCGGCATTCAAGCCGAAGCCAGCGAGCGACGCAGCCGGCCAGATAATCACCGGGAAGCGATTCTCAGGTTACGCTTCAAATTGGCGGCGGAAATTCGTACGGTACTTGATTTGGAATCGGCCATGCCGAGTGAGAATTGGCAGTTGTGCCATGCGCGAGGCAGGCCAGTAATTTCTGCTAATCACGAAAATTGCCCAGCCATCATCGCCGAATTGCTCGATTGGCTGCGAGCTTGCGACTTTGAGCTTTCTAAGGCAGGTAATCATCTGGGCATCAGCAGCTCCCGCATCGTGCAGACATTGAAACGATATCCGCCTGCATTTGATGTGCTGAATGATTTTCGGCTGTCGAAAAACTTGCGAGCGTTAAAATAGCCTGACTGTGATTTTCTGAAACCCGAAGCGTAAGCGAGGTAAGGCGAGCGGCACTGTCCTAGCGGCACTTCGTCGTTGCGGGGACTTTTCTGGTCACGCTGCGGCGCGCGAGTAGCTTTCTCGATAAAAGCGCGCGATGCGCTCGACAACTCTTTCTTGTTCGAACTCTGTTAACTCTGGATAGATTGGCAAGTTGAGGATTTCTTGAGCTGCCAGCTCCGTTTGTGGCAAACTGCCGGTCGGAAATCCGCAGCTTTGAAAACACTGTTGCTGGTGAAGCGGAACAGGGTAGTAGACTTCGCAGCCGATTCCTTCGTCCTGCAAGTATTTCTTCAGCGCGTCGCGGCGGCCGTCGCGCACGCGAATTCCATATTGGTTCCAAACGTGCCGCGCGTGGGGTTCGCAGATCGGCAACGCAATCGAATCCTGCACGTGCGCTTGCTCGAACAACTCGTAATATCGCTGAGCGTTTTGTTGTCGAGCTCGCGTGTAATCGTCCAGTCTTCGAATTTTTACCGACAGTACAGCAGCCTGCAGCGTATCCAATCGGCTGTTGATACCCACGACTTGATGGTAGTATCTCGGTCGCATTCCATGCGATGCCAACAAACGCAAGCGGTCCGCCATCGTGTCAATATTAGTTGTCAGCATCCCACCGTCGCCGAAACCGCCGAGATTTTTCGTCGGGTAGAAACTGAGGCAACCCATTTGTCCCCATGTACCAGCCGGACGCCCGTGGTACGCGGCTCCGATTGCCTGGGCCACATCTTCGATCACCGGAATTTCTCGCCGCTGGGCAATCTTACAAATTTCTTCGATGCGCGCGCATTGGCCGAACAAATGTACTGGAATAATCGCACGCGTTCGCGGCGTGATACTGGCCTCGACCGAGCGAGGATCCACATTAAACGTTTGAGGGAGAATATCCGCAAAGACAATTTTGCAACCGAGCCGCCAGGCACAAGATGCAGTCGCGAAGAACGTGAAGCTGGGAACAATGACCTCATCTCCAGGCCCAAGGTCCAAGGCCATCAATGCCAGAAGCAGCGCGTCGCTGCCGGATGCACAACCGATTGAATGTCGGACACTGCATACTTGCGACACCTGCGATTCCAGTTGAGCCACTTCGGGTCCATGCAAGAACCGTCCACTATCAACTACTGCCTCAAGCGCCGATAGAATCTCCTCGCGCAGTTCCTGATTTCCGCGATTGACGTCCAACATCGGAACTGGCCCCGCCTGCTTGTTCTGGGTTACTTGGGACATCCTGGTCCTCTATAGCTAAATAATTCGACTGCGAAATTGTCCGTCGCGACGCGGCATTTTTGCAGGATTCAAGAAGGGGCAGATTACGGTTGCCGAAAACGCCCTGCAGGCGCCTGCCCATTCAGTAATCCAAGCAGCATTTTTCAAACGCTAGAGAATATCGAATTGAACTTTGGCCAGTCAAGACGAATTTATTCGGAATCTCGTGGCGACCGAAGCCACCATTCGTCTCGATCGTCATCGCTAGCAATCGGTACATGGGAGTGAGTGTGGTGTCGTAAGGCGAGCGGCAGATGGGAATTTACCAATACAAGCCCGAAGCGCAAGCGAGTGAGAGCCTGGATTGACTGGTGCGTGGTTTCGGCACTCGCTTGCGCTTCGGGCTTGTATTGGTAAATTCCCACCTGCCGCTCGCCTTATTGCTTGGGCGGCACATGCGTGGGAATACGAACTTCGGCGAAGCACGAATACAGGTTCGGAAAATCTCCGTAAGTGCGTATGATCTCGCTGGGCATATGCTTGATGTAGATCTTGTTCTCGATGGCCATGCGACTGCCAATGATAAAGTCGACCGGCAATAGGTTGCCCTCGATGGTGACTTTTTCGTGGCGAGCCAGAATGACTTTGCGGCGCGCGGCGACAAAATCAAGCAGGAACTCGGAATCCACCGCGCACAGCGAATCCTGAGGTATGTCGGCCATGACCATTTGAGCAAATCTGGGAGCATTGAAATTGATGCTATTCCAATTTTCCAAATGAACTAATAATGTTCCCAGTCGCGAAATCCGGATCATGGACATCATCAATGCGATCGCTGCGGCAACGGTGACGACTTGATACCGACTGCCGATTCGCGGCAGGAATCTGCTTAACTGATGAATACACCAGCCCGTGCACAGAAACATCAAACCGCTAGGAAACGTAAAGTAGCCAGCCACAGCGTGATGGGTGCCGACCATGAACGCGATCAAGGCCATCGAGGCCCAAGAAATACAAGCGATAATGCGAGTCTCCTTGGAGCCGAAAAACGTACAAAAGGTCAGCGGTCCAACTGCCAGAAAGTACTGCCAGGGCTTGATTTGATCCAACATGATTCCGGCATGAAACCACCAGAAATGCCAGGGAGTTGCAATGCGGTCTGGCAATGGATCGTAAGGATTCAAGAACTGATTGCGGAATTGAACCCAGAAAATTTCGGGCGATTGCACAATAAGCAGCAACCAGGAACTGGCCGTTAATATCGAAACTAGCGCCAACAATCCCGGGAACCATAGCCGATTGATGCCGCGAGATTCATACATCACCCACAGTGCGATCGGCACAGCATAAGCGAGCGCGAATGGGTGCGTTAGGCCGCCGAGTCCAATCATTACACCGGCAAGCACCAACCAGCGCGGTTTGCCCGTCTCGCGCCAGTGAAACACGGCCCACATTGCGGCTATCCCAAACATCGAGCACAACATGTCAGGACGAGCGCGAATTGCATGCAAGAAAAACCAGCGAGCATTCGCAAACAACCCAACTGCCCAAACGGCCGCGACCCAGCCGCCGAGCCATCTGCGCGATATTGCCCACATGAATCCGAGCGCGCCTATGCCGGCGGCCAGTGTGGCCATTCTCGCAGTTCCATAAACGGGCGGCAGAATCGCGTAAAAAATCGCTTGCAAATAAAACAATACCGGCGGTTCCGCGAACAGAATTTCATCTGCGTGATAGAAGACGCTTTGCTCCGAACGGCCGGGAATATGCGGCATCTTGGGAATGCCGGTTTGAAGGACCGTCAACCCTGGTACCGCGTAGCATTCTTCGTCCATCTCGCCCGGCTCGCGAAACATCACCGGAACGCGAATCAGCAAAACTCCGATAACTATCAATACGAATAGCCACCAGACTCGCCTGCTGATTGGATCGCTCTGGATTGCCTGATCGGGATTATGCACGCGTGGTTCCCTCACCACCCCAGTTTTCTGCATTGAATTGTAGAGAGCCTCCCTTGGGGATGGTTAAGGTACTCCAACTTGAGCCAGCCTGAAGACGCGCGACCAGCACTATTTGACCGACATGATAGCATGTATGCCCGAGCGATCGCTCGATGGCCAAAGCAACCGAGTGCGATTGGCCGCGAATCACGACCGTTTTGTCGAGATCGCTTGGTTGTAAACTCTGCAAGCACGCAAACAACACTGTCCATCCGCGCTCCCAGTAAGCGATGATTTCGGTACGGTCGCGAAAATCATCGATAAACTCGGCGTCGCGATTGCGCCACGGTTTTTCACCGTCGCTGGTCAGAAAATCTGTCCATCGCGATATCAAATTACCGGCCACATGTTTCATGATCACGGCGATGGAATTGGTATGTTCGCTTATTGCCTCTCGCAGTTTAACGTCAGCAACTTGTGCGATCGCCCGATCCGCTAGGCGCCGGTTGGACTCAAAGGTATCGATTGCCGCAGCCAAAAAATCCATAGCTTCTCCTCAGCACTTGGTAAATTCCATAGACGGTTAGTTCGCTCCTTTTTCGGACAAATCGCCATGGACTCAATGTCCCGTGGTGCGTTACTCTTTCTCATGTCACATTTTGATTCACCATTTTATTGATAGCAAATCGATTCTGAACGTCCAAGTTCCCCGACGTTCAAACATTAAAGTCAACTCTATTGCCATGTCCTCCAACCACGCGCGAATTCGTTGGTCACTGCACGAGTCGACTCGTCGATCGCTGTGCAGGCTGACGTTTTTTCTCAGCGGCGCGCTGCCGTTGTTGGCGACCTTGCTGCTGGTCGGACTGCAATTCTTGCCTAGTTACCATCAATGGCAAGCCCATCGCTGGGAAAATTGGCTACAGCAACAAATCGGCTTGCAGGTTGGGATTCGAGAGGTCAAACAGCTATCGCCATTTCATGTCAGGTTGCGAGGAGTTGAGTTGGGCCACCTGGAATCCAGCGCGCTGCGAGCCGGGATTCCCCAAGTCGATTTAAGAATGAAAGCGACTGAATACGAGATCAAGCTGGACCATCTAATTACGCAGGCGCGATTTTTGGGTGAAATTAGCCGTCATCTACATGATGCCTTTCTGTGTAAACTGAGTTCTCAATCTACTCCAGTTACTCTGTCGGCGGAAAAACTCACTTTGCATGGACTTGACCCTAACAACACTCGCTTTAATGCGTTTACTGCGCGGGTGGCGCCGACACCAAGTTGTGCAAGAGTATCCATTCGATTTTCTGATTCGGGTCCAACGACAGTTGAGCCTTTGAATTTAGAGTTAACCCGGGCGCGGGCCGACGATCAACTAGTAACTGAAGTCAGGGTCCGAACTGGAGCCGCCAAACTACCCGGACGACTGCTTGCTCAGTTTGTTCCCGACATTCAAGTACTAGGTAGAGACGCCGATTACTCCGGCGAAGCGATCTTGCAGTTGCATGATTCCAAGTGGACACTGCGAATGAATAACGTGACGGTGGAACAACTGGACCTGGGCACTTGGACCAGCAATTTGGCGACTCCGATTACTGGCCGCGGTCATTTAATCCTTGTCGACGCTGTGGTCGACCAACGAGGTATTCGGTCAGCGAAGGGTGCCGTGCGAACAGAGAATGGCAAAATCAGCCAATCCTTACTCTCAACCGCCAACACTTATCTCGGAGTCTATTTAATGGACGAAGTACGATTTGCAAGTGTTCCAATGCAGAGCTATGAAATACTTGGAATCGGCTTCGAAATATCTCCCGCTGGATTGCATTTCCATGGCAATGTGTCGCAAGGGATTGATGCAGATGGGAAGCACCTAAGCGTCTTCATGGCTGATCAAACAGGTCCGCAGGCATTTACGAGTTATCCTCAGCCATTTCCTTTCGACTTCGTACTGGCCACGATTGATATCGCGGGTGGCAAAGTTCAAACGGCGTCAGTAGGTGGTATTAGTCTACCCGTTGGAATTGATGCATGGCGGATTGCGCACTGGCTACCCCTGGCTGACAAATCAGTCAATAACGCCGAGACAGTGGAACAGATACGGCTCAGTCGAATCCGTTGAGACATGGGTACGCGGAACTGGGCACGGACTTAGCCTGCGCTACGTACTAGATTGCGGCGTAATGCGAGAACGTACTCGCGGACGCTGACTCGCACGCGCGACGGTACGATTCGGGAAGCGGATCGCGGAGCAGCTCACCTTCGTCTAGAAAGTCATAGATCTCACCGTAATGTTTCACTTCGGTCGGTGAAATACGATGCATTATGTGCCAGGGACGTAAATCAGAGGAGCTAGAAAGGCCAATCGCGCCCAACATTTCGCACAGGCTTTCGATTGTTTCCCGATGGAAATTGGCAACCCTGACACTTTTCGCGGCCGGTACCAAACCCACGGTCAGACTTGGATCTTGAGTCGCGACACCCACTGGGCAGTGATTGCTGTTGCACTTGAGCGCTTGAATACAGCCTAACGCAAGCATCATGCCGCGAGCCGAGTAACATGCATCGGCTCCTAATGCTAATCGCTTGAGCATTCCGAAGCCGCTGGTAACTTTACCGCTTGCGAGAATGCGGATCTTCTTGCGCACGCCATAACCAACAAGCGCGTTGTGTACGAATATGAGGCCTTCGAAAAGTGGAGCGCCGATATGGTTCGAAAATTCCAGCGGGGCTGCACCTGTGCCCCCTTCGCCGCCATCGACCGAGATGAAATCAGGCGTAATGCCGGTAGTCAACATGGCTTTGCAAACCGCCAGGAACTCTCGCCGCTTACCGACGCACAGCTTGAAACCCACCGGTTTTCCGCCGCTCAATTCTCGCAGTTTCGATATCAGTTCCAACAGTTCGATCGGTGTTGAGAAAGCCGAGTGGCCGGGAGGCGATAATACGTCCTTGCCCATCGGGACTTTGCGAATCGCCGAGATTTCTTGGGTGACCTTCGCGGCGGGCAGAATTCCGCCATGACCGGGTTTGGCTCCCTGAGATAACTTCAATTCGATCATCTTGACTTGCGGATGCACCGCCGCTTCGCGATAGAGTTCCGGGCAGAATTTTCCATCGGCGGTGCGGCTGCCAAAGTATCCTGTCCCAATCTGCCAAATCAGATCGCCACCGCCTTCGAAGTGATACGGACTGATTCCACCTTCACCTGTGTTGTGCGCGAAATTTCCAAGCCTGGCTCCTTGGCTGAGCGCCAGAATGGCGTTCTGGCTGAGCGACCCGTAACTCATTGCGGAAATATTCAACAGACTTGCTGAATACGGTTGCCGGCAGTCTGGGCCACCGATCGTGATTCGCATCTCGTCTGCCGTATGATGACCCGGGACCATCGAATGATTAACCCATTCGTATCCAGTGGCGTACAAATCTTCTTTGGTTCCGAATGGAATGGTGTCGCGAACGCCTTTGGCTCGTTGGTAAACCAACGATCGTTGGTCGCGGTCAAAGGGCACGCCGCCAGTATCAGTTTCGACGAAGTACTGATGAATCTCCGGCCGTATCAGTTCCAGCAAGTAGCGCATGTGCCCCAGCACCGGAAAGTTTCTTGGTATCGAGCGCTTGGTTTGAATCATGTCAAACGTTCCCAGCGCAACCAGTGGTCCAACCACTATCCACGACCAGAGCATCGTGGGGAAAAAGAAAAACGCTAGAACACTTACACCTACCAGCACTAATACGGCATTCACAAAAATGCCCCGCATTACTTGCGACTCCTTGGCGAGAGTTTTGAAAAGAGATGTCTACTTGGAAGAAAGTATTGGCATCATCCCGCAGTCACCATGTAATCCTACCGTTGGAGCACTTAGGCGAGCGGCAGATGGGTTCTTACCAATACAAGCCCGAAGCGCAAGCGAGTGTATGCCAGGCTTGACGCGTACCCGGATTGACGCACTCGCTTGCGCATCGGGCTTGTATTCGCTCACGCCTTGGTAAATTCCCATCTGCCGCTCGCCTTGTGGGATTTATTTATCAGCGGCCAAACGCCGCAATCGTGCCAATGCCCGATTCCTGCTTTGGAAGAATGTGCAGTTTAGCTTGTGCATTTGATTTTGCAAATCGAATGGGCCGACGAGTTCGTCGATGACGTGAGAGAATAAGAGTCGATTGCAATCAACATGTAAATGTTAAAAATCCTTGACCACCATCTTCTCAGACATGCGCTTGTTGACACCGACAATATCCCAAACCAGTCCCAACTGTTTGAGCAACAAGATCGTGATCCAGGTGACATCAAGCTCCCACCACTTGTGTCCATGCGAAGCGCTTCGCGGTTGTGCATGATGATTGTTGTGCCAACCCTCGCCGTTGCTCAACAGACCGACGAAAATGTTGTTGCGGCTATTCTCGTTGGTCTCATAATTTCTGTATCCCCAAACGTGCGCCAGGGAATTAACCGACCAAGTAATATGCCAAACACAAATCGTGCGAACGAAAACTCCCCAAACAAGTAGACTCGAGCCGAACTGTAGTCCATCGCGCCACGAACTGCCAGTCAGGAACCCGATGAGAAAACCGACAACGAAAAATACTAACCAGTGGGCTAAGTTGATCCACACCCACATCAGATTGCGTTCAAGTCGGAAATAGAATCGGTCTCGCAAAATGTCTTTGGCATAATGTTCGTACAGATCCAGCCGCTCCAAGTCTGAATTGACCTTCAGTAACCATCCCATATGCCCCCAGAAAAAACTCGCCAGGGGCGAATGGGGATCGCTGGGCTCGTCCGAGAACTGATGATGACGGCGATGAACGGCCACCCAGCGCGCCGGCGTATCTTGCAAACAGCAAACACCTAAAATTGCCAGCGAATGCTCAAGCCACTTTGGACATTTGAATCCCGAATGGGTAAGCAATCGATGAAAGCACAGGTTGATTCCCAATGTTCCAAACACATAGAAACCCAGGACGGCGACAATCACACTGGCCCAGTGAAAAAACCATGGAACAAAGGCCAACAACGCTACCGCATGGAACAATGCAAAGGTATACACATACGGCCAAATCAATCGCTGTCGCAAGTTGGGCGGATATCCTATCCTATGCGGCTTGTATTTCGATTCGCTAGCGGTTGCTGGGCCCATTGCTTCGCCTCATCAGACAGATTCCTAGAAGCGAGCAGCATACTCCTGCGACCGCCGGGTGACAAGCCGAACCAGCTTTCATCAGCTCGTCAGTCAAACATGCAACGTCCCGAACCGCATTGAGGTCGACCGCATGTAGCAGGCTCGGCGGGGCCACAAACCGGCAGACCGCCGGTCTTAGCGGGAGCGGCCGCTACACTCAATAATTTATCGAGCTTGCTCGAACCACACTGCGGGCACATGGGTGTCTCTTTTCCGCGCAACAATATTTCGACTTCCGCTTCACACTTGTCACAATGGTATTCGTAGATTGGCATAGGCAAAACACCTTGAGAATTGGCGAATGAAGGATTAGAACCTCTTTATTCTATAACCACTTCATTCTAAAAACAGTCGCTCGTTAGGCCAAGGGAACCCTCCTCCTATCAAAACGTTTTTGACATGCCCACTGCACTCGAAATACTGAAAACTCGAACCTTAACGGTCGCCCAAGTGCGCGAAGTGGACCAAATAGCGATTCGTCGTTACCACATGCATTCGTTGGTTTTGATGGAGAATGCCGGACTGGGTTGTACGCGGTGGTTGGTCGAGCAATTTCGTATCCCGCCAACTGCGCTGATTCTATGCGGAAAGGGTAACAATGGTGGCGATGGTTTGGTCATCGCTCGCCACTTGCAACTGGCGGGTTGGGTGGTCAAGGTCCTGCTGCTGGGGCCGGTCAGCAAAATATCGGATGACGCACATGCAAACTGGCAAATTCTCGCCGCAGAAGGTGCGCGCCAGTGTTGGGTCTGGGACGATCCCTCGCCATCAGCGCTGACGCTGGACAAACTATTTTCCGATGTCGACGTCATTGTTGATGCAATGCTGGGGACCGGAGCATCTGGCAATCCCGTCGCGCCTCTAGACGATTGGATTCGACGCGCTAATCAAACCAAGGCATTTCGCGTCGCGATTGATATCCCGACCGGTTTGAATGCCAGCACAGGAGAAGTTGGCGAGCCAATTTTTCTAGCCGACGCGACTTTGACGTTTGTAGCACTCAAGCCAGCATTCCAGAATCCCACAGCTCAGCGATACCTTGGCGATATCACCGTCATTCCAATCGGGATTCCGGCAGCGATGGTCGAAGAACTGTTGCCGATTGCCACCTAGGTTTTGTGCCCGTCCGGTTTAGGGCCAATACCGTTCAACGAACGTGGGATAAGCTTCCAGCTTGTCAACCTGTAGCGGAGTTTCGCCATTGGTTGCACAAGATATTGACAAGCTGGAAGCTTATCCCACGTTCGTTGAACGGTATTGGGTTTAGGACAGTGATTTCTGCTTGGGGGCCTGGTTAACTTTCTTGTCTATGACGATTCAGTCCTAAAGGAGCTGCTGTCAAGTGGCATTTTTTCATCGTAGTCATATTTAATCGCGCGTAGAATGCGATCACGGCGTAATGTGGTTCACTGTTAGGTATGCCAGCAGTTCGAAAATCTCGTCCTTGGTGAATTGGTCCATCAGCGCGGCGGGCATGATTGACTTGGGTGGCTTGACCATCTCCTCAATTTCACTGCGCAGGACCTTGGTAGGCGACTTCTGATCTGGCTGGTTGATCAAGGAAATCGACGCCGTGTCTTCGGCAACGATTACTCCCGAATAAACTTTGCCGGTATCAGTCAAAATGGAATGAGCGGCGTACTTGGGATCGATTTTGTGAGACGGGTCGAGAATTTCGCGCAGGACTGCTGATGTGTCGCCTTTCCAGCGCGCGAGTAGATCGGTCAGGTCGGGGCCAACGGTTCCACCAGCGCCCCGCAATTTGTGACATTGAGCACATGTTGCCTCCTGAAAAATACGAGCACCAATTTCCGACGTCCTGCCGCGCAGTCCATTGGGCAGATCGGCCAGCAGATCTTCGGTTTTCCAGTTCTTGACAAACGACCGATTATTTCCAAGCGGGTCAGTGGGTGGTTTGCCCGCGCGCTGCCATGCTTCGAGATCTGGCACGACTACCATCACTCCATACATGCGCAACCAGTGATTCGGATACGTACAAACGTACGGATACTCGCCGGGCGCCTGCGGAGCATCAAACGTAATACGATCGCTCTTGCCGGCTTGGACCATCGAACTTGCCAGCAGTACCTTTTCCGATTTGGGAACATACTGCTTGCCATCTGTGGTTGCATCGGGAGTCATCGTCGCGGCCAGCAGTGCGACCTCTTTCAAAAATCCAGGTTGAGTAACCACCAAATTGTGAGGCATTAGATCGTCGTTCTGCAAAACCAATTGTACTGGACGACCTGCTTCGGCAGCAAAAAACTTCACATCGTAGCGCATCTCTTCTTCGACCGTCCGGATGCGAATCACGCGGACCGAGATCTCGCGCATTCTTTGGCGATAGTTGCGAGCTTTCTCGGCGGAAACAACTGGCAACAGACTCTCCAGCAACTGCGTTAAGTCGACGAAACTGTCGCTGGTACGTTGCTCAGCCGGCGTGGCTTCGGCAATTTTTACAAGTTTCTCAGCGATTGACTGTACAACCCGCTCATCGCGTTGTGCCGCTGGAATCCGCAATAAGGTGCGAACCGCAGCCACGCCAAGATCGCGGTGGTCCACCAGCGCAGCCACTCGATGAAACGAATCCGCGAAACTCTCGGGAATCGACGCCAACGCTTCGATGGCCTGCTGGCGAACCAATTTTGGCTGATCGTCGCCGAGTAATTCGAGGATCTTGCTACTCAGCTCGGCCCGGTACCGAGCCTGGTTCACCAGTGGAACTGAGGCGAGTAAATCCACTTGCAGCTCGACGCTCTTCGATGCAATCTCGACAGCGCGCTGCGATTGGCCAGCCGAGATGATCGCCGCCAGCGCGGCGCGACGTGGCGCGGAACTGCTCGATTGTGTAGCGTTTTCGAACGACGATAAGTGCTCGCGCAACGTGGATTGATCTTGAGCGAGCAGCAGGCTGGACAGTTCCCGTGCAAGCCGCTGGGATTCTGGCTGAGTATTATCGAGTGTGGACAGTGCTGCGAGGATCTCTGCCGAATAGGAACTCTTGCGGAGAGTTGCCAGTGAACGCGCTGCGAGTTCGCGATCGCTGACCGCCATGCCCGATCGAACCAGAATGGCGCTAAAGACGGGCACATACTTTACGTGGTCGGTGGCGCGATCGACCATCAGTAATTGCGCGTTTGACAGCCGCTTGAGCTGGTACTCGACGATGCGCGGACTCTTGTCGAGGAATATCTTCGGCTTGGCAGCGGCAACTGTTTCCGTTGACGATCCATTGTGTCCAGGCATCGTGCTCTGCGCATGGACAACGGACTGGGTTAGGTACGCAGTCGTGAAGCAACTTGCCAGAGCGAATTGGCGGGTGGCACATATAAAGCGCGGAAAGTACAACGAATCACCTCGTCAATAAATTCTTTGCACGGAAAAACTGACCGACGCGGCGATTGTGCCATCGACGGCCAAGAGCGACCGTCCTAGGACCTACGGTGGGCTCGACTCGAGTTGGCGGACGGTTTCGTCGAGCGCGTATTGGAGGTTGTCGTCCATCTCGTGGTTGAGCACGTCCAATACAGCTTCGGCGACTTCGCTGGCGGGTAAGAAACTGCACGCGCGCACGGCTTCGATGCGCACTCTTGGATGATCATCGTTTAATCGCTCCTTGATCAACTTGACGGTGTCCTTCACTTTGTCTCGCCAAAAACATAGCACGCGCGTGGCAGCCGCTCGCGCCCGCGGTTCGGACGAAGTTAACAATTCTCGGAGCAGCGATTCGTTCACGGTGTTGTGAGACTGATGCAGCCACAGCCCTTCCAGTTTGAGCTGAATCGTCAACGAGTCGTTTTTGTCGAGCGCTTTCATCCACTTGGCAACGGCTTCGGTAACTTCTTTGGAGTCGCGTTCGGCCAGTTCGCGGCGCACGCGATAACGAGTTCGGTCCTCGGGTTCCTTGAGTAGTTCGAGCAGTTTATCGATGCTCTGGCCAGCAATCTTCGGCGGCGTGAGCAGCGGAGTGTCCTTGTGGACGACTCGCCAGATTCTGCCGTGCGAGTGATCTCGATTGGGTTCGCGCAAATTGTGTTGCAAGTGACCGATCAGCGCGTTGTGCCAGTCCACGATATACAGCGCGCCATCAGGACCAAACTGCAAGTCAACGGGGCGAAAGTTCCCGTCCTCACAGTAAACCAGTGGCGTAACTTCTTTGCCTTCAAAGCCCGACGCTTTGTCCTGCATCGTATGTTGCAATACAGATCGGTCACCAATAACGTTGTTGATCAAGAAATTGCCTTGAGCATCCGCAGGGAAATGACGCGAGGCAACAATCTCGCCACCGGACGATGGTCGCGTGCGCTTGTTGATGAATTGAGGCGGCTGGCGCATGAGTTTCGCTCCTGGATAATCGAGGCCTTTTTCCATAGCACCGCCGGGATGTTTCGCAGGAAAATCGATCTTGCCAGAGATCGGCGCCGCCCAATAATTGAATCCCGGCGAAGCGTCGCAAATGAAATTCTGTCCCCATTTGTCGAACACATGCCCCCATGGATTGGCGAATGCCAGTGAAACATGGACTTCGAAATACTCGGTGCGCGGATCATAGCGCCACACACCTGCTTCGGATAATCGAACTGGGCCGTAGGGGCTTTCCACTTGCGATTGTTTAAATGTTCCTTCTTGGAAATATAACGCCCCGTCGGGTCCCCATTCGAAGGCCGATAGGCCATGGTGTGAATCCGCGGTGTCAAATCCGAATAGTTTGCGTACGCGCACATCGGCTTTATTGTCACCGTCGGTGTCTTGCAAGAAAATTATGTCGGGCTGTTCCGCAACGAATGCACCGCCAAATCCAAGTTCAAATCCGGTCGGTTGATGCAATCCGTCAGCAAAAACTTTGCACTCATCGGCGCGGCCGTCACCATCCTTGTCTTCGAGGATCAACAGTTTGTCGTTCAGCTTGGTTTTCGGTTGCCACTGTGGGTAACTGGGCATGGTCGAAACCCAAATGCGACCACGATTATCGAAGTTCATGGCCACTGGCTTGGCAAGCTCGGGGAACATTTCTTCTGACGCAACCAATTGCATTTCATATCCCGGCGCCATCTTGAACAATTTCTGCTGTTCGGCTGCAGGCAAGTACTTCAAGGAACCCAGTTTTCCAGCCTTGGCTTGGGCATCGTCGGGACCACCGACATTGGTCTTGGGTTCGATAAATGGCAGTGTGTTGCTGTCGTCAGTAGTTTCTGGAACGCTTTCCCCGCGGGCTAAACTCCATATGCGTTTGTCTCGATTGGTGCACATCTGGTCGAGTATTTCTCGCTCGCGCTCCATAACCTCGCGATTGCGATACGTTCCGTCCGAACCTGCTTCACCACGTTTGCCGTAGATTGAATAACCGTTGACTGCCCGATAACGATGCCACCAGTGGAAGTTCTTGCTATCAACCTCAGCCAATAGTTTGGGATCAATACTTTCATCGCTGCTGGCCGCACCAAATAGACCGCGATTCAGCAGCGATACCAAACGTCGATATCCAAGATCGTTCAAATGACAACCGTTGAGTGTCAAGCGACGATCTGTATTCTCAAACAGTTCCTTGGACGGTTGAAATAGATTGACAAAACCAACCTTGGCGGCATGCGAAACTTCCTTCATAGCCGTGGTGTAGGCGAGTATCTGGTCGTTTTGCTCATTACCCACGGGCAGGTTGGTATCACCGGTATTCTCAAACGCAATCGGGGAAACCACTACGATCCGAGGTGCTCCCTGTCCACTGTAATCTTGTTTCTGAGTGTGCTCAATCGTTTGGGTAAGAGATGACTTAAACGCGTCCAGTCCATTCTTGCCTTTAAAGGATTCATTGAATCCGAATAAGAAGATCACGACGGAGGCCTTGGAATGCTTCAAATGCGAGTCAGGTTCGCCGAAGTTCATTGAGCGCATTCTCAATTGGGGCTCGTCGGCTGGGAAACAGAGATTGCGGATCGTTAGGTCTAATTCCGGGAAACGTTGGTACACCGAAGCTTCCCAGTAGTTGTGATGTTGCAATCGTTCACCGAGAGCATTGCCAACCAAACAGATACTGTCCCCTTTGCGAAGCTCCAACTCTGCAGAAACTCCATTGGCGGTCAAAAAAGCGAGGGCGACGACGAGAGTTTTCAAAGCACGAAGGGACATTTGGGGCAATTCTCCAAGTTCAAGATCGCAACATTTTCGGCAGATTATTCTAATTCCTTTATCCGAGAAAATCCCGCCTTAACCGGGGTAGGCGGGGTAGGTGAAAACTTGCTGATTTGAGTGGCGAATCGAGGCAATCTGCTCAGGAATTAGTCGAAATGCCTATCGCAGGCTTTCTGCTGAGTGATGAAAACCTGTGAAAAAATGGACAAGTTCACCGCTTGTTTTGAAGCGCCAACACGGTTTGCTAAGCGATTCGATCGAAGTAGTTTTCGGGATTATCTCCTAAACCTGATGTTGTCGGAATTTCGTTTAACCCGCAGCCGTAGGCGAGGATTGCGCAGCGTTTTGGCAGCGGCATCAATATCAAACTCTGCGCAATCCTCGCCTACGGCTGCGGGTTAAACGAAGTTCCGACAAGCACCCTAAGCTGACCTAGTCGTCCAGAATAGGACATAAAGGTTCCCAGTTATCTCGCAAATGGCTTGACTTGCCCTTGACTACTTACGACAAGTATAAAATAGTGTGAGAGAATCGAACCACAAGCCTCAATGCTTGTTTTGACGACATACAGATTTCCATGAAAGGTAAGTATCCGTGTCGATATTGCTGACCGAAAATGCCGCGAACCAAGTTCGGAAGTTCCGTGAAGAGAATCAGGTGGGCGACGAGACTTTCCTGCGCATCGGTGTGGCTGGCGGGGGCTGCAGCGGCTTTAACTACACTCTCGCGTTTGACGACACCTTCGATGAAGCCAAGGACAGCAGTTACGAACAACATGGCGTTAAGGTTGTGGTCGATAAGAAGAGTGCTCTTTATCTGGATGGCACGACCGTCGATTGGTACCACAGCTTGGAGAAACAAGGTTTTACTTTTGAAAATCCCAATGCCGTAAAGACTTGCGGTTGCGGTAGTTCGTTCTCGGCATAGTATTCGAAGTCCCTACACAGCCACGTTTGATGTCTGGCATGCTTGATGTCTGGCAAGGCATTTCCTGCTGGACTGCCGTGCTGCGCGCGGTCCATGCCAATTGCAGGATCATCGCTGCACTTGGTGTACGAGGTGCTTATGGACAGAATCCAAGCACTAGGTCTGGCAAGCTGCTGCAACGCGGGTCGCGCTCCATGGTAGAAATACTACCAACGGCAACCATGCGGCTAAGAATGGCGAAAGCAGATAGCCCGTGCCGCCGAGGGCATTCAAACCCATTACAATTGCAGTAAATCCCGCGACCAGAACTAAGCAGCTTCCTGCGACTCGAAACATGTGTTGATCGGGTCGCGATAGAACCAGAGGTATTCCCAACAATACCACCGTCCAGTCGACGAACGGACGTAGGATGCGCGCATGAATCTGGACTCGCAGTCCGTTGTCTTGCAACATCTGAGCACTGCGAAGGATCGCGATTAATCCAAAGGTTGAAGCATAACGATTGTTCTCGTCTCGCAATAAATCAAAGTCCAACTGACTGGCAAGAAAACACTCACCCGGTGCCAACCAAGTATGGTCTTTGTGAGACATGAACAGCGGTTTTCCATCGTCAGCATGGATCGACGCTAATGAATCGATCCCAGACGGCATCGCGACTTTTCGCAATATATAGCCGGGTGGATGATCACTGGAGGCGGTGACATGTACCGCCAAACTTGCTTGGATTTGTTTACCGAGGGCCGGTGCTAGCGGCGGTCGTTGAACGCGAATAAGCGGTTCGATAATCTCGCGTCGCGACAGCAGCAGATTTCGTCCGCCAAAACGAATTCCTAATTCACTATCATAAACTGGTCGCACCGCCACCGGTCGCTCACCGCCGAGATCCTGCGGCAAGCGTTCTAGTTTTGACTGCAGTTTCGGAATTGCAAGCTCACGAATCAATAGGGCCAGCACGATCACCGCGATCGATGCAAACATCATGGGTTGAATCACTCGCCGTTTGGTAATCCCTGCCGCCAATAACGCGGTCAACTCGTTTGTTCGGTACAGCCAAGTGATCACAAACAATGTCGCCAACAGAGCCAGCATCCCGCTGATGAACTCAAACATCGCCAGCAATTTTGGCCAATAATAGTCTGCCAAAACCACGGCCAGATTTCCGTTGGCCCTGCCGGACTGGACAAATTCTTCGATATTGGTGAACACGTCGACTACGATCAACATGCCGGCAATCGAGCAAAAGCAGACGACTAACACTCGGAAATATAAGAACAGGATATACCGATCGATACGTGTCATAGCCATCCTTGCTTGGCAGAAAATTCGGCTGCTCCACTAGCATATTGAGCTGCAAGATCGAGCGCAGCAGTTTATTGAACTACTGAAACTACCACAAACGATTATCGACTAAACCATGAGCGGCTAAGAATAAGACGGTCACTCTTGGCGGTCGGTGGTACAGTTTCGCATCAATGGGAGCTTTGTCGCAAGTGCATTGTTAGCCTCATCCTGAGAGGTTTTGATAGCATATGAAAGCTGGCGTCGCTATTTTTGACAAGCATCGATGCACGAAAGCGAATTCAGACTTGTAACAAGCTGGCAAGTGAATGCGAGAATGCTCTTGAGCATGCCGAATCAAGCCTTCAGGACTGTGGAAATGTACGACGTTTCGTTTGGTATTGGATTGACTTTGCTCGGCATCGTTGGCTGGGCGGCTAATGTTCTAGGAATGCCAGGAAACTGGTTGACGACGATCGCGGCATGGGCGGTTTGGTGGTTAGCGCCTATGGATTTTCGTGTTTTCGTTAGCCTACCGGCAGCGATTGTGATTCTGGGGATCTCCCTTTTTGGAGAAGTATTGGAGCTGGCCGCAAGCGCTTTGGGTACGAGTCGTTTGGGTGGTAGCAAGCGAGGTACGGCGCTAGCGCTGGTCGGCTCGATTCTAGGAGCGATCGCTGGCTTGATTGTGGGCTCACCGATCCCAGTCATTGGCAACTTAGTCGCTTCGTTGCTGTTGGGTGGTGCTGGTGCCTGTGCCGGGGCAATTCTGGGAGAACGTTGGGCTGGAAAGGATTGGCAAACAAGTTTGGATATCGGCAACGCGGCTTTTTGGGGGCGCTTACTGGGAACCGTTGGAAAAGTCGTGTGCGGAACGATTGCGACGACAGTTTTCTTGCTGGCAATTTGGGTGAGTTGAACGATTGCAGTTAGTTGCAACGAGCGGCAGATAGTTTCTTACCAATACAAGCCCGAAGCGCAAGCGAGTGTATGCCAGGATTGAACACTCGCTTGCGCTTCGGGCTTGTATTCGCATAGGCTTTGGTAAATTCCCATCTGCCGCTCGCCTAACGAGCGTATTTTATCTTCGTACCGATGAGATGTTAGCGCACTCGCTTGTTCCGCAGTCGGCCAGAGGTACCGACATGCAACCAACGCATGCTACACGAAATACGTTTCCCAAATGTAAGACGGTTACTCTTGGCTGTCCGTGGTAAGGTTACGTGAGCTAAGTCTGTAGTTTGCCTTCTGCGGCGCGTGATTAGTCGCGAGAATTTTCCTTGTTGAAGTAAATACTCCCAGCCATTGAATCTGTCAAACCCTTGCGTTGCGATGGGGACTGACATTACGATGGAGGCAGTGGTGGGCGACGGATCAGAAGTTTACCGCGCGTCGCTCTTATAGACGCGAGAATTCATGCCGATAACTATTTCGTGGGTCAGCTTTTTCGTTCGCGTTTAATTCTCCTACGTTACTCTTTTGGACCTTGGCCATGATTCATTACAGTTGCGATCGCTGCAAGCGTCCGATTCCCGTTCAAGAATCTATTCGGTACGTTGTCAAAATGGAAATCGAGGCAGCGATCGGCGATTGCTCGAACGAATGCCCAGATGCAGACTTGGATTGCCTTTCGGAGATGGATGAAATTCTCGAAAATATGGAGGACGATTTGCTCGACGAAGATTTGTCGATCGTCCATCAACGCAGGCAGTACGATTTGTGTCCGAACTGCTACCGTGAGTTTATTAAGAACCCTGTCGGTAGAGAGAAACTCGTTCCATTCGGTTTCAGCAAGAATTAATGAGCTGGTCGCGGTATGATTGACCAACAGTCGGATCATTGGTTGCGCAGAGATTTGCTTAGGGTTGGCTCGTTGGCATTGGCGGGTATTGGACTGCCGACGTTGTTGCGAGCCGAAGTAACTCAGCGTTCAGCGGCGCGTCGCAAGTCCGCGAAGTCTTGCATCGTGTTCTTTCTCGACGGTGGACCCTCACACATCGACCTGTGGGACATGAAACCGGAGGCGCCCAGCAACGTTCGAGGAAAATTCTCATCGATCGCAACTCCAGTTCCGGGAATGCAAGTATGCGAGCATCTGCCGTTGCTGGCGCAGCAGATGAAGCATGTGGCGATCGTGCGATCGGTGCATCACAAAGTGGTTGACCATAACGCCGGAGCTTACTACTGCTTGACTGGCAAGTCGCCAGTGCTAGGTGGACGCCTGATCGTGCGCCCCGAGCCGAACAACTTTCCAACGTTTGGAGCGGTGTGTGGCAAACTGCTGCCGACCGAGAATGTCTTGCCGTCCTTTGTCCACTTGTCCGAGTTGATGGCCAACAACGGCTCTGAATTGCCAGGCCAGCGCGCCGGATTTCTTGGACCGGGTTTCGATCCGTTGGTGATCGGAGATTGCAGTGTGCCGGAGTTCAAAATGGCCGCGCTGGAAATGCCCGAACGCGTTTCACTCCTCAGAATGCACCGACGATTCGAAATGCTCAACGGATTGCGTGGGGCAACGTCATTGCCTGGTGAGATGCCGAAGGTGCTGCGCAATTTTCAATCGCGAGCGTTGGATCTTTTAACTTCTGAACACGCTAAGGCTGCCTTCGATTTGGCTAAAGAACCATTGAGAGTACGCGCGCGATATGGACTGCCTGATCGTACGGATCGGGTGGAAGCTAGAAAGTTTGGAGGCTTGCCACATTTGGGCCAGTGCATGTTGATGGCTCGTCGTTTGATTGAGTCGGGAGTGCGTTTGGTGACCGTGGGTTCTGGGCGCCGGTTGTGTCAAGCTTGGGACACGCATCGAGACCATTTTGGGCTGCTCGAAAAGTCGTTGTTGCCCTATACCGACCGAGCATTTTCTGCTTTGCTGGAGGACATGAGTGCCAGTGGATTGCTCGATGAAACGTTGGTCGTTGCCATGGGCGAATTTGGTCGGACACCGAGATTGGGTCAAATCACCAGTGGAGCTGGCGCGGACGCAGAAGGTCGCGATCATTGGCCGCATTGCTATTCCGTTCTATTTGCCGGAGCAGGCATCCAGGGTGGCGCAATCTACGGTTCATCGGACGGTCAGGGTGCATTTCCTGCCGACTTGCCAGTGACTCCCGACGATATCGCGGCAACTATTTATTACGCATTGGGCATTGATCCCGCTACGGAAATCCATGATTTGTTTCGCCGCCCAATTCCACTCGCGTCCGGAACTCCACTGACGGCACTCTTTACGTAGTGCCGAAGATGTGCGCCATGTTTCGGCAAAAAAAGATCAGGCTGCGAGTTGTTATTGAGTCGAATGATTCCACCAACGTGCGAGTCAAGTCACTGGCGTTCAAACTCGACGGGACGGACGACCTCGGCGATCTTGAATCGCTGGCGCTATTCTCGACCGGCGACAAACTGGATTTTGCGTCTACAACCGCGTTTGGTGAGCCGACGCGGCCGTCAGCGACGATCACGTTTCTCGGCGAACGGACGCTGACTGCTGGCAAAAACGTGTTCTGGCTGGCGTGCCGAATTAAGCCGACGGCGAAATTGTCGCACCGAGTCGTAGTCACGTGCAGCATGATCGAGACTTCCGGCGGCAGGTTGATTCCGCGCGATCAGTCGCCTGGCGTGCGACATAGAATTGGCGTCGCGCTGCGGCGGCACAACGACGATGAGGTGCACACTTATCGCATTCCGGCGCTGGCGACATCGGCAAGCAAACGAGTGTTCATTGCTGGTCCAACAGTCGCTGGTCTGTTGGCTGACAATTGGTTGCACGCTGCCAAAGTGGGCATTGATGCAATTCTGACCGATTATCCGTTGGAGTTGCGCAGCTCACTCCAGCAGCCAAAGGCCACCCCATGACGACATGCAAGGTGCAGTTATCAGCTAGGAAGAACTGAGAATTCGCTCGAGAATGTTTTGGCGAAAAAGCGGTTTCAATTTGAGCGCTGGCATATGAACATAGCCGATGTGGCAACCACATGTTGCGTTCGGGCAAGGGCGCCGAAATAGCAGAGCGTCAAGTTCTTGTTCGTACATATTCCCCAGAATCTCCTGTACAAAATGACATCGTCGAATATTGCCCTGGCCATCGACAGAAACCGTTGTCCTGCCAGTGTCGCATTCTTGTCCACGGCTCTGATGGTATTTGGCGTTGACTGGATACAAAGCATCGATCTGAGTGAATAACTCGGATAGCCGTTCATCAGTAGGCCGATCCTTGGATTTGTAGGCGTTGATCCACAAATAGACGTGAGCTGGTAGCTCGTCGCGCAAACTGCGTATTTCATCGGCATGTTGTGGCAGACCAACACAACCAACACTGTAACGTGCGCCAGCCGTTTCCAATCGCTGGCACTGACGTAAGAATCTTGCGCGAGTCACTTCTTGTGGATGAAATGTACACCAGAACGCGACTCTTTCCAAATTGGCTTCATTCAACCAATTAAGGGTTGCCGACAAATTGGTCTGAATGGCGACGCGCGCCACGTGCTCCATATGACTAAGCTGCACAATTGCTGCGCGGTACCAGCTTCTCACCAGCGCTTCGCCCCAGGGAGTGAATAGCACACCGTGCTGTCGATGGGTTCGTACTTCAAGCCACCGCACGAATCGTTTCAGGCAATCCCGGTCATGCACTAATTCACTGGCCGTCTCCCGTCGCTTGGCAAAAGGACAGTAGTGGCACGAATAATTGCAGCTTGACAATGGACCGCGATACAGAATGTTTACTCGCTCCATAAAAACTCCGACATGAGCTGTCGCACTCGATGCGAGTACAGCCAAGGGCCGATCGCGTCGGACCATTCAATTCCCAATTCCGTCAGGCGTAACCGCGCGCCATCGGACCTGGCCATTTCCAGTTCCACCAGTTCCTGCAATTCTGGAAAATGGACCAAGGGGCTCGAGCCGAAAAATTGCTCGTATTCGGGTATGTCCAACCCCTCTGCCAACAGCAGTGACAGTATCAAGAATCGCCGTCGCCGCTCATCTTCGTCAAGGTCAAAACCGCGAAACGCGTGGCCAAACTGACTATCAGAGTTCTGCGTATATTCTCGAATCGTCTGTAGAACTGACGGCTGCTTTACAGAATAGTTTGTGCCATAGTGGCACGCGGCAGTGTAGGACCTGGCGCCACAACCAAGACCAATCATGCCATCGCGCTGGCACCGATAATCTGGTTGTAGGGATGACATGCCAGTATTCGTCGTCAGATCGCGCTTTCGAAACATACGCATCGATAACTGTGTGTACCCAGCATCGATCAACAGATCGCGGGCCGCCCGATACATTTCTGGTCGATGATCGCTTGGCGTTCGATTGATGTTGGCCAAGCCAGTGAGTGGACGCACATACAATGGGTAAAGATAAACCTCTTCGGGTTGTATTTCGGCTGCCGCCGATACCGAATCCGTCCAAGATGCAATCGACTGTCGATCAGAGCCATAGATAAGGTCCAAATTCAGAGTCTCAATTCCAATGTCACGCACAAGTGCAATAGCTTTCAGGATGCTCGCCTGTTCGTTGGGCCGACCGAGCGAGGCTAGGTCGTGGGCAGCAAAGCTTTGCACGCCCATGCTGATTCGATCGACTCCGAAATCGTGTAGGATGCGAAGCTTGTCGACATCTACAGTACCAGGTGACACTTCAAAAGAAACAGGAATTGCGCTGCCATGAAGACTCAGCGAATTGCCGAGCAGGCCGAATAAGTCCTCCAATTCGGAACAACTCAGAAATGAAGGTGTACCGCCACCAATTGCCAAGCGGCTGAACCGTACGTTCGGGATTTCACGGCGCAGGATCGTGGCCTGCCGACGGATGGCGCGAAGATATCCAGATACCAACTCGGTTGTGGGCTGAGAATAGGTGAACAGGTTGCAAAACCCGCAGCGAAACTCGCAGAATGGAATATGAACGTACAAGAACAGTGAATCTCGCTTTTCAGCCTCCCAAAGCTGCGCTAAACGTCGCGGACAATCAAATTCGCGATAAGCTGTTTTGTGAGGGTAAGAATACGAGTAACCGACGTAGGGCCCAGCCTGCATGAACGTTTGAAACGTGAGGTGATTCGATTGTGTGGCTAGCATCTGGTTCGTAATCGGAGTTTGCGAACGGTAATTTGGTGAAGAACAGCGCCGATAGTTCGTGCATTGTGGATTTGGGCGGCGTGAGATGCCAAAGTGGGCATCAATGCCATTCTGACGGATTATCCGTTGGAGTTACGCCGCACACTCCAACCGTACAAGACCAACCCATGACGGCACGCGACCGAATAGACTCCGCTAATCGCTCAGTGACAGGAACTGCGCTGGCAAGCCCAGATTGATTGGAACACTAATCTCCGCTGATCTGCACTTGTAAGTAAGCCAGCGACTATTTGCACCAGTCCACCGGACACTTGCACGGTGCTATCTTTGAATTGATATTATCGTTTTTTCAAAGTTTGTCCGAGCTTCGCTTCTGCCGATTAAATTGTTCCGCTTGCACTTCACAATTGGCTGAACAGGCGTCTCACCGAAAAAAATGAACTCCATCATCCACTTCATCATCATCGTTGTGCTCACCTGGTCAGCCAGCTTGAATGCTCAGGACGTCCGTCCGTTTCGCATTGAAGTTGAGGATGAAGTGTTGCAAGATTTACAAACAACGATCCGCTTCAACAGTGGGATTCGATTCAATGAGTTTGTTCCCTCTGCGGAAACTGTCGGAAGTTCTTCAAATGGAGATTCCATCGAATCAGGACGGAGAGGATGGATAATGGCTTCTTGACAAAAAAAATCAACGACAAAAAAATGAAGAAAGAGTCCAAAGCAATTTAGCAACTCGCTCGGCTCGAAGCAGCGATGTTGATTGTGGATACGCAAGGATCGACATTTTT
>SYJV01000492.1 GCA_005798335.1 Planctomycetaceae bacterium | reverse complement strand
GCATGTGGACAGCGATTGCCACTTGTAAGAAACAAGAACGCAACTTCTTCACCTATTTGCACGATTCCATCGCCGCTCACCTCAATCAGCAACCAAATCCCAGCTTGCTCTCTAAATAACTCCGTGAACGGTTACGATTTGAGTAACGCGACAGGAGCACGCTTCTCCGCAAGAGTTTCTGCACTTTTGCGGAGAGGCGGTGATGCACTATAGCCGAGTAGCAAAGCAGCTCGGTGACATGTGTTTAGCATCGACAGGTTTTTTATTGTCGTCTTTCGCTCCGCGAAAGAATGATGTAACGCGACTTTCGCGGAGCGAAAGGCGACACTCTCGTCTCCAATTCCACCGCGGAGTGAATCGTCACCGCTTCCGCCGCGCAGTGTGTCATTTCCTGAGTCTCCATTGAGCGTGTCGTTGCCTGCTCCGCCCTCCAGAGCATCGTTGCCTGACCCACCTCTCAACAAATCCATGCCGCCGTAGCCGAAGAGCGTATCGTCATTGGCACCGCCATCGAGTGTGTCGGCACCGTTGAATGCTGATCCGTTGGTGCCATCGTCAAAGTCGTCGCCCAGGAGTTGATCGTTGCCGTTTTCTCCAAAAAGTTCGTCATTCCCGGCGCCCGAGCAGGGCGTTCTTAGACCCAATACCGTTCAACGAACGTGGGATAAGCTTCCAGCTTGTCAATATCTTGTGCAAGCAATGGCGAAACTCCGCTACAGGTTGACAAGCTGGAAGCGCTGGAAGCTTATCCCACGTTCGTTGAACGGTATTGTTCTTAGACCCACCGATTGTCAGTCGGTCAACTGCCCGCCGGTGCGAGAATCGATGGTTTATTTTCTATGGGGAGGGGATTGTAACGGACTGCGAGATCGCTCATCGGACAGTAATACGGCCAGCTTTTGCAGTGTTTGTTCGAGCCGCTGGTGGGCAGCGAAAGCCGTAAACAACGCTAAAGCGGCAATAGCAATCGTCAACAATAAATCGAATTTGTGCGCGTCCGGTCGCAATACTAGCAAGACCAGCGCCAGAAAAGGGACCGCCCACGACGAGAGCAAATACCAGCGTAACCGCCGCTTGAGCATTTCGCGACGGGCGGTAAATCCCGGATCGCTGATCGAGGCGGAAATCATCTTGGGATAGTAGATTCCGGCAGCAACCAAGGTGATTCCAAAAAATGGTGAAATCCATGCGACGCAACCGCAAACTGCATGCGAGACGACAAAGTGAATCGCGTCCAACAAGTGAAAAGTCAATCCGCGCATCGACTGGACGATTGTAAGTGCAATCGGGAAAGTTGTCCCACCGATCGTCCACATTACACCTCCGATTAGCGCCGTCCGATGACCCAGCAGCCACGTGTTCCGCAGTTGGCTCTCGTTGACGGTACCGCCGGCCGCGCTGTGGCGTAGCGCATGCGCGACCGGTCGCGCCAATAGGATCAGTAGAAATGCTCCAAAGGGAAAGAAAACGCCATTGATTACCATGGCGAATCCCCAAAAAAAGTTTTGCAACTCTTCCGGGTAACGCTCGACGATGGCGTGAAAGTTGTATGTGTAATTGATAACACCAAACACGGCATTGGGGATGAAAATTAAGAGCGCGGAAATCAAGTAGACAGGCAAGCGTAGAATGCGATCCGGCCAACTGTTGGGAGCGTATTCGACCAAGGCCGCTACGTCGGGATGGAGTGCCAAACGCAATCGCTGAGCCAACTCGGCTCCGCACGACGGACGGCAGTCGCGATCGATTTCTAGAACGGACCGAATCGATCGAGCCAGCACGCGCTCGGGAAAATTAGTCGGGCGCTCAGGGTTGGGAAGCCGAATGTTGCGTGCCTGAGCTTGGCAGTAGATCGCCTCGGACCAACTTCCGACGGGCGCGTGGTTCGGCCACGGTCGTATACCTTGCCATAATTCCCATAGCACGATACCTAGCGAATACAGATCGCTGCGCCCGTCCAACTCGTGCGCCTTCAATTCGTCCCCAACGTCCGCCACTCGCAATTGCTCTGGCGACATGTACGCCAGAGAACCGCCGAAATACACAGCCGCGCCCGCTCTGCCGGCCAGTCCGCTGAAACTGACATTAAAGTCGGCCAGCTTGGGAACACCTTCGCTCGACAATAGAATATTGGCCGGTTTGATATCCCGATGCAGCACTTGTTTCGAATGAGCATAATCGAGGCCCTCAGCCAGTTGCGCTCCGATCCAAGCGACGGTCGTCGGCCAATCCATGGCCTGGAGCAGCGTTCGGGCCGTCAACTGCTCCGGGCGCGGTTGGTCACACTTGGCCAATTGACGATCGATGGATTCGATTAAATGGCCGCCGGAGCGACTGTCGATGGGTATCTCCCGCACACCCTTGATCACGTCGGCCAGCGTGCCACCGGGGACATACTGCATATAGAGCAAATTGGTGGGAGGGTCCGGACAATTCCGCTGATCGTATACCCGGACAATATTGGGATGATCCAGTTGCGAGAGGGCCTGCGGCTCGTCGCTGCCGCGCCTGGTGACTTTAAGGGCCACCAAGCGATGCATCGAGTCCTGCCAAGACAAATACACGCGAGCAAACGCCCCTTCACCGAGCAAACTCAACAATTTGAAATCCTCGATGCTCTGTCCAATCGTTAGATCTGGCAGTTCGCCATGCGACCCCAAGCGCTCGGTGGCTTGGCTCTCGGCCAACCAGCGGCCAATGGTGGCGGCGATGGCTGGAAAACGATCTTGGTATTCCGCCAGCTCCGGTGCCTCGCCATTTTCTTTGCGAAGCAGGATCTCCTCGAGCACCAGGTCGAACGGGATTCGTTCGATCGGTAACCAATCGCTCACAGCGGTAAGGTAGAAGTCAATGTTCCGAACGATTCCCAAATCGGCGGCCGCCGCCATGTCGCATTTGATCAACTCCACCACGATCAAGCGTCGAGCTACCTCGGGAACATCGGGCACCAAGTCGCGCAGCAATCCGGCTCGCTGGACTGGAGCGATCGCCTGCAAGCGTCCAATGCAGCTTTCAAGCTGAGCGAACGATGCGTCGATCGTGTACTCCGAGGAAGAGGATGATTCAGCCATACGGTTCGATCATGGGAAACGAGCGGCAAAGTTCGCGTTTTTGCCAGTGGCCGACTTGCTTTTCCATTAGATTAACGGCACCATGGCATTCCAATCCAATCTACTCCAACTTGCCGAGAACAACTACCAATCCACTCACGACAAGTCGCTTGGCGGAGAAACATTTCCATGGAAAGTTCCGAACTCGTCCAGCGAATTCTCAATTCCGATACCGACGCCTTGGCGGAATTCATCGAACTCCAACGCCCGCGGTTGGTTGGGTTTGTGTCCAGTATCATTGGAGACCATCTCCGCGGCGTGGTGGAATCAGACGACTTGGTACAAGAAATCGCTGTCAGCGCCATTGCCGCGCTGCCGCGCCTGCCAAAGGAAGACTTAGATATCCAGCGATGGCTCGACCAACTCGCCCGGCGTCGAGTGGTCGACGCGCATCGCCATCATTTTGGTGCTGCCAAACGCTCTGTGTCAAAGCAACGGTCGATCCATGGGGCTGAGACGGGGCAGGACGGCGACCTGGAACAACTCTTGATCGCCAGCATCACGTCGCCCAGTTCGGCGCTCAGCCGCGACATACGACTGCAGAGAATTCAAATCGCCATGGAGAAGCTCTCCGATGCTCAACGAGGAATCCTACAACTGCGGTATGGCGACGGATTGCCCACCAAGGAGATTGCCGAGCTAAGCGGCAAATCCGACGGCGCCACCCGCGTACTCCTAACTAGAGCCATCCAGCGCCTGCAACAACTCGTAGGTGTTACCGAGTCTTCCCAATACGAATAACTTCGCCTTGGTATCTCTCGGAAAATGCCGATAGGGTAGGTGCGTACCTTTCGGTTCGGCTGTATCACAGGGATCGTTCCGCCGTCCTTCAGTTTGGTCGCGTAGCGTCGCGCACTACTTCGCGATCAAAATAATTGGTGGACATTCCGGCATCGACGATGATGGACTGGGCGTTGATTCCCGATGATCTTGGACTGAGTAGGAACGCGGCTGTATTGGCGACTTCTTCAGTTTGCAATGCTCTGCGCCGGAGAATCACACGCTCGGCGTAAAGATACGCATCGACGTAGCCGGGAATGCCCGCCGAGGCGCTCGTCTTTAACAGTCCCGCACCAACGGCATTGAAACGGATTTCAGAAAACTGGCTGAACGATTTGGCGAGAAAGGCCAAAGAGGAATCGAGTGCTGCCTTAACCGGTGCCATGAAACCATAGCTTTCACTAGCCATCCGTGTGGTCGAAATACTGATGGTGACTACCGATCCGGACTTGTCCAATTGGTCCTTGAGGGCGTTGGCCAGCGCGATCAGGGAATAACAGGAGATATCGACCGCTTGCAGGAACTGACGCTTGCCGGTCTCGTGAAATGGACGCATGCCTTCACCATAGTCTGCGAATGCTATCGAGTGCACTAGTCCGTAAAAGTGACCTACATCCCTAGCCAAGTCGCTCGCTAGTTGTTCGATTTCAGTTGGTTGTTCGACATCGCATACATAGATTGGCTTGCCGGACAGCAACTTGGCAACTTGTTCTTTGCGTGCGGCACTGCGAACCACGTAGATGGCTTGCGCGCCAGCTTGTTCCAAGGTCTTGCCAACTTGGTAGGCAACGCTCTTGCGATTTGCGACGCCGAAGACGAGGATTTGCTTGCCGGCTAGATCTAAGAAATCCATGTTTCTCACTCGGGGACAGCGATGGTGCAAGCAAAGTCGAGCCGCGCGGCGAGCTTGCCTTGGCAGGTAACTTTTCCAGTCATGAAATAGGCCGTCGAGACGACTTCGTTCAATGTCACTTCTATTTCGACTTCATCATTGGGGCGGACCATCTTTTTGAATTTGACATTATCCATCCGCGTCGCCACCGGTACCGCGCTGGAAGGCGGCACGAGATCGGCCAGCAAGATGGCTCCGGATTGCATCACCGATTCACACAAAATTACTCCGGGCACCAGTGGAAACCCAGGAAAGTGTCCGTGCACGAAGAACTCGTCGGGTAGGTATCGTTTACGACAAACAATTCGCCTGGCCGATTTTTCCACAACTTGATCCACCAACAACATTGGCTTGCGATGAGGAATCGCTGCTTCGATTTCAAAATTGTTGGGCATTTCAAGTCCCGATGCTGACGCAGTTAACTTTGTCGTTTTGCGGCTCGGGCAAGACGGGCAAGCCCAGGTAGGTGTTTTTGTAGTTAGGCGAGCGGCAGATGGGAATTTACCAATCCAAGCCCGAAGCGCAAGCGAGTGAGAGCCTGGATTGACGTGTGCTCTTTTAACGCTTGCTGGTTTGACGCACTCGCTAGCGCATCGGGCTTGTATTGGTAAATTCCCATCTGCCGCTCGCCTTAGTTGGTGTAGTACACCAAAGCAAAGGTCATGGGACAAGCCCAAAGCCAATTAATTGAATCGTTTGAGTGGCGCCGAAAATTTGAATTTTTGATACTCTCCAACTAGTTCGGTATGCAAGTTTCTTCGATTTGGGGGCCGATCGAACGCGAAACTTGCGGATGGCTAAAGTGTTTCCTAACTTACAACCACCGGTTTTTGTGATTACCTAATCGTAATAACGGACCGGATACAGGGATTTTTAGGATTATCCCACAGCGTCAAGCGCTGACGAAAGGAGTCTGGTCAAGTACGATAGCATTTGTAACTATGCATCCACATCTTGATCCTACCGGCCACTCTTACCTTCCAACGGATATCCTACCTTCAGGAGCGTTCCCATGGTTCAGCAGACGCTGCAACTGCGGCATTCATTGAAAAAATCGAGAAAAGTGGTTGCTGCCTCGCGTCGGCGGGGCGGAAAGATCTGGGTAATCGGACTTGTTTTGCTGAGCCTTATGGCTGGCGGAGGATACGCTTGGTATCGATTCGGCGGAACCTACGGGCAGAGTGTTGATACCGGTCCTTTGTTAACGACCGTTACCCGAGGACCGTTCGACCATATCGTTTTGGAAGAGGGTGAGGTCGAAAGCAGCAGCAACATTGAGGTGGTATGTCAGGTCAAAAGCCGTGGCGGCGGAGGTGGAGGTGGAGGCGGCATGTCCGGTGGTGGTGGAGGTGGAGGGACGCCGATTCTTTGGGTCATCGACGAAGGTACTTACGTCAAGAAGGGCGATAAACTGGTCGAACTCGACACCGCATCGCTCGAGCTTGAAGCACAGCAACAGCGAAAAATGACTTCCACGGCGGAAGCGGCCGTAACCAGCAGCAAGGCGGCAGTCGAGACGGCAGAAATCTCGCTAAGTGAATATCAACAAGGAACATATCTAACCGAGCGGCGATTGATTCTTTCGGAAATCGCTATTGCTGAACAGGAGTTGCGAAAAGCAGGATTAAATCTCGCAAGCGCAGAACGACTGGCTGCAAAAGGAATGGTAAAGGCACTCCAAATCGAAGCTGAGAATTTTGCGGTGCTGAACACCAAGACCGTTCTCGAGTCCGCCAAAGCGAAGCTGAAGGTTCTCGACGAATTGACTCGCAAAAAAATGGAAGTGCAATTCATCAGTGCAATCGAGACTGCAAAAGCCAAGTTGGCGTCCGATGAAGCTGTCGAGTCCGAAGAAAAAGCCAAATTGAAGGATATTCAGGATCTGATTGCTAAGTGCATGATTCTCTCGCCCGCCGATGGCGTGGTAGTTTACGCCAACCAGTATAGCAGTCGCGGCGGATCTGCGGAGTTTGTTGTAGAAGCCGGTGCAACGGTTCGCGAACGCCAAACGATTCTCAAACTTCCCGATCCTTCAAGAATGCAGGTCAAGGCAAAGATCAACGAATCTCGCATCACTCTGGTTTCCGAAGGGATGCCCGCGAAGGTAGCGATTACGGCCGCTAATGGCGAAATGCTGGGCAGAGTCAAGCGGGTAAACAAGTACGCAGAACCAGGCAGTTGGTTTAGCAGCACGGTCAAAGAATATGCAACTTTCGTCGAAATTATCGAGCCTCCCGAGACCATTCGAACCGGCATGACTGCGGAAGTGAGAATTTTTGTCGAGCAACTGCCGGACGCTTTACAAGTTCCAGTACAAGCCATTTACGAATTCCGCGGTAGATATTTCTGCCTGAAGAAAGCGGGCGATAAATGGGAAACTGTCGAAGCCAAAATTGGCGGCACCAATGACAAGACCGTGACCATCATCGAGGGCTTGACAGACGGAGACTCGGTGGTTCTCGATCCTCGGAATTATTTGGATCTTATGAAATTGCCCGATATCCCCGAAGACACCGACCGATCGAAGATGGCCGAAATGGCTAAAGACGTCAAGAAGGCCGCTGGCAATGGTGCTGCCGCAGTGGCTGGCGCTGCACCCGGTGGTGGCGACAATTCCAAGGGCAAAGGCAGCGCTGGCGGCTATGACGTTGAAGCGGCCGTGGATCGCACCTTCGCGGAGGTCGACAAGGACAATGACGGCAAACTGAGTAGCGCGGAAATCGATACGATCGAGGAATCCCGACGTGATCGCACAAAGTCTGCCGATGCCAATGGAGACGGAGTGGTTGAGCGCAAGGAACTGGTACAATCAGTGAAGAAGCGCGCAGCCAGTTTCAAAGGTAAAGGCAAAGGTGGTCCAGGCGGCGGTGGACCGGGTGGTGGTGGACCAGGAGGATTCCGTCCCCAGTAACGATTGCCCTTTGGTGTTGAAACGCGCGAATCGTCTTGCCGACGATTCGCGTCTACGCAGTGAGGATCTGACACATGCGCTTAGCCTGTTCCGTAATTGACCTCAAGAAAGAGTATGTGCTCAAAGGCGAGACCGTCCGCGCGTTGCGCGGTGTTTCCTTTGACGTGCCCGAAGGGGATTACGTTGCAATCATGGGACCTTCGGGGTCCGGCAAGAGTACTCTTCTGAATATGTTGGGTTGCCTAGACAAACCAACGGCTGGAGGTTTGTTCTTGGGCGACGATAACGTTGCCAAGATGACCGACGATCAACTTGCCAATATTCGCTCACGCCGCATCGGATTCGTTTTTCAATCGTACAATTTGATACAGCAATTGACAGTCGTGGAAAATATTCAAGTTCCCTTGTATTACCAAGGAAAACTTGGCACGCGAGAACGCCAACGATGTATCGATTTGGCGTCGCTAGTGGGATTGGGAGATCGACTATCTCATCGTCCAACTCAACTCTCCGGAGGCCAGCAGCAGCGTGTTGCGATTGCACGCAGTATGGTTAACGATCCGTATTTTATTCTCGCGGACGAGCCAACGGGAAACTTGGATTCGCGGACAACCGCCGAGATTCTCACCATGTTCGACAAGTTAAATGAGGAAGGCCGAACGATAATTCTCGTGACTCACGAAGATGATGTAGCCAAACGAGCCAAACGGATCGTACGATTGCGAGATGGTTTGCTGCAATCTGATGTCATGAACAGTGAAGTAGAACGCAAGCAAGCCGCTGAAGCCGCACTTGTAGAAGTTTCTACTCCGGCGTGACAACGGATCTAACTTGCCGCCACGGCGGCTCTTCGAAAGGTGCCGAATAAATCATGTTGTGGCTGCGAACGATCAAGCTGGGTGTGAAAAGTTTGTGGTTGCACCCAATGCGATCTTTGCTAACGGTCCTGGGGATCTTCATTGGCGTCGCCAGCGTAATTTGGTTGCTAGCGATCAGCGAAGGAATCAGCAAAGCCGCGCAAGAGCAAATCGCCAGTCTGGGTGCCGACACGATCATGATTCGCTCGGTCAAACCGCCGAGCGAAAAATTGAATCCTCAAGGTGTCACGCCTTACGGTTTAACACGGGCCGAATTTGAGCGCTTGCAGACGACGATTCCGACAGTCAAGAGCGCGATCCCAATTCGAGAAATCCGTCGACAGTTTCAATATAAATCGCGTAACCTCGACGGACGCTTGGTCGGCTGTACTCCGGAGTATATGGAGATCACCAGCCTGGTTGTGGATCGTGGTCATTTCATCACGGATGCGGAGAATTTCCGGCGCGACACGAATTGCGTTTTGGCCGCGAAAGTAGCCGAACGGCTTTTCCCGTACGAAGATCCCATTGGCAAACGCGTAAGCATCCCCGAACACTCAGATTCCTACACAGTGGTCGGCGTGCTGAAACATCGCAATGCCTCTGCCGCAATCGGTGGATCGTTGGAGGCGCAAGACTTTTCCAGCGACATTTATATTCCCATCAAAACGCTTCAGCAGCGGATCGGCGATACGATCATGACGCGGGCTGGCGGATTCATGACCGGCGAAGTCATTGAATTGAACCAAATTACCTTGCGAGTTCGTAGCATCGGTGAAGTTAAGCAAACCGCATCGGTAATCGAATCCGCCATGTCGAGCCATTCCGCTTTGGAAGATGTGGCTGTGGTCGTGCCGCTGGAATTGCTCGAACAGGCCCGCACGACGCGCTTGATGTTCATGGTCTTCATGGGGCTGGTAGCAGCAATTTCATTGCTGGTTGGCGGCATCGGCATTATGAATATTATGTTGGCCACCGTCACCGAACGTACTCGCGAAATCGGCATTCGCCGAGCGCTGGGAGCTCGACGCGATGACATTGTGCGCCAGTTCTTGGTCGAGACATCGGTGCTGAGCGTAATTGGTGGTATTACGGGCATCCTGGCTGGATTGTTTTGCAGACCGGCGATTGTGTTGCTGCGAGAATTGGTAGAACACTACTACCCCGAGACCATGGCATCGCTGCCCGAAGTAGTTCGGAATGTTACGCCGACAATCGTGCCAGAATCGATTCCCATCGCATTTGGCATCTCGTTATTGGTAGGTATCGTCTTTGGATTGTATCCCGCGATTCGTGCTGCTCAGATGAATCCTATTGAAGCCCTCCGGCACGAGTGATCAGCGGTCAAACAAGGAAGTGGTTCCATGTCGCAGCGAGCACCGCAGGCAGTTTGCTACTATGGACAAACGGTTGGATGCTGGACGATGATCCTAATCGCTCTGTGCACTTTGTTCCCCAGTCAATCGCGCGGAGAGACCAACGTGGACAAAGCCAAGCCCATTGTGATCGCGCATCGTGGCGCCAGTGGCTATCTTCCCGAGCATACCGAAGGCGCGAAAGTTTTAGCAATTGCGCAGGGAGCCGATTTTGTTGAACAAGATGTGGTGCTATCGCGAGACGGCGTCCTGGTTGTGTCACACGACATCACTATGAACGAAACGACCGATGTTGAGCAGCGATTTCCACTCCGGGCGCGAAAGGATGGCAAATTCTACTTTGCCGATTTTGACTTGTGCGAACTGCGCTCGATCAGTCTGCGCGAGCGAGATTTAGGGAAGTCGCGTGGTGAGAACTCAAGCATTCGTTTTCCCCATCCGCTGGACCAGCGACTATTGACGCTCGAGGACGAGATTCGCTTGGTCCAGGGATTGATGCGCACGTTAAAACGGCCCGTAGGGATTTACGTTGAATTGAAAGCGCCGGCGTGGCATCATCATGAATTCGGTAGCCATATGGGAGATAGACTTGTCCAGGTGCTGGCCAAGTTTGGCTACAGTGAACCTGGCGATCCATGCTATATCCAATGTTTCGAGCCCACAGAGCTGAAGTATGTGCGAGATCAACTGCACTGCCGTTTGAGATTGATTCAGCTCGTTGGCAATCAACCGCTGGGTATCGTTCCGGCATCCCAAGGAACGAAGGATCTTTCGCGCGAAGAGGCAATTGACTTACTCAAGTTGGAGATGGTGGAGGTTTCCAAATTCGCATACGGCATTGGTCCATCGATACAATTGCTCGCAACGCGCAACCAGCCCAGTGGAGAGCTTGCATCCACGGGACTGGTCGAAGCAGCTCATTCTGCGGGCTTGTCGGTTCATCCCTACACAGTTCGCTTGGACGCGTTGCCAAGTTGGGCTGCGTCGGTTGACGTGCTACACGACTTCCTCATAAATCATCTGCATGTTGACGGTTTCTTCACCGATTTTCCTGACCGCGGCCGCGCAGCGGTTGATCGATAATAGAGCAGCGGAAATTGCGATAAGCACGGCTCACAGATTGCGTAATGCGTCGCCTATCCGCACAATTGAAGGGATTCTTATCTTGCTCGAGATTGACGATTTCGTCCGTTCAGTCGCGTGGATGTCTGCTATGCTCAGAATTCACTTAATTTGTTATTCAATCGGCTTGGCTTGTTTTCTCGCATGTTTCAGTCTAGCGAGCGATGGCGATGTTCGCGATCTTCAGGATCGCATCCAAACAGTTGTCAAGCGAACCATGCCGGCAATCGTCGCGATAACGGAGCAAAAAGGAAATGGATCGGGAGCATTCAGTGGAGTCATCGTGTCGACCGATGGGCACATTTTGTCAGTTGCTCACACGGTTACTCCCGAGGCACTTTACACGGTGCATCTGAATGACGGCCGGCGATTTCAGGCCCGCGGATTAGGAGTGTGTGCGGAAGTCGATTTAGGGATGATCAAGATTTCCGACAGCGGTTCGTGGCCAGTGGCCCAGATGGGGCAGTCAGCCAATTTGAAACGTGGCCAGCCCTGCGTCAGTATCAGCCATCCCGGTTCCTACGATAGGCGTCGTGGACCTGTCGTGCGATTTGGACAAATCGTGGCTCCTATTTCTCCGATGCAAGGCATGGTGCAAACGACTGCGCTGATGGAACCAGGCGATTCCGGTGGCGCCTTGTTTGATCTCGATGGAAAACTAGTTGCGATCCACAGCCAGATTCAACAACCGCTTAAAGAGAATTACGAAGTCCCAGTCGATAGCTATCGATTGTATTGGGAAAAGTTGCAAGTCGCTGAGCGTTTTGAAGTCGAGCGAATTCCGGGATTACCAGTGCTTGGGTTCCGTGGACGAGGATCGCGTCAGCCCGCTGGAGTTCGCGTCGTTGAGGTCGAGCCACAGAGCGCTGCTCAGCGAGCCGGCTTGCAACTGGATGATAGGATTATCGCTCTGGATGGAGATCGCGTCGATTCTTGGCGGTCCATGGCTTATGCGATGATGGTCAAGTTTCTCGATGGTGAGCGAACCTTGAGCTTGACTGTCAAGCGGCAAGAAGATCGTCACGAAATCGAGTTGGATCTGTCTGGCCAGCCAGCGACTGCTGATCAAACGTCGTCCGACATTCAGAAATCCAGTGCACCTGATAGTTCTCCTGCTGTTCACGAGGCTGGGAACAAACTACTCAAGGAAAAATTATCGAATGTGACAACCCACTTTCGAGAACTCGAAGAACGCTTAGATGATTGCTGCGTGAGAATTTCCAGTCATCGCGATGATCGTCAGTCTGAGATTACTGGCTGGTACGTTGATACGAAGGGCTCGCTAGTTAGCAAGAGTTCCGCTGTTCTCGATGATCCAAAGATTTTGCTATCCGGTGGTGAAGTGATTCCATTGACTGTGCTAGCCAGAGATGAGTCCTTAGACCTAGTTTTGCTGAGCGGAGGCAGCGTGGGAATCTCGATCGCGATACTCGGCCAGCAGAATCGAAGTGTGTCTGCTGACGACCTCGGAATGTGGGTGATTTCACCCAGCCCAGTCGATGATGGTGAAGTCGGGGTGCTGGGTTCAAGTACATTCCATGTGCCTCGATCGGAAAGTCGAGGATATTTGGGCGTCGGTTTGGAAACGATCGACAACCGAGTTCAGATCGCAAGCATTGAACGCAATGGCGCTGCTCGGCGAGCTGGAATTCGTGAAGGAGACATTATCCAATCCATCGACGGCCACCAATATTCCAGCCACGAATCCGTGCGCAATTACTTGCGCGTGCAATTGCCAGAGCAGGATGTGCGGCTGGAACTGGAACGCGATGGTGAGGCGATTCACAAAATCGTGCGACTGGGGAATCCACCCGCTCCGCGTCACATCGCTGAAGCATTCGATGGGGGCAAGAGTTTGCGGCGCGATGGATTCCCACAAGTTCTTTGCCATGACGCGCCGCTGCATCCATTTGAGTGCGGCGGTCCTGTGTTTGATGCACAAGGGCGATTCGTCGGCGTGAATATTGCCAGATTTAGCCGCTCGCGAAGTTACGTCATTCCGGCTGGGGCGGTGCGACAGTTTGTGGCAAATGCACCAACGAAATAGATTCCGCTTTTCAAGGGTCGCTTGCGGGTTCGCCATTCGTTAAGATGATTTCTTGAGAATCGCGGCGGAGTAATAGAGGTAATTCGAGCAACTTTCGTTTTGTGGAGAAAACTAGATGAGAACGATAATGGTGCTTTGCTGTTGGCTGCTAATTAGCCATTGCGGTTTAGGCATTGCACAAGATTCAGTTTTCTCCGGTCCCCAGGTCGGCGAAAAATTAGCTCCGTTCTCGGTGAGAATAGCGCTCAGCAGCAATGCGGGACAAGAAGTCGATTTCGTCAAACAGGCTGATCAAAAGCCCATCGTGTTAATCTTTGTGCATGTGCTCAATCGACCTGCGCTGCTCATGACCAGAATACTCTCTGGATATACCGCCAGTCGTGAGAAAGAAGGTTTGCATACCGGAGTGGTTTGGCTGGCCGATGACATTACCGAAGCAGAGAATACGTTAAAGAGATCGGGGCATGGGCTGGCGAAGAACGCTCCCTTGGGAATTTCTGTCGATGGAGCGGAAGGGCCCGGTAGTTATGGGTTAAATCGCAACGTCGAATTAACGATACTGGTTGGCAAAAATGGAAAGGTCACTGCAAATTTCGCATTGGTCCAACCGAGCATCCAAGCGGACCTGCCGAAGATCCTCGACGCAGTCGTCAAAGTTGCTGGCGGTCGAGCGCCAAAAATCGAGGAACTGGAAGGAGTGCCCGCGCGCATGACGGCTTCGAAAGTCGACACGCGCTCATTCTTGCAACCATTTATTCGAAAAGACGCATCCCAGGACTCGGTCGAGAAAGCCGCCAAGGCGATCGAAGAACAAATTGCTAAAGACGCCGAGTTTCGGAAAGAAATCGGGCGCATAGCCAATACGATTATCGATGCCGGAAAATTAAAGAACTACGGGACTGCGAAAGCCCAGGATTATTTGCAAAAGTGGGCCAAGGAAATAGGCAAGCCGTAAATGCAGATCGAGTACGTTGGCAAGTCCCTGACAGTTTGCGCACCTGCCAAAGTCAACTTGTTTCTGGAGGTGCTTGGCAAACTGCCCGGTGGCTACCACGCCATTGATACCTTGATGTGCCCAATCGACTTGCACGATCGATTAACCATCAGCTCTCGATCCGATAATAAGATCGATTTTCGAATCTTACTTCCCGCATCGGTTTCACCGAGCGATGTGGCTTGGCACATTCCTGTCGATTCTCAGAATTTGGTGGTCCGGGCCATCGAGCGAGTTCGAAATATCACGAATCGAGACGATGGTTGCAATATCGTCCTCGAAAAAAATATTCCCGCAGCGGCTGGCTTAGGTGGCGGCAGTAGCGATGCCGCAGCGGCAATCGTGGCAAGTATGGCAATATGGGGTAAATGGGATCGGCTGCTAGCGAAAAAAATTGCGTCAGAGTTAGGTAGTGACATCAGTTTTTTCTTTGGCGACGAAGTTCATGGGGTAGGATTAGCAAGAGGAACCGGTCGAGGCGAGATAATTCAAATGTTGGACGCGCGGCCGGAGTTACATTTCGCGATTGCGCATCCGATCGAAGGATGTTCGACCGCAAGGGTTTACTCGCTCGCGCAAATTACTCGCGATCCTCGTTGTATGAGGAAGTTGTTGGCGGCGTGTGGTTCCGCAGATTTTGGCGGAATTGGAAGGGAGCTGTTCAACGCGTTGGAAGAACCTGCCTCGCAAGTTTCGGGTTGGATCTCCAAGCAGCTTGAGTACTTTAAACGAGTAGGAGCGCAATACGTTTGCATGACCGGAAGCGGTTCAGCGTGTTTCGCGTTGGCAGGATCGCCAATCCAGGCCGAGGAATTGGCTGGAAAAATGTTGGAGTTTGGGTTGCCGCGAGCATATGATGCAAAAACGTGGTATGCTCGTTCGATCGAAAGTCAGTTAAGTGCGATTCTTGGTTTGTGCTAGTTTGACCAAGTTAGAATCCATCGAGAGTGCCAAGGAGCCAAGGGAGTGGAAATAACTGAGGTTCGCGTAAAGTTAATGGAGGAATCGGAGGATAGGTTGCGAGCATTCTGCTCGATCACTTTCGACGGTAGTTTCGTCGTCCGAGACCTAAAAATTATCGAGGGTAGTCAAGGTCCGTTTGTGGCTATGCCCAGCCGTAAACTGACTCATCGCTGTCAAAGATGTGGACACAAGAATCATCTGCGCAGCAATTTCTGCAATCAATGCGGTGCGCGATTTCGCGACAGTCGAGATGTTCGCGATGAAGATTCTCCCAACAAGTTGTATGCCGATGTCGCGCATCCGATTAATCAGATCTGCCGGGACATGATTCAGCACCGCGTGGTTGAAGAGTATGCTCAAGAGTTGGAGCGGGCCAAACAACCTGGTTACGTGTCGCGCTATGACGATGCTTACGAAGGTGTTGATGCAGGTGAGCCCGGCAAAACCATGCGTGGCGAAGTTACCGCAAATGAAACGATGCCTGAGCGAGTCATACCGCCGCCGCATTTCAAAACCGGCAAGCCGGATGCTACAGAAGCCGCTCGCCAGCGCAGCACAATAGACAATAATCGAGCCGAATGATTCGTGCTAAGTGTCGAATTCATTGAGCGTTGAAATAAAAAAACGGCGATGTTTCACGGATCGGAAGCATCGCCGAATTTATCTTTGAGAGGCAATTGCTTACGGCTTAGTTGCCGCATCCGCCGCAAGACGACGAACCACAGCTATCGCAAGCTGAAATCTCGCATCCGCAGCTTGGAGCGCAGCATGCTCGGCGAGCGGCCAATTTGGCTCGCAGACCACCGATCCAATTTCGCAGTCCATTTCGGCAGCAAGAAGTTGCGCATGGATCGCAGGAATCGCAGCAAGTTGGTTCGCAGCAAGTTGGTTCGCAGCAAGTTGGTTCGCAGCAGCTTGGAGCTGGTGCGCAAGCTGGTGCACAAGTCGGTGCACAAGTCGGTGCACAGGTCGGTGCACAGGTCGGTGCACATGCAGGAGCGCAGGTTGGTGCACAGCAGCTATCGCAAGCTGATGCACAACCACGACCAGCGAACAGGCGGCCTAGCAAGCGACCTCCACGCGATCCACAGCATGGAGCTGGGTCGCAGCACGAGGTTACTTCTACACAACCGCATGCTGGTGCAGCATTGCAACAACCACGGTTAAACAAATGGCCAAATGCACTCGCGCTCGATGAGGCGAAGAACAGGCTGGCGGCCAATACGGCAGGAGCAGTCAATCGAAACAACATTCTTAATCTCCGAAAACAAGGGTCCCTGTAAACGTTATGGGAACATCCTCGTAGCGCCCAAACATGCTCGTGATCCGATGCCGAAAAACGACTTCCAGTTTTTGTCCGGCCATTCGTCGAGAGTGTCGCGCCGAGGTTTGTTCTTGATATCTTCCGCGTCTACACTCGGCAGCCGTTGCTAGCATTCGCGAGAAAACCGTTGAAAATTCCCTGCGCGGAAAATTTTTCCCTGTCGGAAATGCCGACTTTGCTTTGCTTAACGTCACTCGCCGCTTTCCCAGAACCAAAGAACCTGTATTCCCCCATATTGGCTATGCGCAGGACAAAAGAGTTCTTCTAAGCCAATTTTGAAAACTCCTTTCTGGGAAATATCGAGCGCGATCATTTTTCGATTTCTGAAAACGTGAGTAAGATGTATGGTTGCGAGCCAAGGGAATCACCGTCTCTTGGTGGGGGCCAGTTCGTATCAATTCTCGTCGGTTTTCCCAAAACGTCAGAAACAAGAAGAACGCTATGTCGATAGGTGGGATTCTCTTTCTTGTGGTGGCAATTCTGTCGCTGTTCTTCTTTATATACATCGTTGTCTTGACTGCCCGCGGCTGGGGAGTTTGGCAAACTGTGCTGCTTTGTGCCTTGTTTATCGAATGTTGGTGCTTTCTCTTTTTTACCGCCGGAGTCATGCGCAAACGCGTTGGAGCGTTGAAGGAATTCGCTGCGAGCGAAGCTGAAGCCGTAAAGCTGGAAGAGAATGCCAAGAAGCTGCTCTGGGGCAGCGGAGCATCAGAGGAAATTGATTCCGTAACACTTGCTAAAAACGAATTGCGCAAAGCCACCATGGATCGAGGTCGCATTTGGCGTAAAGTTAGTTTGCTGGACCAACAAGCCAACGAATTTCGGCTACAGCTTGCCGCGCCTGCACCAGAACCTGTAGCGCCAGTTGCCGGTGTACAAGCGGCACCTGGTACTGACGGTCAGGCGCCAGGTGCGACAGCAACACCTGCCGCGCCCGGAACCACGCCAGCAGCACCTGGGGCAACAACGGCCGCCCCTGGTACGACCGCTGCGGCACCAACTCCAACGACGCCAGCGCCGGGAACTGCCGCTGCTGCACAACCGACTCGTCCTAAGCAAGTGATGGAGAGCTTTCCTCCCAACATGGTTGTTTATGCGTTTGCCGAGAACGCGGATGAATCCGGGCGCCCGATCCCTGTTTTCTATCTCGGGGCCTTCAAGGTAAAGACATTTGAAAACCTGCAGCTTGTCGTCGAGCCGTTATCGATGCTGGAAGACTCGCAGGCTGCCTACCTCAAAGACGGAAAAGCTGCTTCGTGGACACTGTACGAGCTTTTGCCATTGGATGGTCACGAAGCCTTCGCAGCTCCTGGCTCGAAGCCAACGGATGATATGCAGTTTGGCAGAATGGACAAAGATACGATCGAAAAATTGTTTGCCAACATTCCAGAAGACACCGGCAGGCGAGCAAAGATCATCGACGGTTATTTGCGAGATGGTCAGCGAGCCAAGAGTAATGACTCAGAACCTTGGACGCAAGTCAGCCTCAAAAAGCCATTCGAAATTGACGTCGATAGTCCCGATATTGCAAATGCCACAATCGGCGGTTATTTCGATGTAACGGGCCGTAGTATTGACCCGAGAATCAAACGAGGTGAGTCGGCAAAATTGCCCGAAAAAGCGATGCTGTTGCTCACTGCTGGCGCTGCCAAGGATCTGATCGATAGGCAATTTGCAGATCTGGTTCAACAAGTATTCGTGCGGCCTTTGATCGCATATGAGCGTGCCATCGGGCAACTGGAAATTCGTCGCACTTCGCTAACATCGGAAATCGCTCTCTATCAGCGAGACAGCGAAGTACTAAATGAATCCAACAAGATTGATCAGCAAATGACTAGCGCTTTGCAAATGGAAAAACAACTAATTGAAGGCGATCTCGCCCAACACCAAGTCGAGCTTGCCGCAGTCCAAGATGGAGTCAAAGCAGCCAATTCCCAGTTAGCTCAAACAAAAGCACGCATGAGCCAACTGTACCGGCAGATTCAGGCGCGACATGCTCAGCTTATGCAGCAACATTCTGCATTCATTTCGACGGGCAATCCGTAATCGTGTAATTCTCGTTGGCGTTTCGTTCAGTTCCAACAACTCGCAAAAACGCGACCTCGCATTCCGATTTCGTCAATTCATCGCAAACGGTTGATGCTGTACCCCGGTTGTCATGCCCTGCAACCTGCATATGATACATTTGGCGTTGCAGGCAGGTTCTTTTCTGACCAGCAGCGGGTCAACTATCCGCTTCGTCCCGGCTTCTATGTAGTGACAAGGTATTGCGATGTCAGATACTTCTCCCAATCAATGGTTCAAAATGGAAGAACGATTCTTCAGCGAGGTTGATCAGAAACTGGTCGAAAACCTGCGCGCGAAGATGGAAGTCACCGAACGAGCGGATGCCATCAAACGTGTCACGGGTATCAAAGATGATGCTCTTGCAAGCGCAATCGCATCCAAGAAAATCTCTGTAGAGACCCTTTCTGCTTTTCGCCTAGTGCCTTTGGTTGCGGTCGCGTGGGCCGATGAACGATTGGACGATAACGAGCGCACTGCCGTATTGCAGGCTGCGAAAAAGTCGGGAATCGAAGAAAGCGAACCTGCCGGCAAGCTGCTGGCCGGATGGTTACAGAACCGCCCATCCAACGAGCTGTTTGAAACGTGGGTGGAATACGCTCGATCATTGTCTGGGTCGCTTACTGGCGATCTGAAAGCGCAACTCCAGCGCGAAGTGTCCCAACAAGTTCGCGAAGTTGCCGAAGCAGCCGGCGGATTCCTTGGCGTGGCCAGTATCAGTTCCAACGAAAAAGCTCTCATTCAGCGAATCGAACAGGCTTTGTCATAAGATTACAGCAGCAGGGATTTGAGGTTGGTATCTGCCCAACTTTCCGATCGTCCCTAAGTAATCATGGGACGCTTGGAATACCTTGGCTCCGAGTCGGCCTGTCTGAGTCCGAATCAAAAGCACGCAAGTATCTACTCGCCCTGTGTCCGGACTATCGCGAGCTTCTCGGGCCCTATTGCGCGTCATTGTTAGACGACGGCTTCAAAATCGAGATCGAAGGCGCCACAGTTAACAAGCACGCTGAATCCCCATGGTGAAACGGGCAAGAACAACCGCAGTCAACGGAGCTGTTGTCAGGTCGGATTTGAAATCAACGTGACTCGCGCCAGTCCGCTGGTGGGAAATCGTTCAGCGCGAGATGGACTCTAATACCGAAAAATCGCGCTGAAGATCAAAAATGGTTGGGCTTTTGGTCAGCCGATTCCAGTCGAGCGCTGCGAGCAAGTCATTTGGTCGAATCGGCTGTGGCGATTCGAGCAGACCGCAAGTCCATGCCAAATATCCGACCATGGCTAGGTTCGAGATTTTTCGTTCACGAAAATAAGTCAACCGAGTATCGCCATGCCGCTTGGCAAGGCGGCGACCGTCAGGCCCGACGATCAGTGGCACGTGCGCATAGCTTGGCTGAGGCCAATCCATGCGGCGCAGTAGGTCGGCTTGTCGAAAAGTGCTGGACAACAAATCGTCGCCGCGTACGACTTCTGTGACTTGCATTAAAAAGTCGTCGACCACCACCGCCAGTTGATATGCGGGCCAACCATTGCTGCGCGCGACCACAAAGTCACCCAGCTCACGAGCGACACTGCGGTCGATTATTCCATGCACTTGATCATGCACCCGGATCGGCCGATCATCGGTTCGCCAACGCCACGCGAATTGGTCTGTACCAAGAGTCTGTGCATCGCGACTCGATCGGTGGCGACAAGTGCCGGGATAGATGGGACCATCGGCAGACTCATGCGGGGCACTGGCGCACAAGGCGATCTCAGACCTTGAGCATATGCAAGGATATACCCAATCTCGTGTTACAAGGTCATTCAAAATCTGCAGGTAAACTTCCGCTCGTTCGGTCTGCGTGTAGGGTTGATGAGGTCCACCAACGTCTGGTCCGTAGTCCCAATCTAAACCCAACCAGCGAAGATCTTGGAGAGTTGCTTGTCGCGCCCAAGGTTTAACGCGTGGAGAATCGATGTCTTCCATGCGTAGAATTAACGCGCCCCCTTGCTTCCGAATGCTTAACCAAGCCAACAGAAAAGTACGCGCATTACCAAGATGCAGCGCCCCGGTTGGCGATGGAGCTAATCTGCCGACCACGCGCTCACTGCTATCTCGAACCGAGGGATCTGCCATGCGCGAAAACTATGCTACTCGCCGAGCTGGATATAAGACGGTTGCCAAGTTCGCTTGTGCGAAAGTGAAGTTGCAATATCACTCGCGCGAGGCGCGAACACGGCTACGACAAAACCGGCGCAATCTCGCCAGAGGAAATGCTATCGCGGACGCACCGAACAGCAACATCGACGATGGCTCTGGGACTGCGGCTACATTGAACGTCAGGCTGTACGTTGACAATGGGCCAGTTTCCTGAATGTAAATCGAATAGGCACCAGACGAAAGTGGCGTAACGAAACTGCGAGGCGGAAAAGTGTTGTTGGTCGCGCTGCTGGCCAACACCGAGAGGATATTGGTTCCCACGCGATTGGGGTTTGTGTCACCAACTAAACTGCCACCCAGAATTCTCGATAAATCGGGAGGTGCACCTGCATTGATCTCTTCCTTGGTATAGCCAAAGGTTGCGCTGTCATCGATCGCCAAGAACATATTTCCGGGCGCTGGCTCGGTACCACCGTCAACTGTACGTCGGCTCGAATAACTGGATAGGATGATGGACTGAAGCACTTGTCCCGGTTCGATCCGAAAGGAAAAAATGTCTGCGGTATCGTTGGAGCCTCCTGGCCCGATGAAACTGACACTGCCGGAAACGGAATTCACGCCTAGCGTGAAGATGCCCAGGTTGGTCGGATTGTTGCTGTTGGACGACAATGAACCATTGACCGATTCCGAGTAGACCACACCTGCCCAGCATGATTCGCTCATCGCGAACCAGCACACTGCACAGCCCACCAACCGAATTACACCACACATTGCGCTCGATCCAGAATTGATCCACAAGAAGAGACTATTACCTAAAATCCTAATCCCGAACTGCAAAAATCACAACCTAATGGAGAACGCTAATTTGTGAAAAGTCACTTAGCTTTGGGGCGCGAGGGTTCAAAATTCAGAATTGCCGGCATTTTTCTGTGTCGACAGCTCAATATTCCACGCCCGCCAATTTCGAATTTTGAACGCGCCGCCGCTAAGGCAACAGAATTAGAGTTTCGCGCGCGGGTGAGCTCGTAGGTAAACTTCTTTGAGATTCGCTGTGGATAGGTGGGTGTAGATTTGCGTGGTCACCAAGCTCTTGTGACCGAGCAGTTCTTGCACGCTGCGAATGTCGGCGCCGCGGTCGAGCAAATGAGTCGCGAAACTGTGGCGCAGGGTGTGAGGCGTGGTGCGACTATCGAGACCGGTTTGCTTGATGTACTTTTCCAACATGCGCGCGACACTGCGCGTTGTTAATCGCCCACCGAATCTATTGACGAACACTGGAGCCTCTCTACCTTGAGGCTCCTTTGGAGAAACGATGCGTTTAGGCATATAACTTCGCAGTGCATCAACCGCATAAGTGCCAAGTGGGCTCAAGCGTTCCTTGCGCCCTTTGCCTCGAACACGCACGATACCTTGCTCGAAATCGAGATCACCTTCGTTCAGCCCGACGAGCTCGCTGACACGCAGTCCAGCCGAGTACATTGTCTCGAAGATTGCCTGGTCGCGAGCCGCCATCTTGTCGGTTCTTGGTGGCGATTCGAGCAGTCGCAATACTTCATCGCTAGTGAGAAAATGAGGTAGCTTTCTCTGTCCGCGCGGATTTCGTAGAGGCTTGGCGGGATTGGTCTGTGCAAGCTGACGCCGCTGAGCGAAACGATATAGACTGCGAAGCGACGCTAGCTTTCGCGAAATGCTCACCCTCGCGTATCCGGCCTCGTGCAACGCGGCAACGTATCCCCGTAGGTCGCGAGGCGTAATTTGATCGAGCTCGCTATCGCCTCCAAGTTCCCCTTCGAGGTAACCGGCTAAATCCATCAAGTCTTCGCGATAGGACTTTACCGTCAACTCCGACGAGTTTCTTTCGTTAGCCAAGTAGCGAAGAAATTGTGCAATCTCGCTGCGCATGGACGTGCTCGACGATTTTCCATTTCGATTCTATTACGGCGAGCGGCAGATAGGAATTTACCAATACAAGCCCGCAGCGCAAGCGAGTGCCGAAACCACGCACGAGTCAATCCAGGCTCTCACTCGCTTGCGCTTCGGGCTTGTATTGGTAAATTCCCTTCTGCCGCTCGCCTAACAAGCCGCTTGCAATGCTCGTAGCCGAGAGATAAGTGTCTGGTACCTTTTGTGCGCAGCACCCGAAGGGCGAGTTTCTCACAATAGGTACCTGACACTTATTTCTCGAGCGAT
>SYJV01000491.1 GCA_005798335.1 Planctomycetaceae bacterium | reverse complement strand
TAAAATTCACCCGACCATTCGGCGCCGGGCACCTACGTACTCACGTTAACATAATCAAACCACAAAAAAATTTCAAAAAAAATTCCGCGTCATGACGCACAACGCTCTTGCTATTCATCGTTACATCTTGCGCGTCGGGCTTGTATTGGTAAATTCCGATCTGCCGCTCGCCTTAGTACTCGGCGTGATTATGTGACGCGGGATAAACTTCCGGCTTGTCATGGGTATGGAGAATAGGTGGCAAACCGCAAACTTATCCCACGTCAGCTCACGAATATCGTTGGCGCGATGGACGATTGATCAAAGCAGTTCAGGAAGTGTCTCTCCATCGATTGTTTGACGGCCGATGAGCGTCTTGGTGCGAGCCAAGAAATCAAACTTGAAATTGGCCACTTGTTGCTCTGAAATGCCCAACTGCTCGGCGACTTCTTTATTTCCCATGCCAAGCACGAACAGCAGTTCGATACATTTCAACTTCATCCAGTCGCCGCGTTGCTGCCATTTGTCAATTTGTTCGCGCAGCGCCTCGACTAGCGCGCTCTCTTCCAAGTTCTTGCGCTCGACGCTGCGAACAATGCTGCTGGCAGGCCTGGCCTTTTCTGAACGAATTTCCCAAGGAGTTTTTGACGATTCGACGCCAGGACTGAGCGTGATCGTTGGTCGGCGTCCTTCACGCCGTAGATGATCGGTCAACTTGTAAGCACAAATCGAAAACAAATAACTCTCTAGCGGCCGGCGACGATCGTAATTGGGCAGGCTGTTGAGAAAACCCACGAATGTCTCCTGGACGATATCTTCGCTGCTAGCACGATTGCGCAACCGGCTCTCAACGAACGCCAGTAAACGACCCTCGTATCGTGAGATCAAATCTTGCCATGCGTCCGCTTCCCCCTGGCTGATTCGATCCACCAGAATCTGATCAGCGTCCGACGGCAAGGTCATGATGTGTCTTTTCGTAACTGTTGACCAAGATCTGGTGCTTGCCTTGTATCTTGCGAGGCTGGCGTGCGCGGGCAATCAATGGCAATGACACTGCAGATCCGATTCCTGCAAAGCACAACAACACCGCAGCTTTGTGAAAGAAACCTCGCTTCTTGACGATCTTGTTGGTTAATACCGGCGGAATGGGAGGCGGGCTTGCCAAGCGTTCCGTGCGACGCGCGCGGCGTGCAAACAGCAAATGTGCGCCTCCGGAGCCCGTGACCAAAATCAAAATCGCCAGCCCCAGTTGCGTGACACGCCCACGCTGGATCGCTTCGGTGTGCCATGTATGGAACTGCTCGCGCTGGTCCGGGCTAATGGATACTTGTACCCATTTCTGATAGGACTTGCCATCGATACCAGTGGCCGTCGCCAAATAGCCGGCTGGATCATCGATCAGGTTTTGTCGAATGTACTTGGCGGAAATCGGCAGAGCACCGGCCGCATCCGGCTGGTTCAAGACACGTTCGTTGATGTACTCGCGGACCGCCATCACCAATGCAATATCCAGCGACTGTTCGGTAGCTTGGCTGGTACGTTCAGGATTTGAACAAACATTGAAACGATGGTGTTTCTGCGTGAAATCCGGTGAATTACCGACCCACGCAGGTCTATCTTTGGGCAGCAAGAAGTCGGTCCCCGGTTTTACAGAGAGCGGATGTTCCGTATCCTTTGCAGATAAGTTTTCCGCAGGCGATTTTTGCATTTGGGCTTTTATGCCGGAATTTGCTTTCAAAGTCTGGTCGGGTGGCTGGATGGTCGCTTGACTGTCGCTTAACAGCGTGGTTTCAAATGGATCTAGAGAGTCAAAAGCGGATGCATCGATCTCGCCGGCTGATTTGCCAGACGACTTATCTTGCGCGATCACGATCATCACCAGCGGACGATCTGCAAACAGGACGCACGCCGCTAAGATAGCGGGAATCACTAGCTGAGGTCGTGCCTTCGTTTCACTTGTAGTCACAATTTTGGCATCCAACATATCACTGTTCCTTGATGGTCAACCGATAGATCGAGCTGGATCGAGTTGATGACGTTCCTCTGGATCGAGCCAGGGGCTTGCAAGCTGTACTGCAACGGATGTACCCGCCGCAACCACCGCGCCCCAAGGCAATGGAAACGGGATGAGCAAATGGACGAGCCACGCCGCGATTACCGACCAAATTACACTCAACAAACTGAACTGCGTTCTACGTAGTGGATCGACTTGCTTCCACCAATGAACCAGTCCCATCATCAGCGGAAAGTAAGCCAAAAACGCCGGCAGCAACGGCTGGCCTTGAGCATCAAAAAAACCTGGCCATCGCCGCGTGGGGGCACTCTCGCTGGCGAATTGAGATTGCCACTCCGGCCCGGAACTAGACGACCATCCGACTGCCAGGAAGTCGGATAAAACGTAAGCCAACCAACCGATTCCCAGACCTACGGTCACTTGAATAAAGCTACGCACCGCCCAGTCGCCTTCGCTGGACTGCCAGCGCTTGCCTAGTGCAATTACGCTCCACGCACAGATCATCGACACGATCGCCGTCCAAGCGATGGAAATTAACTGTGCCTGGCCGGCGTGCCCAGTTCCAATTTGAAAAACTGCGACTAACGAGCAGAATACGGCCAGCACAATCGACGACGTAAACCAGCCACCTGTTACATCTGCGAGCGAATTCGTCGTACTTACTAAACCAAGCTGGCGGCGTTTTGCCGCCTTCCATTGGCGCACCGAAAGTGGCTTGAATGGCGCCTTCGGGGCAACGGGAGCTGACACGGGGCGCGCTACCTGCGCCTGCTGTGGGGCAACGAATGGACGAGCCATTTGTTTGTGGACACCTGGCTTGACTGTTGGAGTCGCCGCTCGACCAGAGCGCGACGAGCTGACAAAACACCAGACTATGTAGTAGGGAACATAGATCATCAGTCCAGTAACAAATATTTGAATTAGCACTGCCGACTTTAGTACCAAGGCAATGATCCCGATGGCAACAAGCATGGCTCGCGAGCCTGGATGTAACGGCATTTCACGCCACCACTGAGCCACTCTGGTCCAGCTCGATCTCAATGCCTCTGCGATTGGTTCCTCATAATGCAACGATTCTTGCTCGCCAGTAATTTTCTCGGAACCGGCTGCGTGATGATTTCCTTGTAACGCGGCAACTGCAGCAGCGTTGAGTGGACTTGGGCCGTTGGCTACCGCAGCAACTGGGCTGACGACCGGCGGCAAGTTGGAATTCGATGTGGTTGTGACCATGTATCGCTGGTCAATTTCTAATCCCAGCGGGCGAACCATCTCGCGCGCATCTCGGTATCTCGCCGTTGGGTCTTTCTGCAAAGCTCGCGCGACGACCTCACGAACTGGCCACGAAACTCGCGACAGATCGGGATCTGCCGTCAAGTGTTTCATCACGATTTCTTGAGTGCTTTCCCCATCAAATGGCACATTGCCGGTCGCCATTTCATACAACATGATGCCGAGGGCATAGACATCAATTTCCTTGCCATATTCCCCTTTGCCAATTTCAGGTGCCATGTAGTGGAACGTCCCAACGCTTTCTGTTTGGCCTCCGCGCCGCGAACAAGAAATATATTTGGACAATCCATAATCGCCGATTTTTACAATACCTTGGTCTTCAAACACATTAGCCGGCTTGAGGTCGCGATGAACTACACCATGATCGTGCAGATAGGTGACCCCGGCGACGATCTGGCCAAACCAATGGCACAGTTGATCCATGGGCAGCCCTGTCGGATAGCGTTCGAGCAGATCTCGCAAGTTGCTGCCCGAAACGTACTCCATGACGATCCAGCCTTGCTCGTGAGCGTCAAACTGAATATCAAACAGTGCTATCAAATTAGGATGTTTGAGATTCAGACACTGGCGGACACCGCGTACTTCAACATCTAGATTGCGTTGAATTCTCTTCAGCGCAACCTCCTTGCCCGCATCATTTAGGGCGAAGTAGACTTCGCCAAAGCCACCAATTCCAACACCGCGTTTGATCGAGTATCCTGCGAGCGGACGTTCGCCGGTACCATATGTGAATTTCATGGTTCTAGCCTGTTCGGAAAACGGCGCAGGGGATGCAGGAATTCCTTTGGGTTGGAGCTTCAGAGGATTCAATAACTGGATCATAGCAGACTTGAACTCCGATGGAGCGTGTAGCAGAATTCGAACTAATTCACCCGGTTGAGGCAATTAGCGTTCCCGCACGTGAGCATTTGGTTAGGCACAAAAGTACATCCGTTGAGGCGCTTGGTGGCAGAAACTGCCTAAATCAATGCTAGCTATTGACTTCGATGCTAAACGAAAAATCCACACCCGAGGCACGCATTCCAGGTACCAACGGAAACGGGCTTTTTGCAACCCGACCATCGACGAGCGTTTCGGATGCGGTTCGAAAGCACCATTGGCCGTTGAGTTTGTACAGTAATAATTCGCTTTGCCAGTGTGGGCATTGCACTTGACTTGGCGATCGAGGACCAAAAATACACGAGTCGGCCAGCAACAAGACGCCGTCAACGGCTGGTTTCCAGCGATGATGGCTGACCAGATCTAATCGAGCGGTAGAACTGAGCGGACTCGGCTTGGAAAATCGTAATCGGACGCTGGTGCCTACTGCGATTGTTTGGCAGTGGCGGAGCAACTGCGGCCGATTGGTTTTTACGTCTTCGATTCGAGTCTCTTGATAGGGTTGCAACAGGTAGTCGCTACCGGTGCGGCGAATCGCGATTGCTTGCCGTGACAGATCACCCATGATTAACAGGTCGGCGGTCGGAACCGAGGTCGCTTGTCCGATCATCACATCGTCCTGATGGCACAGCAAAAATCCTCCTACTCCATCAATCCACATGATTTGATGGCGTCGCCCCGCCGTGCTATCGTCGAGAAGATTCACAATTTGCTTGACTCCCGGCATCGCAGTTGTGTGCGCCAGTTCCGCGTTGCGAACCATCCACAAACTCCTTGATCTCCGCTCAACCACCTGACTATCCTAACGCGCCAAGGACGCTGTCACACGCGGGTTGTGGTGTAACAGCGTCCCAATTGAAGTTTGCAAATCACTTTACGACTGGCCCGACTTCTCCAACGCAGGCTGCGCTTGCCATCGGTCAGTCGATCGAATTGGCCAGCGACTCAACTTCGGCTCGTCCTTCACCAAAGTAGTCGGAAATCTCGTTCAACAACTCTGGCGAAGCAGCTTCTTCCAGCATAATTCCACCTTCCAAGATGCTCTCATTGGCTACCATTTTCTCGGCCACGTCAATCCGAGCACGAATGCTGTCCAACAAGTCCTTGGTATGGCTGAGGTGGCTATCGTCTAGCGCCACGGGGCTGGCCGTCTGGGCAACTTCGACCATCGTCAGGCGAGCCTGTAAATTCTCGACGTCGATTTCAAGCTGTTTCTTCTTTTGGATCATCTCATCTAACTTGCGGCGAGCGGCGTCCAAATTTTTCTCACGCGCGGCAAGCACTTGGTTAAGTTTGTCTGTCGTGTTCTCGTGCACTTGAAACTGCTTGAAGCGAGCCGATAGATCATCGCGAACTTGATCCACAGAGTATTTGCGACCGGCATACACGAACTTTACCGATCCGCTTTCCAAATCACTCTTCAATCGCAAAATGTCCTGTCGAGCTCGCGACAAAAGCTCCTGCTTGACGTCAATCTCTTCACTCAACCGTTGAACGCCGACTTCCTCACGAGCCACGACCTGCATGCTTTTAGCGATTTCTGGCTTGAGATCGTCGATCATTTGTCGCGCTCGTTTGATCTCCCATTCGATTGGCACGCTGCTGCGAACAGTTTCGCTAGCTTCGCGATACCCGGTGCGCAAGTAACTCCACCCCGCTGTGCCACCGACAGCCAAAGCGCCACCGGCTGCAATCAAACCCGTCAACATTAGTTTCTTAAGCATGTTTCTGTCCTCCGACGCAAAAATTGGCCGCGATGAATCGCCGCCTTCCCAGCAGCAGAATCCATCTTCTGTGATTTGCACATGTTGCAAGCTTCCCGCTGCCACCCAAAAGGACTGGCACTGCCAAGAACCGGCATTGCTTGCCACAGAAGTCAGTTCGCAAGTTGACCAAAGATTATTGGAAGACAATTGAAATTTTTTTTACTTAGAGATCGCGATAGGTTACTTCGGTCTGACTCGTCACCTCGATGGCTTGGCTGACCTGGACGGCTGGATTCGCCGCCGTGTACGGATGTGCTACTGAAGGAGTGACGTCATCCTCGCACCAAGGTGAAGAATTTAGTGGCGCTGGGCGTGAATTACGATATGGCGATGTCACGCACACCTGCCTTGCGTTGCGCGACGCCCAACGCGTGGCTTGAGCAACAAGGCTGATTGTCATTAACGCAACTCTGGTACTAACTAGTACTACAGCGCGCCGTAGTCGCCTTTTGCTCCGCAAAAGGAACCTTTCGCGGAGCGAAAGGCGACGATCCTATCAAATCGCGCTGTAGTACTAGCTTCTCCTCGCGGGACCGCCTAGTGCGAACCCGCTTGCTCTCGTGGTGTGAGGGTGGTCAGCAATGGCCGTCCTTACCCAATGTTCTGCCGGCCGGCGAATTTGTCGCAATAAATGTCGGCGGAAAAAAATCCGAAATCCATAAGTACTTTGCTGGAAATGGTTTGTAGAGAACACGACATGCGTTCAAGAAGAAGCATTGCACTTAGTTATAGAGGAATGAACTCAACCACAATCTAAGGAGCAAAGCCATGTCCCATACGAAACCACCCGAACCCCTAATAATCACGTACACCAATTTACTGCACAAGTATCGAGATGCAAACGCGAAGGAAGTCAAGGAGTTTGTTGAAAGGCATCGTGAAGAACCAATCTTTTTGCGGCGTGTCAAAACACTCAACGAACTATTTGCAATAAAGAAAGACCTAGTTCTGCAATGATTTCCGTGCAGCTCCACGTATTCGATCGACGGCTTCTTCGTAAATCGTATGTGCATTGTCCTCTGTGATATCGAGAGCAGTTGCGATCAAATAGAGTTCCTCTTCATCCAAAAAGAACCGCGTGAAAATGGATTTGTGAGGCTCCTCTAGCAAGTCAACGAGCTTGAGGAGTTCCTTTTTTGCCTGAAGAGAGGCAGATGGCGAATCTACAACAGCTTCTGACTCGGGTACCTCGGTCAGATCTTGGTTTTTGCTTCGAAGTCGAATCGCATACATCCCAGCATTGTAGAGCATCTGGCGAACGTACGCACGAAAACCGCTAACCGTGGGAAATCTCTTTCTACTAATGAAATTACGGTTCGCATTAAGTTTTGAATTAAACCAATGAAACACAATTGCTGCCGCATCTGCAAGATCTAGTCGTGGATGCGTCTTTGAGAGGCGATTGAGTTCATGAACAACAAGTTCGCCAAAGGCCTCGCTGTGAACGTATGCACGACCATCCTTTGGCGGCCAAAGATTTTCGGTCATTCGTGATCCTTGCTCGAGGCAGCATCAAGTGCAGTTTCCAATGCACTTCCAAGTTGCTCAGCAGTCTTTTTGGTTGACCGTGGAGGGGCAAGAACTGCAAGTATCGCGGCCGACCGCTTGTCTTGCGCGGCGACGATTCTGGCTGGATGGGATAGTGTTCTCAGGCAGCGTATAGTCGAGCGATCGCCCCTGCGGATGCTGAGCCCTATAGACGAATAATAGATTTCCCAACAATTCGTTCGGACCGCGTTCGGCTGCCGAGGGTGGTGGGTTCACGACCAGCACACCGTTGATTAACTCATAAACGAATAATTCGTCCCAATCTTCTACGGTGTCGAATTCCTCCGGCGTCATCAGTGTCCCAGACGACTGGGCACCATAAATCTCGTCCAACTCAACGGTGCTCATATTAGCTTCCTCGACAACAGATCCTGCAAGTCCAAATCAGGTCAGACGGTGAGCAGTCACCAATTCATCGGAAATCCGTTTAAAACTCAGTGAAATAGCTCAGGCATTATAGCGTAGCTCAACGATGGCTGGGAACCAATTTCCGCTCGCCTTAGAACTGGGTACCAGTGCCCCGTTTGGTTCGACGGTTCAGTTATCATGCTTGACAAGTTACTACAGCAGTAGTAAACTCGGACGTCTGAGATATCACACTTGTAGTAACGGAGGCTGTCTTGGCGAAGAGAATGGAATTGCAAATCACCGATGCCGAATGGGAAGTAATGGAAGCCGTTTGGGCAAGAGTCGACCAACTCCCCAGCGAGATCATTGGTCGTGTGCAACCGATACGGAACAGAAGTCATCGAACGATACGGACGCTGCTGAATCGCCTTGTGGCCAAGGGGGCCGTCAAGGTGAGCCTCGTTGATGGCCAGTATCTGTACAGTGCGGCGGTATCTCGCAAGTCGTGTGTCCGCGCTGCTGCCAGCACGTTTAGTCAGCGGTTCTTTTCAGGAAATGTTGCGTCGTTGCTCACACATTTCGTGGAGCACGAACCCCTTTCGACTGAGGAAGTCGATGATCTCCGCGCGAAGCTCGATGCTATGTCCGACTCTGCGAAAGTAACAGGCGGCGAGAAACGCAGGGCGATCAAGGGCGATGGAACGATCAATTCCCAAGTCGAATCTTCAAACACAAAATCTCGACGGAGTAAACGCAAATGAACTTTTCATTCGATTCTATTGAATTGTTGACTTTGCTGTGGCACGCCTCGTGGCAAGCGACTGTGCTCGCGATCCTTGTCCTGGCGATTACACGCACAACTCGAAATTGGATGGCCGCAAAGTATCGTGTAATCTTGTGGATGGTACCCTTGCTTAGGCTGTTGATCCTGGTCGTGCCGACCAGCGCGATCAGCCTCTTTCACGGTGCTGGGTATTTCGATTTTGTAAGCCCAGGAAGTTGGGCAAGTGTTGAGCGGGATGTGAGAAGCGGTGCGTTCAATGCTATTGCGGATACAAACCTGCTGGCACACACAACTTCGCCAGAGTTGGTTGCCAAGCCGCTCGTCCAGAGTGTTTCCGCGGACTCTGATGTGATTCCTTTCGAGCAAGAAAGCTACGCGGGAGTTTTCGAACGCGAGTTTAGCTCGTCTATTTCAGTAATTGCTTCGAGCTTACTCTGCGTTTGGCTGATAGGAATTTTCGCGCTGGCGATCCGCTGGGTTCGGTCGCATTTCCAACTTCGGCAGTTGCTGAACGATGGCATTCCGCTTGAAAATCTGCGAAGCCTAGAAGGACTGACTTTGGACCGGGAATTGAAGGAAATAGGAAGCCGGATTCACTTGTTAGTCGTCGATGCAGACATAGGCCCCGCCGCGGCTGGTATTATTTCTCCCGTCATCGTGTTTCCACGTAGTTTGGTTGGACGACTGACGGACGACGAGCTGGCGGTAGTTATTCGTCACGAAGCACAACACGTTCGCCGCTTCGATGCGCTGTTGTTGGGACTGAGCCGATTGGCAACGGTAATTCACTGGTTTAACCCAGTGGCGTACTTGGCATCGAGCTGGTTACGACGTGAAATCGAGTTGGCGGTTGACGCTGCAACTACGCGAAATTGGAAAGACGACCGAAGGCAACTTTATGGTAATTTGTTGCTACAGTTAGCCACGCGCCCGGAGAATCGGTTGGGGCTTCTTCAAATGGCTGGCAAGCAATCAAACGTTGCGTGGCGCATTGGCGCAATTATCGAACCCGCTCGCAGCACATGGAAGCGATCTATGCTGGCTATCGCAGTAATTGCTGTATTGATCGGTTGCGGCCTAAGCGATGCTCCACAACCACCGCAATTGGCGCAGAAAAGTGAGCCAGAGAGGACGACATCTTCTGGTCAGCCTGGAACCGAACAATCCGCGGCGGACGAACCGATCGCGTTGCTCGAAACCCAAAGCGCGCCGAGCAAAAAGTACTTCGTGCACGGTTTGGTGACGGAAGAGGGTACCAACAATCCGATTGCGGACGCTGAAATCGGTTTTCTGGTTCACTACGAACAAGATCCCGAAAAACGCATGCTCATGGCGAAAACCGATTCTTCGGGACGCTACCGACGCGAGGTACCGATGGGCGATGTGCAACTCTGGTTTCCTTGGTTGAAGCCAGGATATTGGCTGCCGCACAATGACGCATCAAAAACTGTAGTCACATCGCCCACGAAGCCCGAAGCCGAATTGAATATCGTTGCCAAGAAAGGAGCAGTTTGGCTCATCAAAGCGGACGGCGACCTCACGAGTGTGCCGGCTGAACATCGAATAATTTCGAGCATGGAGGAAACGGACGCCAGCAAGCGGGCGGCTTTAATCAAAGGCGAGAATGTCACTTGGTCGCAAAGCCCAGATTCCGCCTTCAGTCGCATTGACGAAAATGGACTAGGTCTGCTAACCCAAGTTGGAACGAGTGGCACACAGGTTATTGGCATCGTTAACGTTATGGCCGAATTAATTGTCGAACCCGGATTCGACAATGCTCATGTCGTCTCGGTTACGAATAATGTGAAAACCAACACGACCGAGATGGTTGATCATGCTGGGAAGAAAGCCCGTGTATTGTCCGCCAAAGTTTCAGTCAAGGATGGCGTCCCGTCATTGATGTTCAAACTAAAGTCAACAGCCCCTGTGGCGACTCAGGTCGTTACGGGACGCGTCGTCGATTCCTCAAACACGCCAATCCCCGGAGTTCGCGTCGGCGCATCGTTGGGTCGCAGGGAAGCTGGCTCCGCCGAAGTCTCAGAATCTACTGAAACCCAAGCGGATGGGAATTTCAAATTGAATGTGCCGATATACGAATACAGCCGCGCATCCAATCAACTTGCGATCATGCTCACCAAGGATGGCTTCGCCGCTAGAGACACAGAGCCAAAGGACCTGATGACGAACTTTGCCGCGCTCGATTTTGGAACGACTCAATTGGCGAAAGGAAACTCGATTCCCGTGTTGGTTGTCGATGCTTCCGGACAACCAATTCCTGGCGCTTCCATCGAGCCACTCGACAATTACGCACTGCGGCGCCAGTCAACTCGTAGCGACAGCACTGGCAAAGGAGTTCTGAGAAATCTACCCGAAGGGTTGGTTCGAATAATGGTTCGGCATGGCACTCAAGTCGCTAATACCAAACTCATCGTCAGC
>SYJV01000490.1 GCA_005798335.1 Planctomycetaceae bacterium | reverse complement strand
TAGTCGCGACATGCTGGATTCCTTTCCGCGTAAGGGAAGGGAATTTCGCATTAATCGCGAAACGAAGCTAGATCAAAACCCAGCGATAAAGCGGGCTATTGAAAAGAAAAGGGGTCAGGAGCCGATTTGGTAACATAGGACAAAGATTTCTTGCAAGAAGTGCTGCATTCAAGTGGCGGCAAGACCGTGGCGGGCAGACTGTTCCTTAAGACCGTCGCTGACACGAATGGCCACAGTGCCATTCGTCGCTGACACCTTTTTCTTCCTAAATGGACCAGAAGGCACTTTATTGAGTCACGTCTCCCTCGGATTCGTAGGTTTGGAGACCCGGCAGAATGAAGTTGCTTTGGGTTTCACACTGAACACTGCCTATTTCATAAACTGACGCCAATCGACGGGCACATCATTGGCTTGCTGGGGACCGGGTGTGCTCCGGCCGTCCGTGACTAGTTTCTCCATCAGAGCGGTCATCTGCTGGACTTGCTCGGGATTGTTTGCGTACAAGTTTTTCGACTCTGAAATGTCCACGGACAAATTGTAGAGTTGCGCGGGCATCGCATCGGCACCTTTACCCCAACCACCGGAGCCTGAACCAAAGATCATTTTCCAATCGCCTTGGCGCAACGCCAGCAATCCTCCGCTGGATTGACTGATTGCGTGTTGTCGAATGGGGCGGTCTTGGCCACGCAGCAAAGGCCCAATGTCGTGGCTATCTTCACCAGCATTGGCAGGCAATGTGGCTCCGACAATTTCTGCGATGGTTGCCATGAGGTCGGCTTGGTGGATAAGTTGCGAGCAGACGGAGTTCGCTGAAACCCTTCCTGGCCAGCGAATTATGAAAGGCACGCGGTGACCTCCTTCCCACGCATCCGATTTGTATCCTCGCAATGGTCCGCTGGGGAAATGTCCGTGAGCTTCGAGTTGCTCAACACCGATATAGGGTGCACAGCCGTTATCGCTGGTGAAAATCACCAGCGTATTGTCGGACAAACCCAGTTCGTCCACCGACTGCAACACTCGGCCAATTACGTTGTCGGTTTCCATCACCAAATCGGCAAACGCATTCAAACCGCTTTTGCCGACCCAACTGCTGTTGACAGCCAACGGTGTATGGGGAGTTGTCAGCGGTAGATAGACGAAGAAGGGTTGCTGTGCCGTGGCAGCTTGTTTGATGAATTCTGTCGCACGTTGGTACAGCGCGGGTAGGATCGGCTCCAATTTCCAATTCTTCAGCGCCGGTCCTGGAACACTGGCCTGGTTATCTTGCAGCAAGCGAGCCGGGAGAAATTCTGTCGGAATTCCGACCGTTCGATCTTGCTCGATGAAACAAAAGGGAGGCCAATTGGGGACATCGGTACCAAAGTACTTATCAAATCCTCGCGTGATGGGACCGCCGGAAATCGGCTGCGAGAAAGTGGTCCGCCACGCCGCCAATTGTTCGGAAGTCGGCGCATTGTCCGGCCCCTTTTTGGCATTGAACAGCGGCGGCTGCTTTCCAGTTTCGATGGGCCAATCCCAACCCAGATGCCACTTTCCGATGCAGGCAGTTGTGTATCCATGTTGCTTGAGTAAGCTAGCCACGGTTAAACGATCTGCCGCAATTAATGGTTTGCCCCAAGTCCCAACTATGCCACGCTGTAGTCTGGTTCGCCAGTGGTAGCGGCCGGTAAGCAAAGCATACCTGGAGGGTGAGCAGACACCCGAGCTGGAATGAGCATCTGTAAATCGCATGCCCGCTGAGGCCAGGGCATCCAGATGAGGCGTTTTGATCTTGCCACGAGCGAGATTATTACACGCCACGTCTCCGTATCCCAAGTCATCTGCATAGATGATCAATATATTGGGACGGCTATCGGAGGCAATCGCGACGTGGGCCAACAACAGAATGACGATTACAAACATTCGCGCGAAAATTGTCAGCACCAAGATCCTCCCATTCAGAACAAAAAATATTTTGCGGTGTTTTCGAACAGGCTTGGCAATACGACTCTTTCGTTCGAATGATATCGCATGATCGCCGGCCTAAGCGCAATACCGTTCAGCGAACGTGGGATAAGCTTCCAGCTTGTCCACCTGTAGCGGAGTTTCGCCATTGCTTGCACAAGATATTGACAAGCTGGAAGCTTATCCCACGTTCGGTGAACGGTATTGGGCTTAGGCGAGCGGCAAAATGATTCTTACCAATGCTAACCCGCCGCGCAAGCGAGTGCGCCAGGATAATCCACTCGCTTGCGCATCGGGCTTTTATTGGTAAGGATCATTCTGACGTTTGGCTCAGAAGTCACCCAGTACCAAGCCATCATTTCGTGAAAACAGGCGTTGGTAGGTGCCGTAGTCCGCGCCACCTCGAGCGGTATCGAACAAATCGTTTTGGGTAGCAGTGTTTCGTTGTCGGTTCGAGAAATCGATATTCTGCGAAATAAATCGCACGCTGCCATCGCAAAAAGCGAACTGAGCTCCGCCGGTATGAAGGCTGTGGAATCCTTCGCGTTTAACAACTTGAGTTGCAGTGGGAGGGGGATTCAGACGCTGGTTGCCGTGACGGACCATCGACAATGTACAACAGGCTGTACCGGAGGGCGGGTCCCACATACCATACATCGTGGGATCCCACGTAAAATTATAGTGGGTTACTTCGCCGACTAGAATCGTATTCGATGTACCATCGCTGATATCGGAAAACTTGTGCTTCGAATCGCGCCGCAGAACTCCGTTGGTCCAGTTCTGGTCGTTCGCACCGGAAATTAGATTTGACTGAAAGCTCTCCGAAAACGAGCCACCGTTGCCACAATAGTTGCTTGTAGCGATGCGACGTGGATCATTGGTAACACCTGATGGCGGCACGTCTGGCCGGCGCGTGGCGTCCGATGGACATTGAAAAATCGCCATGGGAGTTCGAATCATCGGCAGGTTCACGGGGTGATAAAGATCCAGGCCGTAATTTAATTGCCCAGCTAAATTGCCTTGTTCGATAAAGGGCAGAATGGAAGCTGACCAGCTCCAACCTTGCAACCACGTTGCTCGATCACCCGACGTACAAACTCGATCGGTCTTGCAAAAGTACTGACCGGACGGAAACTTGCCGTAGGTATCGTTGTAGTTATGCAGCGATAAAGCAATCTGCTTGAGATTGTTGGAGCACGACATTCGGCGCGCCGCCTCGCGCGCTGCCTGAACCGCTGGCAGCAGCAATCCGACCAGCACACCGATAATGGCGATCACCACCAGCAACTCGACTAGCGTAAACCCACTCGTCACACTTGCGCGACGCATGACATTTTCCTCTCAAATAGAACGGGAATAACTTCGTTGGCGCGTTATGGGTTTTCACGACGGTTCGCGATTCTGCCACCTTCGGTTTTCAAATCAAAATTAAAATCATTCGAACCCGATTTCACATCGGCTTCTAATTCTGTGGATTGATTGTATCGGGTAGGTACTCGCTCCGGTACCGTGGTGAGCTTGCCATGATCATCGAGTACTTCGTAGGTCGTAATTCTGACTTTGTTTTTGCCAACTGCGGCGCCTTTGTCACTGCGGGTCGCCATCATGTAGTAGGCTCCATTGTTATCCGTGCGACCATAGGAGGTCAAACCTTTGCCGTCGATCGGCGTAAACTCGACAGATGCATTGGCCAGTGGTTTTTCGTCCAGTTTGACAATGCCGTCCACTCTGCCAAGCCCTTCCTCGGATGAACAGCCAAGATGGAATAACAGTGACAACAAAGCTGACAACATCAAGTACTTATTCATTGTTGTATTCCCTGTTTCCACGCCACAAGTGTGCTCGATGTTGGTGATACACAATCCCATGCCACCAGGCGATACGAATAGGATACTCCGCCTAGGCCAATTACAAACCAATCTCCAGGCGCGCTGAGCGCACGATTGCAAATTTCCCATCGGGTGAAATTCCAATACGGAAGGGTGGCAGCCCCGCCAGCTCGCTGGGTTCGGCAAGTTCTAACTGTTCCTTCCATTGGTCCGTATTACGACCTTCAGCGTCAAAAACATAAGTCTTCAGATAGGCTCTACGACCATCGCGAGTCGTCACGACCACGGTCTGTGGATCTTCGATCACAAAAACCAGATCATATCTGCGTTGTACCTCGGCGAGTATCTCTCTTAGACTTCGATGGCTTGCCAAAACTACACAAGTCGTTTGCGGAGTAACTCCCACGCGCGCGATGCTGGGCCAATCGATCCAGCATTTCAACTTTGCCTGGCGAAGCACTTGAGTTAACGTGACCCAAAGCTGCTTGGGTTCGTTTGCGTGGTGCGTTATTTCTAGCTCCAACGCATTCTCGATTGCCGCAAATGGAAAAGCGGGAGCGCTCGCCGATCGCTGTTCGTATCGTCTCCACAGAGTTACGGTGTTCGCTAACTGCAACCATTGGCGACTAAACGCCGGCGCGTCAGTTTGAATGCTTCCATTGACTAACTGCCAAGTTTCCTTTTTATCGGGAAAAAGAGAATCGAGGGTTTTTGCCCAAGTGATTTGTGTCTCGGGTGCGAGCCCTGAAAGATCCAACGACTTGGCAACGTTCTCTTGCATTCGCTCGGCCGAACCTACCAGTGTGACGCCTAAGGAATCTTGGTGTTCGAAGTGACCTCCGATCGCGTTGGCCATTACATCAAATACCTCGCTGGCCGGTCGATTCGTTTCCTTCAACTCGATGTGCTGATCACGATTTACGTTAGCCGCGGTCAAGGAATCAAAGTCGACAGCGATTGGTAGATTGGCTAATTGCGAGATTGTGTTGATGGCTTCGGACAATGGCCGCCTGGCGATCGAGATTCCGCTGATTTCAACTTGCAGAGCTTTCGCTGCCACTGATGGCTCGGCAAGTGGTTCAGCGTCCGGAGTCTCAGCGAACGGTTCCGCTGCGGCATCGCCGTTCGCTGTGGGAGGAGGAGCTAGTGGAATACTGGCATCGACCACGGGTGTTTTGGTTGCATCGAGAATTCCAGCAATTTCTTGGAGGCTGGCTGGCAATGAAAGCACCAAGTCACTTTGGGAGTTCCCCGCACCCAAGTTCACCGCAACATTCTTCGTAGCTTCGGTCGCCGACCCACCGGGAGGATTGGTCGCGAGGGGATCTGGGCTTGGTTTTTGTTCGGCTTCGCTCGGTAACGCTGGCTGAACAACAGTTTTGGATTCGGTTTTATTCGGCGGAGTGTTTCCAGTAACATCGGGTACCGTCGCATCAGCATCGGTGGTGGGCTGCGCAGTATCGGAATTCGTTTCCGATGGAGTTGTACTGGACTGAGAATTCTCTGATGATTCGTTCACAACCTGTGGGCTAGTTTGATCGTTGCTGGAATCTGTCGTCGCGCTAGAATTCGCGACGGGCTGCTTCTCAGCGGTGGGAACCGAGACCCACCGGATAAACGCATAGAAGCTGCCAATGGCAACCAATAGACTAAACATCCCGATAAATGTGATCATCAAGACTTGCTGTCGTCGGGTCGTCGTCGGACTGGTCCATTGTTCCGATGGTAACAGAGGTTTGTCAGGTGTTGCCCAAGCGACCGGCTGGCGAAGTGGCGGAGTCGTGGTTGCCAGTTCTTCTACTTGAAACATCAGCTCGGCGTCAGTGAATTCGCCATCGAACAACGACTGGCCGGGAATCGCGGTGGCAGGTGACTCGTCGGGCTTGGAAAAATCGAGGCTTTCAAATTGTTCGACATTCGGAAAGGCGTCTTTCGTCATCGCGTGCGAATCGGCGACCGACCCACGCGCGCCGTCAATATGGATCTTTTGTGGACCGGCAATAGTCATCGCTGATTCGCACTTGGGACAATTTACGACTTGCCCAATCATGCCGTGATTGCGTATCCGAACGCGACTCTGGCAAGCTGTACAAACTTGTATGAATGGTTCCACCGAGCCAGTTCCTCTGTAGGCGTCAAGAAAAGCTACGATCATCCATTCTACGCGCTGGAAACCTAAATTCCTCTCCAGCCATCTAAATATTCCTGCCCTAACAACCAATATTGCGACGTGGGATCAGATTCTAGCTGGTCTTCGTGTAGTAGCGTCGCACCAATGCGAGCGCAGTCGGTTGACCAGCCAGCAGATTTATCCCACGCTTTGCGATTTTTCTAGGTTAAAGTCGGTCAGTGATTTGGGAGGAAAGGCGGCTCGGAGCGCGTTGAGAATTGCGGCGACGTCGATGGCTTCCTGAAGGATCGCACCGGCGATTGGAGGTAACATACCCAGCGACGCGAACCCCATACCACAAATGCTCAGTCCCATGCCACCGATAACGCTCTCCAAAACTATGCGGCGCATGCGGCGACCGATATGCAGTAGTTCATCGACGCGGGAAAGCGAACTGTCGAGAACGACGATATCCGCGGCTTCCGACGTAATTTCGTTGCCGCTTCCAAAAGCTACGCCAATAGTCGCTGCGGCCAGAGCGGGAGCATCGTTGATGCCGTCTCCGACAAACATGGTCGGCCCGTGCGCGGCTTCGCGCATTACCAACGCGACTTTGTCTTCAGGACTTTGGCTGGCGTGCAGTTCCAGTCCGCCAACGCGCTCGGCCAAATATTGCACTTCCTCTTCCCGGTCGCCGGAAACCAGCAGCAAGCGGTGGATTCCGTGTTTGGGTCGCAAATGCCCGATGAAATCCGAACTGTCGCTACGAATCTCGTCGCGCAATCGAATGCACCCGGCGTAGTGATCGTCGATCGCGACCAAACACTCCAGACCTCCTCCTTGCGTCGGAACGTAGGCATATTCGCTAGGTAGGCGCTGGGCAAGTAGTTTTCGGCTGGTGATCCAAACTTTAGCACCGCGGATGAAACCGACCAGTCCTTGGCCGGGCAATTCTTCAAGCTGATCCACAGGCGCCAGCGCGATGCCGAGCGAGTCCGCGTAACGCCGAATCGCACCGCTCAACGGGTGCTTGGAATATTGCTCTACGGATGCAACCAACGCGAGCAATTCGGCGGCGGGCCGTGTACCATGGACGAGCAATTCGCTGACCACTGGTTGGCCGTAAGTCAACGTGCCTGTTTTGTCGAACAATGCCGTGCGCACGGTGTCGAGAATTTCCAATACTGACGGGTCCTTGACGATAATATTGCGCTTGGCAGCAAGAGAAATCGTGCCGATGATCGCAATCGGAATCGCCAGCAACAGAGGGCAAGGTGTGGCGACTACCAACACTGCCAAGAATCGATTCACATCGCCGCTGGCCGCCCAAGCCGTCAATGCAATCACCAGCGCCAGCGGCGTGTACAGAGCTCCAAGAGTATCGCCCAGCCTGCGCATAGCCGGTCGGTGCTGAGCTGACTGATGCATCACTTGCATGATCTTGGCGTATCGTGAATCTGATGCGCTGCGGCTGACCCGAATCGTCAGTGCAGACGAACCATTGATCGAACCTGACATCACGGCCGAGCCAGTTGACTTGGGAACACGGTAAGGTTCGCCTGACAGATAAGACTCATCCATTGCACCATGACCAGCTTCCACATTCCCATCCACTGGACAGGTTTCATGCGGATACACCGATATCAAGTCGCCCGGTGCGATCGAATTGAGCTCCACGTCTTGGACGCCCGAAGCATTCAATCGATGCGCGATGCTTGGCATGCGCTTGGCCAGCGAGTTCAGCACTGACGAGGCATTATTTACTGCGTGGGTCTCAATCGCTTGACCGCCCGCAAGCATCATCACCACAATCGTCCCGGCTATATACTCACCCAGTAGCAACGACGTAAGAATTGAAATCCCGGCCAACAAATCCGCACCAAATTCGCCGCGACGCAAATTGCCCAGCAATTCCCACACCAGTGGTAGGCCGCCACCGATAATGGCCACCAGCAGAGGCAAGTCCGCCACGGTCAAACCCGCAAACGTTAAATGATTCCCAGAGATTCTCAGCAGAAAATGCGCCACCAGCAAACACGCTACGTGCACGAGGATCTTTGTCTGCCACGACCATGAAAACTGCGATGTGGAGCGAGTTGTAGGTGACATCAATTTCCTGAAGATTGCCGAATCCGAACAGTGAGCTGCCCGTTATGCCCGATTCCATTGCCGTGGGACAAGCTTTGCTAGTTTGCCAAGACATTTTGTGCAGGCAATTGAGCGACCATGCGATGTATCTACAGCTTGAAACGATTGAAAGTCCATCCTAGCTTACACTAAGGCGAGCGGCAGGCGGCAGATGGGAATTTACCAATACAAGCCCGAAGCGCAAGCGAGTGCGTTAAACCAGCACGCGTTAAAAGAGCACACGTCAATCCAGGCTCTCACTCGCTTGCGCTTCGGGCTTGTATTGGTAAGAACCAATCTGCCGTTCGCCTTACTCCAATTGTGCAATTCGTGGTAACCTGCGATTTTATTCTGTGCGGTAACTTGGGCCTCTCAAGAGTACTCCAGATCATTATGAGCGACCGAAACATTCTCCCAGCAGCAATTCATGTTGGCCGTCTTGAGCCGCAGGACCTGCCCTTTGCGCGTGGGTTAAGCGTCCAAGCGGGATGGAATCAATTGGACGCAGATTGGCTGCGGATGTTATCGATGGAACCAAGCGGTTGTTTGTTGGCAACTTGGCACGACCAACCGGCTGGAACTACAGTATGCTGTACTTTCGACTCAGTTGCTTGGCTAGCATTGGTGCTGGTAGAACAATCGTTGCGCGGTCAGGGAATTGGACGAAGCCTGGTCCAAGCGGGTCTAGATTACGCGAGCAAAGCTGGATCTCGAACCGTCCGACTGGACGCAACACCCTTGGGAAGGCCAGTATACGAGCGACTTGGATTTCGTCCGCAGTATGAATTGGCTCGTTGGAGCGGAATTCCCCGATTCAAGTTTGACGTTCATCAACAATTTTCGATTCGCCAAGAAACCGTCGGCAATTTGGATCAGTCCTTGTTGACCATCGATCGTCAGGCAACTCAAACCAATCGCGATAAACTGCTGCAGAAACTCTTTTTGGAAAGAGAACCGTGGGTCGCTCGAGATGGAACGGGACAGGCGGTAGGTTATCTCGCCAGTCGGCCCGGCAGATTGGCGGTGCAGATTGGTCCTGGCTGCGGAGATCGGCAAGCAGTGACGGAACTGCTGCGCCACGCGATCAGTCACTATCAAACACAATCCCTGTTTGCGGATATTCCAAGCCATAACCAGCACCTAAACGAAATTGCGGCTGCCGCCGGATTGGTCGTTGCACGAAATCTTATGCGCATGAGCCTGGGGGAGCCGATTGTTGAGGATGCAAGAACTTTTCACATCAGCTCGGGCCCGGAACTAGTCGCCCGGCACCGGTACATCACCCGCATTTGCGAGGCCCCAGGTCACCACATCCGCAACCGTGCCGGTGCCGGACAGGTAGATAAACCATTGCGCC
>SYJV01000489.1 GCA_005798335.1 Planctomycetaceae bacterium | reverse complement strand
GAGGCAGTTGGCAAACCAGCACGATCTATTGTTGATTTTCGACGAAGTGCAGACGGGTTGTGGCCGCACGGGGCATTGGTTTGGTTTCCAATATTTCGGCGTCGAACCCGACATCATCACGCTTGCCAAATCGCTTTGCGGTGGAATCGCGGGTGGCGCCATGATTGCACGGCGTGAAATCGCCCCCAGTCTTCGCGCGGGAATGCATGCGAGCACTTTCGGGGGAAATCCGATCGCGGCGGCTGCGGGAATCGCCACGATCGAAACTATCGAGCAAGATGGTTTGCTGGACCGGGCGCGCGAAAACGCGAACCGGTTTGCCATCTACCTCCAACAATTGCAACAAAACTGTGAAATGGTCCGCGAGGTCCGGCAAGCCGGCATGATGATCGGCATCGAGCTTGAATTTGATGGCGCTCCCGTAGTTGCCAGTTGTATGCAGCGCGGCTTGCTAGTTAACTGCACTCAGCAAAACGTGCTGCGCCTGCTGCCGGCGATGAACATTGAAGGCCGGCAGATTGAGCAAGGAATGGAGATCCTCGCCGATACGATTCAGCAGTGCGCTGGAGCGATTGCCCAAGCCGAACAATTGGCCGGTAATACTTAGCCAGAAAGGTAGATACTGATCCAACACTGGTCGAGTACCTGTTGAATCAGTCCCTCCACCACGAGGAGAAACACAGTGCGGCATTTACTTACATTATTCGAAATTACGCAGTCAGAGTTGGCTGACATTCTATCGGTCGGTGGCCAAATTAAGCGACTGCTGGCATCAGGTCGGCGACCGCCGTGGTTAGCGCAGCGCGTTTTGGCGATGCTCTTCGAAAAGCCCAGCCTGCGCACGCGTGTCAGTTTCGAAGCCGGCATCATTCAGCTTGGCGGCGCTGCGATGTTTCTCGGGCAAGACGTGGGGTGGCAGAGCCGCGAGTCGACCGACGACTTTGTGCGCGTGCTCGCGCAGTATGCTGATTTCGTAGTTTGCCGCGCCAAGTCCCACAGCTCGGTGGTGGAGTTGGCCAAGCACGATTGCATTCCAATCATCAATGGCCTGACCGATATGGCTCATCCCTGTCAGGCTCTGGCCGACTTGATGACGATGCAGGAGGTCGTGGGTTCACTGAAGGATCGGCAATTGACGTTTGTGGGTGACGGCAACAACGTCGCTCGTTCACTCGCTCTGGCCTGTGCTATGGTTAACATGCGATTTCGACTGCTGGGACCCAGCGGTTATTCGATGGACGAAAAATGGATCGCCCAGATTGTCGAGCGATATCCTCATGCGGATATTGTCCAATCGAGCGACCCGCGAGTCGCGCTCAAGGGGACTGATTTCGTGTACACAGATGTCTGGACGAGCATGGGCCAGGAACAAGAATCCGCGATTCGGCGCGCCGCATTTGTCGGATACCAACTCAACGCCAACCTGATGCGATTTGCACCACAGCAAGCTCGCGTCCTGCATTGTTTGCCAGCACGACGCGGCGAGGAAATCACCGACGAAATCATTGACAGTCCGCAGAGTATCGTTGTTGAGCAAGCTGGAAATCGTATGCACGCGCAAAAGGGACTGTTAGTGTGGATGTCGATTCAGCACCGATGGGTGGAACCGCTAGCCTTGACCAGTGAAGGTATCCACCTGGAAACTACCGTCCCGAGATAGTTGCCACGATCGAAAAATGTTTTTTCGATCAATTAATCACCTACAATTGGAGCATGCCATGAGTCCGGAACTGAAAGCAAAAGAGCTTGGTATCGAATTTGCGCCGATCGCCAAAGGATACTTGAATCTATGTGTACGGAGTGGCAATTTGTTGATCACTTCGGGGCACGTCAGCGACATAAAAGGAATCCTCGGAACGGACTTGAAAGTCGAGCAAGGATACCAAGCAGCAAAGGAATGTGCGACAAAGATTCTCAAGTCCGTACATAACGTCCACGGCACTTTAGATGGTTTGCGGGTGTTAAAAGTACTTGGTTGCGTCTACTCCGCTCCCTATTTCACCGATCAGCATCTAGTGATCAACGGAGCATCCGACTTGCTGCACGAGATATTTGGTAAAGAAGGAGATGGCTACCACGCTCGCAGCGCCCTAGGATTCGCCGCGCTGCCGACCGGCGCCGCAGTGGAAGTGGAAGCCATTTTCGAGATCAAGTAGCCGAATACGAACAGCGGTGTCGACAGCTTGCCACTTGGTCGTTCCTAGAATAAAAAAGACAGCCGGGCATGACACTCCCGGCTTTCTTAGAATTTTGTTCGTGAGAACATGAACGGGACTACCTAATGCACCTCCGTGCCCTGTCAAGCTTGGCTAATCCAAGTGTACCGCCTTGTAACCACCTTTGCTCTTGAAATAAAAGATCAAGGCGATGTAAGCGGCAAGCATGATGCCCGGAAAGATCGCCATGTTCGCCAAAGCCTTTTGGTTGCTCTTATTCATCGCCGACTTAATGGAATCCGAAACCGATTTCTGACTGGCTTCAGGAACACCTTTGATAGCTTCGGTCAATTTTGCGTCATCAATTGCTTTGTACTTGATGACTTCATAGATGGACTTGTCCGTTACTGTGGATAGCTTCCCATCTTGCACCAGATTAGGGACGGATTTTGCGGCTTCACTCGTCACAACAGCCTGGATTTGCTTGTCAGCCTGCAATGTTCCAATGTAGGGAAAGCCGAGGGTTCCGACGGCAAGCATTCCAATGCCGCTGATTGCGTTCAGCGTCAAAGCGCCGCCCTTCGGAGTCTGCTCAGAAACAACACCGAGCATGGTTGGCCAGAAGAAGGTCTTGCCGAATCCGTATAGTGTCGCGGCGATAAAAATCATTGTTCCTTCGGCACTCGACAGCATTGTCAAACCAACAATGGCGAGAAAGGCGCTAATGGCAAGCAAACCCAGCGGTGAAAGACTGTGAACAATTGGGCCGGCAAAGAAACGCAAAACCATCATGATCGCGGAAGTGTAAACGAGAATCCATCCAGCGTGGAACTTCCCTTCGGCGACGCCCTCCATAATTTTCGTGATCCATCCGTCTGTGCCAATTTCCGTTGTAGCCAGCGGGATCATAACAAGTACCAACACAAACATCAGCAACCGGCCCATCGCCTGGGTATAGAGTCCAAAACCGAGCACAATTGCGATACCGATCCCCACAAACAGCATCTTCAACGTTTGTGGTGTCTGGCCATTGACCGCGAAAAAGTCAATCAGTTGCAGTGACACAAGGGTGCCAACAATGATCGCACCAAGTGTGCCGAACTCCCCAAGCATTTCGCGGTAAGAAACGCCAGCCGCTTCGCGTTCCTGGACTGGAAATTTCAGCGGCATCAGCATTACGAAATAAACAATGGCTGGAGCCGCCAACAAGCCGACCTTGACGCCCCACGGAAGGTGGTCAAGAAAAATCGTCAGCATTCCGGCGACCACCAATCCACCCGGCCAGCCCGCGTGAAGAATGTTTAGCCACTTCGTTTTTTCCTTGCTGAACATCGTGGCAACGACCGGATTGATGAAAGCCTCTACCGTTCCGTTCGCCAGCCCAAGAACAAGGCTGCCCCAATACAGCAGTTGAAAAGCGGTGTTCTTGTCGCCATTCTGCGAAATGAAGTAGGCGCTGACGCCCATGATCGCCCAGGTAATGTGTCCAAGGAATGCAATGACCATCGCCACTTTGTAGCCAATCCGGTCAATCAGTAGACTGAAGCCAATAATACTGACAGCGAAAGGCCAAATACCGATACCCGCTAATCGTCCTGACTGAGCAGGGTCGAGCCCAAACTCAGCTTCCCATGTGCCAATGAGGAACATGCGAGCAATGAAACCAAACGCCGTCGTAATCAGGGCGATGAAGCATCCCCAAAACAAAACATGGTCTGTCGAGTGAAGATTCTCTGCGGTGGCCGCATGGACGCTGGCTTGACTCATGTGGAGCGTCTCCGTTGTGAAATAACGTAAAGTTGGGGTGTACTCATGTTCGATCCAGATTTCTCGCGCAAGAGGAATTGAAGGCGTAACGCTTCTTACCGGCATCTTCGTGGACGCTAGAGTAACTACGAATGGCAATCAATTCAACGCGGCAGCAGTGTTTAGCGAGCTTTTTCGACCTAGATTCCCCGGGGGATTCTAGAAGAGTCGATTTCCCGGTGACTCGCTCGTGAATTAGCGCATCCGCAGGTGCCAACGAGATCCAGTGCCTGGCAATGAAATCGCGCGGCGAGGACCATTAAAGAACAGTTCGTCCCGAATGTTCATGGGCGGGCATTGCGTTTGAGTAGTGGATCTTCCAAGCATCCAAGACTCTCCGCCGCAAGTTGATGGTATCTCCAACCAAAATACTTGCGGCGGACAAAGTCAGTTGTCGCTCAGATCGCTTGCAGATCTTCCATTTCACGAGCCAGTCGCTTTCTGGCGACGTGCAGCCGGCGCTTGATCGTGCCTACTGGCGCTTCAAAGCTCTCGGCCATTTCAATCAAGGACTGGCCACCGATATAGAACGCCTCCAGCGTGGCTCTGTCAAGCGTTCCCAGTTTATTGAGACCAGCTTGAACCTGCTGTCGTTGTTCATTGTCAAGTACATTATCGAGCGGCGAATTTTCAGCGCCCTGAAATGACTCAAGCGTTTCCTGCTCGAGGCTGACTGCAACGCGCCGTCGCGTGGCTCGATTTATGGCCATACGCCGTACGATTTGCCGCAACCAACCGCCGAACGCTTCGGCAACTCGCAGTTGTACCAGGCGCTCGAAGGCATGGATGAACACATCTTGCACCAGTTCCTCAGCCTCGTCCCAGTTACCAAGTTGACGATATGCCAAGGCAACTGTCGATGCATGATACCGCTGATAGAGTTCTGCCTGGGCGTCTCGATCTCCAAGTTGAGCAGCCTGAACAAGCTGAGCGATCGTTGAGGATTCGAGATTCTGAGGTAGGGTCAATGTTGGATTCATGGTTACAAGAATTCTCTCTCGGACGACCTGATCCGCTGAACAGGTTTGCGATGACGCAGGACCTCGGCGGAACTGGCGAGCGCACTTGCGTGCGTATGACGGTTAACAGGGGATGCCTTGAGCGGTGAGTAAACCGACTGGAGAGAGATGAATCTGCTTGGCAGGATTGCTTAGCTGGACTGTCTCGCGTGAAACGCGACAGTTCACTTCATCGACTCTCGATAGGTGCTCAAATTGCTCAGCTTGTTCCAACTGGCCGGAGTGTTGGTCGTGCCAACTTTCCGGTACCGACAGTTGGTTAATCCGGTTCGAAACGGTTACCCGCGCGAACTGGCTCTAGCTGCTGGTGCCCTATAGGCCGGACAGACAGCAAGTTTCGATATCCACAGGGGACGTTTCCGTCCCGTATTGGGATTGCTCAGCGCAATACTCCACGGATTTCGTTCTTGCCAATGGTCCATTGGTTCACGCATTAACGTGAGGTCCAGGAAACCGCGCAGTGTCAAGCCAGCGACCGACACGCTACCCGCCACGCGGGAAATCACGGTGGAGATCGAGCTGAGGATGACTGACTTACGCATGGTTTCCTCCCTCACGCAGTATCAGTGCGTGATTCGAGAGAGACAAAGATACTGGTTTATTACACTACACTGCCTGGGGATTCGTTGAGAATCCAGTCCCATGAACACCTAACCATTCGAAATCTTGCCGTTCTCGAATCTGGCCGGTGCGGTTTGGGCAAAGTTTGATCTGGATTTTTCCACATCAACTTCCACAATACTAAGCTATCGACCAAGAAATGACAAATGCTCGTGTCAATTCTTGTGAATTCTTAGGCGAGCGGCAGATAGTTTCTTACCAATACAAGCCCGAAGAGCAAGCGAGTGTATGCCAGGATTGACGCACTCGCTTGCGCATCGGGCTTGTATTCGCTTAGGCCTTGGTAAATTCCCATCTGCCGCTCGCCTTAGTTGGTGTTAAGACATATGCCATGAAGAATAGTTCGCGCGGATGTAGAAATTTTTTTTGCAACCCAGGAACTTTGCAGCCCAGGAACGCCGCGCTGCTTGCGCTTGGATTTAACCAAGTTTATCCAAGGGCTGGCCTGAAAGAAATCGTAACCCGAAGCGTTAGCGAGGATCTTCGAACTTGCCTCGCTAACGCTTCGGGTTACGATTTCTTTCAGGCCGCTAGTGTCCTTTATGGCAACTGGTTCGCTTCTATTGGCGGCTTGTCGGCTGGTTTGGGCTTGTCTTGTTTGCCCCTACCTGGTTTTTGCTTATCGGCAGGTTTCTTGGCGTCTGCGGGGGTTTTCTTTGCGTCCAGCACACCTTGTGGTGGAAGGCTGATTTGGGCCGGCGCCGAGTTAGAACGAATTTGGTAGTTGCGAACCGGACCACCTCCGACAAACAGCAGAGGACCCGACTGAGGACGAGCACTTCCTTCTGCGGTGCGATCCCACGGAATTGAATAAGCCGCGAAATTGCCGCTGATCGTATCCGTCACATACACCAAACTGTTACCAGGCTTGGCTCCACCAACCCCTGCCCGCCCCGTGGAGGCAACACCGGTGACCAATAGGTACTGAGAATTCTTCCCAGCGCCAGGCAATTGCGTCAGGACATTTGTGTAAAACCGTGCTCCGAAGGCTCCCGTACGTGGATAGTAGACCAAGCATTGCAGGTCGCCCGTAAGAAAATCGAGGAAGAAAATCCCTTCTGCATCGTCGCTGACCGCGCCAGTCGCGACTGCCATGTTTGTGCCGGTTGCGGATGTCGCCGCTTGCAAAACCTCGATATTTTTGTCGGATCGATCCTGCAATCCCAGCCAATATCCGCAGGCAATTGCTGCTATCACAAGGAATGCGGCTGCATTTCCAGCGATAAAACCAAGCACTGCCCCGCGCACTGGTTTCCGTAATTGAGGAACTTGGGATGCTTCCATGCTGGTCAACCTCCGTGAGAAAATTGCTGCGATGTCGCTGGATTTCGAAATAGGGCGAAAAACGACGAGTACTGCATAGGTTGCAGGTAAATAAGAGTAGCGATTGTCCGCTGCCGGAATCAACAGCGAATGTCTTCTAGTTTTGGGTGACTGCCAACAAAGTATGAGTTGTGGTAGAACATCCACCAAAATTTCGCATTTCGCAAGCGTCATTTTAGTATTTCAGGGGGCTTAACGATGACCAACGGTCCACTCAATCGTAAACTTCGCATGGGTCTGGTAGGGGGAGGGCAAGGGGCATTTATTGGTAAAGTGCACTCAATCGCCGCTTGCCTCGATAACCGAGCAACAGTTGTCGCCGGCGCATTGTCAAGCAATGCTGAACGAGCCAAAGCATCTGCACCCGACTATGACATCCCAAATTCGCGAGCTTACGGATCTTATCAGGAGTTGATTCAGAAAGAGCTGGCGCTGCCGGCGGACCAGCGCGTTGACTTTGTCAGCGTTACTACTCCCAACCATACGCATTTTGAAATTGCCAAGGCGGCCGTTGATGCTGGTCTCAACATCGTTTGCGACAAACCGATGACGTTCGATTTGAAGCAAGCTGAAGAGCTGGCCAGCGCGGTAGAAAAGTCAAAGGTCGTGTTCGCATTAACACACAACTACACCGGGTATCCGCTGGTGCGCCAAGTACGCGAGATGATCTTGGCGGGCGAACTGGGCGAGATACAGGCGATTCGATCGTGCTATATTCAAGGCTGGCTGCGAACTCGCTTGGAATCATCGGACCAAAAACAAGCGGCCTGGCGCACCGATCCTTCGCGCAGCGGTGCGGCTGGTTGTTTCGGTGATATAGCGACCCATGCCTATAATTTGGCTCGCTATATGACCGGACTAATGCCGGCAGAAATATCCTGTCACCTAAAGACTTTCGAAGGCGGCCGCAAACTTGACGACTATGGCACGGCGATAATTCGCTTTGAAAACGGCGGACTGGGAACGGTTACGGCATCGCAAATCAGCCATGGGCGCGAAAACGACTTGTTCATCGAAATCGACGGAACAAAGGGGGCGATCCAGTGGCGCCAGGAAGAGCCCAATGTAATGGTGCTGCGACAGAACGGCCAACCGCATCGCTTGTATACTCGCGATCCAAACGCGCCGTATATGACCAGCACAGGTCGCGCGGCTTGTCGGCTCCCCAGTGGTCATCCGGAAGCTTTCTTCGAAGCATTTGCAAACATATACGCGGCCGCCTACGAGTCCATGATCGAGCGCAGCCAAAACAAGTCCTTTGAGACCAAGAACACGATTTACCCGAATGTTTACGATGGCGTCGAAGGCATGTTGTTCATACAGCAGTGTGTCGCCAGCAGCCAGCACAATGGCACTTGGTTGCCGATGAAACATCCTGCTATACGCAAATAGCAGAAAAATCGCCAGTTGCTGGCGAAATTAAGTGACTTAGCCAACTGGTCGTCCAATATGCCACAGTACAATCGAGTCGTGATCGTAGGTGTGGGACTATTGGGTGGCTCGATCGGTATGGCGCTACGCGCCCGCGGCTTGGCTAAAGAAATTGTGGGAGTCGGTCGATCGGGTCGGCTTCCTCAAGAAGCGATCGGCTTGGGTGCTGTGGATCGCGTTGAGACAGATATCCAAGGCGCTGCCCGGAATGCGGACTTGGCAGTGGTGTGTACTCCCGTGCGACTGGTTGCTGAATCCGCCGCGCAATGTGCGGCGGTGATGCACGGCGACGGACTGATTACCGATGTCGGCAGCACCAAAGCGACCATCGTTCAAGCTGTCGAGCAAGCTGGACTAGGTTGCATGTTCTGTGGTTCGCATCCCCTGGCGGGCAGTCACAAGAGTGGCGCCAGCCATGGATCAGCCACCTTGTTTGAAAATAAATTGGTTGTGGTTACACCGACGCCTAAAACGCCCGGACAACTGGCCGAACGTACCGAAGAGTTTTGGCGATCTATCGGTGCTCGAACCAGCCGCATGAGTCCAATCGAACATGACGAAGCACTAGCACGGACAAGTCATTTGCCGCACGTGGTGGCAGCCGCATTGGCTGCGGTAACGCCCATCGAACTGTTACCTTTGGTTGGAACAGGCTGGCGCGATACGACCCGCATTGCCCAAGGTAGTGCCTCATTGTGGCGGCAAATTCTGGAAGAAAACAGCGTACCAGTACAGCATGCATTGGAGAACTTTGCATGCTCCATCGATCAGTGGCTGAGCGCGCTACGCAGTGGCGATGGAGATCGATTAGAAAAACTCTTGGAATCTGGGAAGGCAACTCGTGACGCTTTGGGAAGTTGATGTACATCCGGCCGCTGGCCAACCCGACACGATAGCTCAGTCATTGGCCGCGGAGGCTCGCGATCTCGGACTCGACCAGCATTTGCACATTGCCTCGGCCCGGGGCTTTTTGCTGCAAGGCGACTTGAGCGAAGCACATGCGTTACGAGCTGCCAATGATCTGCTGGCGGATCCAATCACGGAACGATTTGACGTCGGTCGAGTGGGCGATGCGCGATTGGCTGCACCGATACGCGATTTTCACCAGCAAGTCCATGTCTTGCCCAAGCCTGGCGTCATGGACCCGGTTGCACAAAGTACTTTGGGAGCACTGCGCGATGTTGGCTTGCCGGTCGAGCAAGTACGAACGCTGCGCAAGTACTGGTTCAAAAACGTCGCTGAAACGGACTTGAAGAAGATCAGTCACAAACTCTTGGCCAACGACTCGATTGAACAGGTCGTAATTGGGCCACTGAAAATCGACAAGATCGACATCGGTTCGAAGTATCAATTTCAACTAGTTCACGTGCCCGTTCTGGACTTGACGGACGAACAACTTGTCCAGCTCAGCCGTAGCGGCCAATTGTATTTGTCACTGACCGAGATGCAAACGATTCAAAGCCACTTTCGCAGGTTGAATCGCGAACCGACCGATATTGAACTTGAGACAATCGCACAGACGTGGAGCGAACACTGCAGTCACAAGACTCTGGCGGGACGAATCGCTTATCAGGATGAAACCGGCACTCGTCAATTCAAGAATATGCTGAAGGAAACCATCTTCGCAGCCACAGAGCGGATTCGCGCGCAGCTCGGCAGCGACGACTGGTGTGTCAAGGTTTTCAAAGACAATGCAGGAATCGTTAAGTTCGATAGTGAATTCAATGTCGTATTTAAAGTCGAGACTCACAACCATCCCAGTGCCATCGAACCTTATGGCGGAGCGAACACAGGCATTGGTGGCGTCATTCGTGATCCGATGGGAACTGGTTTGGGAGCCAAGCCGTTTTGCAACACCGACGTGTTTTGCTTTGCACCACCCGATACCGATGCTGCTTCCTTGCCACCTGGCGTGCTGCATCCGCGCCGCGTCATGAAGGGTGTTGTTGCTGGCGTTCGCGATTACGGCAACCGCATGGGTATTCCCACCGTGAATGGAGCTGTCTATTTCGATCGACGTTACTTGGGAAACCCGCTGGTCTACTGCGGCAACGCGGGTTTGCTGCCGGTCGATAAATCCGACAAGTGTCCTATGCCTGGCGATTGGATCGTTGCCATCGGTGGTCGCACCGGTCGCGATGGCATCCACGGTGCGACCTTCAGCAGTGCCGAACTGACCAGCCACAGCGAATCGATTTCCGGAGGCGCGGTACAAATCGGCAATGCGGTCACCGAGAAAATGGTTCTCGATGTTCTGCTCAAAGCTCGTGACGAAGGTTTGTTCACCGCCGTGACCGACTGCGGCGCTGGCGGATTCTCCAGCGCCGTTGGAGAGATGGGCGAATCGATTGGTGCCGAAGTCTGGCTAGAACGAGCGCCGCTGAAATACGACGGCTTAAGTTACACCGAGATTTGGATCAGCGAAGCTCAAGAACGCATGGTGTTGGCAGTTCCTCCACAATCCATCGAGCGCCTAACAGCACTGTGCGCCAGCGAAGGCGTGGAAGCGAGCGTCATTGGCCAATTTGTTCCTACTGGGCTGTTGCGATTGATGTACGACGGTCGCGAAGTCGGTGTGCTAGCCATGGAATTTCTGCACGAGGGTAGACCACCCGTAGTGCGTGCGGCCAGTTATGCGCCACCAGCGATAATGCCTGCCAACACGCCGCGATTGGACCGCCAGCAATCCGAAAAGGCACTGCAGTCGATTCTCGGTTCGCTCAATGTCGCCAGTAAACATTGGATCATACGCCAGTACGACCACGAGGTACAATCGGGCAGCGTAGTTAAGCCGCTGGTCGGACCAAATTCCACTGGACCTAGCGACGCAGCGGTCATACGGCCTCGCTTGTCCAGCCGAAGAGGCGTCGTCATTAGTTGCGGAATGAACCCGAGCTACGGCGATTTTGATACTTATCACATGGCTGCCAGTGCAATCGACGAAGCTGTCCGCAACGCTATCAGTGTCGGTGCCGATCCGGAGCGAATTGCCATTCTCGACAACTTTTGCTGGGGCAACACGGATCGACCAGAAACGCTTGGGTCTTTGGTGCGTGCCGCACTCGCGTGCCATGACTTGGCAGTAGCTTGGTTAACTCCGTTCATCAGTGGCAAGGATAGTCTCAACAATGAGTTTACTTGGATGGACGAGCACGGACGAAAGCAGTTCATTGCCATACCACCATCTCTGTTAATTAGCGCGCTTGGACAAGTCGATGATGTGGCCAAGTGCGTCACGATGGATTTCAAGGAACCCGGCAATGATGTCTACCTCGTTGGCCACACTCATGACGAGCTTGGAGGTTCGCAGATATTCCAGTCCCTTGCCATTGCTGGTGGGCATGTTCCCAAGGTCAATGTTCCTCTAGCGAAGCGGATCTTTGTAGCGACGCACGCGGCGATTGCTCGCGGTTGTGTTCGCGCTTGTCATGACTTGAGCGAAGGCGGATTGGCCGTCGCGCTGGCCGAGATGTCATTCGGTGGAGAACTAGGGGTCGAGATTGACCTAGAAAGTGTTTGCGCTCGCGATCACCTTTCGTCGACTGAAATTCTGTTTGCGGAATCAAACTCCCGGTTCCTGATCGAGGCCAAGCCAGACAAGCGAGCCGAAATCACCGAGATCTTTGCTGGCCTTCCATTTGCGCGATTGGGAGTGGTGAAAGACTCACCTCTGATACAGATTCGGTGCGGCGCGAAAACTGAAATAGATTTGCCTTGGCGACAGTTGCTAGAATGTTGGTTGAGGCCGCTGAATTGGGCGTAGAACTCGATCGATTTTCACAAGGTTCGAGGCGCTTGCCAGACCCAGAAGGCTCATCCAACGCACGGAAGTCAGACTATGTCGATGAGTACTGCAGCAACAAGTGAATCGAATATTCGATCTCGCCAATTTCGATCGATTGGCGTCCCGAGTTTGTTGAGCGCCATAGTGCTGTGGGCTTCTTTTCCACCGTTAGGACTCAGTGGGTTGGCTTGGTTGGCACCGTTGGGATGGTTGGCGGTGATCGATCGAATCAGTCCACCGACGCGGCTAGGATATTTTTTCATTTGGCTTTCCGGAGCGGCCTTCTGGCTGCTGGCACTGCAAGGAATTCGCTTGGCATTTTTTCCGCTCACGTTTGGATGGATAGCTTTGTCGCTGTACTTGGCGGTTTACATTCCATTATTTGTTGGGATCTCGCGAGTGTTATTGTTCCGCGGTCGTGTTCCATTAATTATTGCAGCTCCGATCGCTTGGGTTGGAATGGAGCTGATTCGCGGTTACGTCATCACGGGTTTTTCAGCCTGCTTGCTGGCACACACGCAGGTGGAATTCCCCATGGTGCTGCAGATCGCCGACATGTTTGGCGGCTACGGAGTGAGCTTCGTTATTATGATGGTCTCTGTCGGACTATACCAGTTGGCCATGTGGGAGAGACTGCTTGGTCGTTTATTAGTCAAGCAGCTCTCTGCACCGCGTCCGGTAAATTCTCGACAGATTTTCTGCGCGGGCATCGTGTTGCTAGCAACACTGTTTTATGGTTGGTGGCGCTTGGGCGAGTCTGACAAGCTTGCTAGACTCGCACAGCCACTATTGCGAGTTGCTCTGATCCAAGAGAACGCGCCAAGCATCTTCGATAATCCTTCGGTCGAGCGCGACGTCGATTTCTGGAATAACTACCTTGCCGCTACGCGTGAAGCTGGAAGAGCTCATACAGATTTGGACTTAGTCATTTGGCCCGAGTCCGTATTTTCGCTGGATCACCAGAGTTGGCTAGAAATTGACGTTGGCGATCCGCTACCAGATCGACTGAGCAAACGGGGATTCTCTTCCGCGGATCTCCATGAACTGAAAAGGAGAGCACAGCAGCAGTTCCATTACAAAGCCGCTCGAGTGCTTTCGGCCTGCCATGGTACGGAATTGCTTTCACCCGAGCAGGTTTCGAAGCTTGCCAGGCCCCATTTGCTGCTCGGTGGCTCAATCGGTGTAATCGGATCGGCAACGGATAGCCAACGCAATACGGCACTGTTTGTCGGTCCAGACACGCACATTTTAGATCGCTACGAAAAAGTCCATTTAGTAATGTTCGGTGAATATATTCCATGGAGACCTTTGCTTGGATTTCTTGGCGATTTGTTTGGATTCGTCAGTACCGATGCTGGGAATGAACCCAAGAGTTTCGAAGTCTCCGGTGTTCGACTCGCCCCAAGTATTTGCTTTGAAAGCGTGCTACCTCATTTTCTGTCGTGGCAGCTTCGAGTGTTGCGCGGCCAAGCGAAATCGCCTGATATCTTAGTCAACATCACGAACGATAGTTGGTTTCGAGGCTCGTCGATTCTCGACCATCATCTTGCCTGTTCGGTGCTGGCGACGATCGAGCACCGACGCCCGATATTGATCGCCGCCAATTGCGGCCTCTCTGCTTGGATTGACGGCGCAGGGCGATTACAAGCGGTTAGCCCCAGGCTGGTACACCACGTGATTCTCGCGACTCCCCATCGCGACAGCCGTTGGGGACTCTATCAATGGCTCGGCGACACACCAGCCTGGTTGTGCGCTGTAATATCGATTGCAGCAATCGTAGCGACGCGATTTGGTCGCAAGTCATAGTCTGTTCGCATTAGGGTTTGCGCATTTATTATGTGCGGGAGTCGAACTCAACGTTTGGAAAACTCTGCCTCCGCCAATTTGGATTTTGAACGCGCGACGCCTACTCATTCAGATAGTAAGGTCGATAGCTGAATACTTGAGGATCTTTCGAATCGACCGAAACGACGACTCCTGCGACGTTCGGAGAGCCGAAGACTTCCAGGCGAGTGAAGTGCAGAAACGTCCCGCCGGGTTTGGCTTGCAGTGGTTTGTCGATGCGATAGTAGTGTGAGTCGCCGTGGATACACACGACCGGTTTGCGGTATTTCGACAAGAACTCGCGCATGACGGTAAGGAAGTCTGTGAAACCTGCTTGGCCGCCTTTCTCGAAATCGGGATTGGCATGAATGACGACCACTACGCCAGGTACTTCGTTAGTGACTACCTCCGCAAAGCTGGCTCGCAGAAACGCCATGTTGGCGACGTTTCGATCGTTGAATTCCTTCATGGATGGCGGGTCATTTGGACGCAGATTGTTACCGCTGCCCACGATGTGTGCGACGATAAACAAAACGCCTGCCTTAGTAAAACGGTAGTTCTCGGCGTACTTTGCGAACTGTGGTTCAACGCTCTGATGAATGGCTTCTAGTGAATCCAGCCGCAGCGTAGAGCGGTCGTGGAAAAATAATCGTCGCAGCGCTTCGAGTCGTTCCACGGGATCGGCGTTCACGGTGTGACAGTCGGTCCATTCATTGTCGCCGGGCGTATAAACAACTGGTTTTGGATAAGCTCGAAAGAGGTCGCGAATCTTGATAAATTCGCTGTCCGAACAGGCTCCATCGCCAGACTTGAAGTCACCAACGTGCATCAGGAACGCAAAATCCTCTGCCTCGGACTGCTTGAGCAATTGACGGTACTTACCGTCTTGCTCGACTGTATATGGCACGTCGCCCGTGGCTAAGAATCGAAATCCTTGCGCGCTGGTAACTGATACTGGAAAATACACCAGCAGAATTCCTAAGACGTTAGCTACAAGAAAGTGATTGCTGAACATGGTTGCTCGCAGTGCTTGGGAGTAATGGCTCGGTTAGAGATGAACGCGCGACAACTAGCATTAGATACTGTGCTGTACCACTGTAAAGTATTACAATCGAAACGAAAGTCGATCAATTGCGTTTCGCAAACATTCTTGGAGATTCAAGATCATGCCTGGTATATTTCATCTGCCGATGTCTCGCAAGAATTTCCTTGGATCGTCTGCGGCGATTGTTGGAGGATTGCTGGTCGGGCAAGTTTCAGCCGATGACGATACACAAGCAGCACGCTTGGCATTGCTGTCTGATACTCACATCCCAGCCGACCCGACCAACGAATATCGAAGATTCAAGCCTGTCGAGAATCTGAAGAAAATCGTTCCGCAAGTTGTCGCCAGCCAGCCGCAAGCCGCAATACTCAACGGTGATGCTGCACGATTGACGGGTGAAGTGGAAGACTATACGGTTCTCAAGACTTTGTTGCAGCCAATCGCTGAAATCGCTCCACTTCACATTGGGCTGGGCAATCACGATGATCGAGCAAAGTTTTTCCGCGTCTTCCCACAAACCGGCAACGCCAAGTCTGTGGTTAACGGAAAGCACGTATCCGTCTTTGAACTTGCGGGGACTCGATTTGTGGTGCTCGACTCACTGTTGTATGTCGACAAAGCGGCGGGACTCTTGGGCAAAGGGCAACGTGATTGGGTCAAGAGTTTTTTGGATCAGCCAGACGATCGACCGATTGTGTTTTTCGTTCACCATTCGCTCGGTGATGGCGACGGCGACTTGCTGGATTTTGACCGAGTCTTTGAATTGATGGTACCTCACCGAAAAGTGAAAGCCATTTTTTACGGACATTCGCACCGCTATCACGTCGAGCAACGGCAGCATATTTACTTGGTCAATCAACCCGCGATCGGTTACAATTTCGCCGACCAGCAACCCGTTGGCTGGCTCGATGCCACCTTTACGCCCACAGGTGTTCAACTGGTCCTGAACGCAATCGGTGGCAACGTCGCCAAGGATCGCGAAGCAACCAAGTTGGATTGGGCGAGGGTGTAGTCAATCGCTAAATCTGCATCCAAATCGAAATCCACACGATGCGTGAATTCCTACGAGGAGAGTAATTTCAATGAGACGTATCACGTCCGCCGCTTTGATTGGCTATAGCTTGCTCGTGTTGGTTACCAGCTTGCGTGGTGAAGATCTGAATTGGTCGCAGTGGCGTGGTCCACTCAGCGACGGACATGCTGTTGCGGCTGGGGCACCCTTGACGTGGAGCGCCGCAAACATTCTTTGGAAGACGCCTCTCAAAGGAGATGGTCAATCGTCACCGACGTTGTGGGGCAACCGCATTTTTCTTACGACGGCTTTGGACGGCGGAAAACAGCGAGTCGTCTTTTGCGTCGACGCGCACGACGGTCGCGTGCTGTGGGAACAAGTGGCTTGGACCGGTGAGCCAGAAAAGTCGCACGTCATGAACGGCTGGGCGTCCGCGACTTGTGCGACCGATGGCGAAGTTGTTGTGGCTTTTTTTGGCAAAGGTGGTTTGCACGCCTATTCCGTCGAAGGTGAACATCTTTGGTCGCGCGATTTGGGCGTGTTCGAAAGTCCTTGGGGAACCGCCGCTTGCCCGATTATCGTTGGCCAGTTGGTTATTCAAAACGGCGATAGCGATCGCAATGCGTTTATCGAAGCCTTTGACCGTCGCACGGGTAAGTCAGTTTGGCGACAAAAGCGACCAGATAACCGCGGCTGGAGCAGCCCGATTTTGCAAAACCACGGTGGTCGCGAATTGCTGATACTCAACGGCCACGCAGGAGTCACGGCGTACGACCCAGCCAGTGGCGAACAAATTTGGTTTACCAAAAATTCGAACGGGCGCGGCGAGCCAACAGTGGCTCCAGGTGCTGGTTACTTGTACGTCGTGTGTGGCTTGGCGGGCGATATGGTTGCGTTGCGATTGACCGGATCTGGCAGTCAACCCGAAGTTGCCTGGACTGCAGCCCGGCGCAGTGGCCGCGATCTGCCTAGTCCAATTCAGGTCGGCAACGTCGTTATCGTGAACAGTATGGGAGGCATCGCCAGTTGTTACGACAGTCAAACCGGCCAAGAACTGTGGAAGGATCGCTTGGAAGGGAAATTCAGCAGTTCACCTATCGTCATCGACAACCATGTCTTGCATCAAAGCGAGACCGGCGAAACATTCGTGATCCAACCTGGCCCGAAGCTCAACATTGTCGCGCGCAACATACTGCCCGCTGAGACCGGCGAGTTATTTCGCGCCTCACTCACACCCACAAAAGGCAGAGTCTACTCGCGATCGAACAAGTACCTGTATTGCATAGGTACTCAGCCCAACTCATGATCGAAGATTTGCTAGCCGCAGCTCACTGATCTCGGCTACAACAGCCAAGGGCCAGACAATCACCTCGCACACAGAGTTCGCCGAACGCAAGCCTTCGAAGGCACATTATTTACCATTCTCATTCGTAAAGTGACATTGCCGCACACTTTGGAATTGGCTAGCTTTCTCGAATTAGATGGATGCCGATGTGTCGAATGGAGGCGGTCATGCGAACCTTGTTTCATTTGCGTCAAATTACTCCGAATATTGGGAATTCCTTGATCGCGCTCGGACACGAGTGGTTGCTGCGACGTACGTTGGGGGACCAAGTCAATCTCGTAACCCTGGATTCTGCTGGATCACGGGGAGGATTTACACCGAACCATGTCTACGAAATTAATCAATTGGCGGACGGCCTAATTGTTGGATTGGGCAATGTTTTTGAGAACGGAGCATTGAATATAGTGCCGTCTGCGCTCAGCGCTTTAGAAGTACCCATGCTTGTCTTGGGCGCTTCTTCGGGGCGTGTGTACTCGTCTCGGGGAAAATTGGTTCGAAGAACCGATTCCTTGCCTGCCGAGCAGATTGTACTGCTATGCCAAGCTGCTGACGAAGTGCTAGTACGAGACGAATCATCGCAAGTTTATTTGCAGTCATTGGGGCTCGAAGATGTCCAAGTTTCAGGTTGCCCCACGCTCTTTTTGAACGAATTGGTCGATACATTGCCACAAGACTCAACGACCAACGACTGCGTGATAATATCACTTCGCAATCCTCGGCGAATGAGCGTTCCTTATCGCATTCAAGGTCGCGTGTGGGCGGATGTCCGATCACTGATAGAACATTTCCGTGGGCAAGGGAACGACGTTCGTTTGCTGTGTCACGACGTGCAAGATGTGGCTTTTGCTAGCGGGTTCCCCCAGGTTCCCTGGCTTTATAGTGAAGACCCACGACGAGTGCTAAGCTGGCTGCGGAGTGCTGCGTTGAGTGTTACCTTCCGCTTGCACTCATTCTTGCCCTGCATGTCTCTTGGGACACCGAGCATTAATCTATCCTACGATGAACGCGCAAAGAGCCTGGTTCAAACTGTCGGTATGTCAGAGTGGGACATCGATTACGCTTCGACAAATAATATTGTGGAGCTTGTTCGTGATCGAGCAGACAATTTAGATCGGTACAACGAACTCATCTATCACGCTCAGACGAAATGGGAGGAATTCCGCCGCGTCTACACCGGCGCATTGCATCGACTGGTAGAGCGCGTCGGCGGCAATAGGCTTGTCGCGGCCTAACTGAACAGCGCCACTCTATTGCAAGCCTCCAGGAACTACGGGAGCGAAGCGCAAGCCTCCAGGGAATTCGAGCACGAAGCGCAAGCGAGTGAATTCACAGGAACAGAAGTACGACGATGACTGAATCGAAGAAACCGTGGAGTCAAATGCTGAATTCGATTTTGGAGCAGGGAAGTTACATGATTCTCGCCGATTTCGAACGCCAGCAGCACGTACTCGATTTGGCAAGGAGGCTGATCGCCGATGCGGTCGAGAGCCTGAACGGTCCAACTGCTCGTCTAGAGCTCCAGCGCCAAGGGCTGTCGATGTTGCATCACGCGATTACTCCGGAACAAATTGGACCGCTTCGCGATCGGGTCATGCCCGTGCTTCGTCCTGCGTTGTTGGATATGGTGTGCCGCATCGGACGACTGCTGGGAATCGAAGGGGAATTTTTTGTCGACGACTACACCATTTTGAGAATCAATTTCCCGTACATGGTTGCCCGAGAAGCAACTCGTGTTGCCGAGAATCCTGGAATTGGGCGTGTAGACAATAGTACTCGCCAGCAAAGTGACGCTCGCAAGGTTGTCGACCCAGACTACAATCCCAAAGCCTATCACAACAATGAACCGCCTGCTGCTTGGGCACACGGAGCGCATCGCGATACCTGGACAGGTCACTCGCGATTAGGTGTCAATCTTTGGTGGGCCGTCGATGATGTTCCCGAGGAGGCGTCCATGGTCTTTTATCCAGGGACGCTGCACGGCGCGTATGAACCGGACAAAAGATCGCTCTATTTGGCTGAGGGTTATCCGCTTCCCAAACCATCCAAGATGTCGTTGCGACGTGGGGAAATGTTGGTATTCAATCCCGAAGTGTTGCATGCCACACATCTGAACACTACGGCAATAACAAGGTTGGCCCTGTCGGCTCGAATCAATCCACTGCGTCCACGTTTTTCGCCAATGTGCTTCTATGCTCGCGAGTATTGGCATTCGAGCAGCAATATTGAAGCTGGCCACTTCGATCGCATCCTACGTTTTGAACGCGAAGAACATCTTGAGCCGACTGTTGAACGCACGGTTGCTCCACCAGCGTTTCCAGAACTAGTTCAAGTTCAGGCTGCGTGCTCAGATAGTTCATGGGAGCGAGTCTGCGACAGCTCCAAACTCGAGAATGGTGGAAAGCTCCGAGTTCAATTCGGTCGAGAAAACGTACTGCTCATGCGCACTTCATCGGCAGTATTTGCTTGCCAAGCCAAGTGTCCGCACCTGGGAGTTTCATTGGCCGACGGTTTTCATGACGACAATCAAGTGTTTTGCCCGGCACATGGGCTTGCCTATGACTTGCCTTCGGGACATTCCTCCTGCCAAGCGCTTCGCTTACAGACGTACGACGTTGAAGAACGGCTTGGCGGAATCTGGATTCGTGCTTCAAATAGGGCCAATGTCGATGTGGCTGCGTAGGCGATCGAGATCAAATGGGGCGCGATTGACCGTTAGTATCCATACCAGAAATTCTGAGCCACACCTTGGCCGGCTATTGGATGAAGTCGGATCTTTCGCTGACGAGATTGTAGTTGGCGTTGATGCTGATTCAGTGGACAGAACTCTTGAAGTTGCCGCCGCTGGAGCTGATGTTGTCTATCGGTTTCGCCATCGAGGTAATTTTGCACCCGTGCGTTTTCTCAGGTTTGACTACGCGACAGGGGACTGGATATTGTCTCTTGACGATGACGAGAGCATAGAAGAGTCGTTTGACGATTTGATGCCGGAATTGCTCAATGATCCTCGCCCAACACATTACTTCTTGCCGAGAAAGTGGATCGTTAGTTTGGACCCGTGCGAGTATCTTTACGATTCGGGGTGGAGCCCTGATTGGGCAGCTCGATTATTTCGAAACGATCGCAGACTATTTTGGAAGCCGCCACGCGCCCATACGGATTCGATTCTCCAAGGTCTGGGATACCGCGAAGAACGCGTATCCATTTTGCATTTTGAACAATTGTTACGCTCACCAAAGCATCGCCAAGAGAAGTTGGCAGTATACCGAAACGTCGGAGCAGGGGAAAATGATGAGAAAATCTATTACCCTCCCAACAGTATCGCGCGGCGCGCCGCTGTATTGCGCCGGCCACGTCCACCGCTTAAGAAACGACAAAGCAAAGTACATCGCGAGATCCGCGAACCGAAAGTAGTTCCGTTTCCGAATTGGCGATTCGAGCTACTCAAGGAAGATACTCCCCGTAGCGCGGCATGTAAAGAAACCATTCGAGCCGACATTCAAGTTCGCAACCTAGGACAATATTGGTCGCCGAACATTGGTCGCTGGCCACGGCTGAGTTTATCGTATCACCTGTTGGACAGTCATGGTTCCACAGTGACCTTTGAAAATTCTCGCTTCCCAGTAATGCGTCCCGTCGATACTGGAAAGACCGTTACGTTTCTGTGCGATATTCAGACACCCGACTTCCCAGGAAATTATCAGCTAGAATGGGACATGGTCAGTGACGGTGATGTTTGGTTTGCGCTCCTAGGTGCGCAAACCTATCGGACACCGATACAGATTGTTTGAAAACCGCTTCGAGCAGTCCCTTGGGTGGCTGCCAACAATTCCAGCTTGTCCAGCGGAGGTTAAGCCATGAACCGCGACAAGGATTTTGAATCCATGCTGTCTGGACAAGAATCAGCTTGATGCGGAGACGGCGGCGCAAGGTTAAAATGGCCAGGATCTGAATGTTGAACAAACCATGTCAATAACTTGAACAAACGGTGGCGGCGAGCGGTATGTCGCGATTTCTGCGGATAGTAATGATCGTCGCGTTATTATCGAGCCTCGGCAACTCGGCCGAGCGCGCTGGGGAACGACCGGTTTCCTTTGGTCGTGATGTCCAGCCATTGCTCTCGAAACGCTGCTTCGCATGTCACGGTCCCAGCGGCGAAGAGGGCTTGTTGCGGTTCGACCGTCGCGGCGAAATGATCGAGCAGCGAGCCGTCGTGCCGGGCAAACCTGATGCGAGCGTCTTGCTGCGCCGCGTGACGTCGTCCGACCCACTCGAGCGCATGCCACCCAAGGGTGAACCGCTGAGCGCCGAACAGGTCGAGCAACTGCGCCAGTGGATTGCCGCAGGGGCGACCTTCGAACAGCATTGGGCGTTTCAACCGCCTGCCGAAACGGAGTTAGCGGCAGTTCGCGACGCAACATGGTCGTACAATTCTATTGACCGGTTTGTACTCGCCAAATTGGATCACGCAGGTCTCCGGCCTGCCTACGAAGCCGATCGCCGTACGCTAATTCGACGATTGACGTTCGATCTCACAGGTCTGCCTCCGGCGCCAGAAGAGGTTGACTCTTTTCTTGCCGACGCATCGCCCAATGCTTATCAGAAACTGGTTGACCGATTGCTCGCGAGCCCAGACTACGGTGAGCGGGCCGCCCAACATTGGCTCGATGTCGTCCGTTTCGCCGAGACCGAGGGATTCGAGTACGACCAACACTTGCCCGGGGCGTGGCGATATCGCGATTACGTGATCGACGCCTATAGTACCGACATGCCGTACGATCAATTTACGACTGAGCAGCTCGCCGGAGATGAACTCGATCCGCAAGATACGCGCCTGCAAATTGCTGCCGGACTACATCGACTGGGGCCAGTTCGACGCAATGCCGGTAACCCCGAAGTGGCTCTCAGCCGCAACGAAGTCCTGACGACGCGCACCGATGTGATTGGCAGCGCGTTCTTAGGTCTCACTCTAGGATGCGCACGCTGTCACGATCACAAGTTCGATCCGATCGCGCAGCGCGACTACTACCGATTGCAAGCTTTTCTGGCTGCAACCGACGAGCATGATGTTGTATTAGTTTCCGAGGCGGAGCGACAAGCTTGGCAGCAACAAACCGACAAGATCAACGGCGAACTGAAAAAGATCTCCGAGTCGCTCAAGACAGCAGAGGGTGCCGAGGCTAGGGAGCTTCAAAACCAGATCGATGCTCTCAATCGAAATTTGCCGCCACCCTTGCCCCGCATCACGAGCATTCGCAATCGCGACCAGCCAACTCCAATTCACGTCCTGAAGCGAGGCGAAGAAGACAAAAAGGGCGAGTTGGTCGACATGAATGTGCCGAGCATCTTCGCTGACGCCGTGAATTCCGATACGACCGAGAACTCTGCCAATCCAAGAACTCGCTTAGCTCGATGGCTGGTCGACTCAGCAAACCCACTCTCGACGCGCGTATTCGTCAATCGAATCTGGCAACAGCACTTCGGCACTGGATTGGTCGCCACGGCCAACGACTTCGGCCTGCACGGCGAACCGCCCAGCCACCTTGAGTTGCTCGATCATTTGGCGCTACGGTTCGCAACCGATGGCCAGAACGTTAAGGGGCTGCATCGCGCGATCGTTATGAGCGCAACCTATCGCCAAGCAGCTTCTTCGCCGGATGCACAGATTGCGGCAACAACAGATCCCAACAATCGCCTGCTGTGGCATCATCGCCCACAACGGCTCGATGCCGAATCGCTTCGCGATGCAATGTTGGCAACTAGTGGCCGATTGAACTACAAGCGGGGTGGCGAGAGTGTCATCGTTCCGGTAGACGAACAATTAACTGCGCTGTTGTACAAGCCGTCGCAATGGTCCGTCACTCCCGACACGCGCGAATATGATCGCCGTTCAATTTATCTGCTCGCCAAACGGAATTTGAGATTGCCATTCATGGAGGCATTCGACCAGCCGTCGCTGCAAAACAGTTGCGCACGTCGCGAGTCGAGCACGCACGCTCCGCAAGCCCTCGAATTGTTAAACGGTCGCTGGTCGAACGATCTGGCAGTCGCTTTCGCTCAGCGGTTAACGATGGAAGCTGGCAGTGAATCGGCAGAGCAAGTCGAATTGGCGTTCCTGCTGGTCGCCGCGCGCCCGCCGACCGATGCCGAGCGGCGGCTGTCTCTGGATTTCCTCCACAATCGCTCGTTGCGCGAATTTGCCTTGGCCATGTTCAACTTGAATGCTTTCTTGTATGTCGATTGATCGTCCTCACGTTCGATATAGTCGCGATCGTCGCGAGTTTCTAAGCAACTCGTTTTGCGGAATCGGTTCGTTAGCGCTCGCATCAATGCTGCACGACGATCGCTTGCGAGCCGCAACGGGAACTAATCCGCTGGTCGCGCGGCCGGGAAACTTTCCGCCTCGAGCGACGAGCGTAATTTTTCTTTTCATGGCTGGCGGGCCGAGCCACTTAGAAACATTCGACCCCAAGCCGCTGCTCAACCGACTGGACGGCCAAGTGACTCCCGCCGAGTTCGGCGAGGTAAAGTACCAGGTCGTTAACCGGGATTCAAAACTGCTACGCACCAAGCGAACATTTCGGCGCTACGGACAATCGGGCATCGAAGTTTCCGATTTGTTCCCACACTTGGCTGAGCGAATCGACGACATTTCCGTCGTTCGTTCCTGCTATGGCGATATGGTCGTTCACTCGGCGGCCCAATACGAATTGTTCAGCGGCCGCGTCGTGCCCGGATATCCGAGCATGGGAGCCTGGAGCGTGTTTGGTCTAGGCAGCGAGAGCCAATCGTTGCCGTCGTATGTCGTCATGCCCGATCCGCGCGGGGCGCTGGAGGCCGGGCAGCCGATGTATGCGCACGGTTTCTTGCCAGCGATATATCAGCCGACGATGTTTCGTACACGCGGTGCACCAGTGATGAACCTTGATCTACCCAGCGGCATCGCACCGTCCGAACGACAAGCCACGATTGAGCTGATTCGCCGCTTGAACGAAGTCACGCTCGATCCCAACGATCGCGAACGGGCCGCACGGATCAACTCGTACGATTTGGCCTTCCGCATGCAGACCGAGGCTCCTGAGGTTTTTGACCTGTCGCGCGAAACACAGGAAACGCTGGATCTTTACGGTGTCGGAGTGGAACCCACCGACGACTACGGACGCCGATGCCTGTTGGCTCGTCGACTGGTCGAGCAAGGCGTGCGTTTTACAGTTGTCGTCTCAGGTGGCGGGGCGGCAAAGGACCAATGGGACGCTCATAGCGACATCGAAGAGAACCATCTGCGCATGGCCGCGCGAACCGATCGCCCGGTCGCAGCGCTGCTAGCCGATCTCAGAAGACGCGGGCTGCTCGATTCGACCTTGGTGCTTTGGGGCGGCGAGTTTGGCCGGTCGCCAGCGGCCCAAGGTGGTCGTGGCCGAGATCATCACAACCTCGGGTTCAGCATGTGGCTGGCCGGAGGTGGAGTGCAAGGAGGTCGCGTTGTCGGTGCAACCGACCCTATCGGCCTGCGAGCTGTCGAACAACCGTACCACTTCCGCGACTTGCACGCTACGATTTTGCATCTACTGGGACTCGACCAAGACCTGCTAACGTTTCCACATCTAGGCCGCGACGAACGACTGACTCTAGTGAACGGCAAGTTGATCGAAGAAATACTCTGACGTTGCGTGTTAAATTCAAGTCGAGGAACTTTTAGAATATACATCTCACGCGCCGCGTCCGGACGTTTTCGCAAACCGGCCGGAAGGTCCAGTTTCCGTTTCTCAATGAGCCCATATGTGCATTGGCACTTCCTCGCCATCGACGTGGGCGCTACGCCCGCCGAAAAGCAAGTCGACTGAGAGCGCTTGGTCAATAACGTTCGCGACGGACTTGCTGGCAACGCAGATGTTTGCCAAGTCTTTGACAATCTGGTCGTGCCCAAGGTCGTGCATGACCTCGGCGATTAGTTTCACGCGTTTCAATTCAGAGAGTCTGTTGCTGTCGTTCGAAACGGTATTGCTGCTGTTGTGCGGGTCACTTGCGGCTTGCGAGAGTGGTTTGATTCGAAATCGCAGAGTCGTTGTCTGTCTTCTCCAGAGATCACTTCGCGGACGTGATCTCGTCCATGAGGGCTGCGTTGTTGCTTTAGTTTTCTTTGCGGCTCTGCGTCTTTGCGTGAGCTGCTTTCTCTGCATTGTGTTTCGTCCGACTCGGGCGGGATTAGTCGCAGTTGTTGACCACAG
>SYJV01000047.1 GCA_005798335.1 Planctomycetaceae bacterium | reverse complement strand
TTTCGACGAACTTCTCCGCACGAGTGGTTCCGATTTCTTCGGAAATCTTGCGCAATCGATGGAACCTCGACTAGGTGTTCGCTCGTACGTATCCGAGTAATTTCATCAAAAGTTAATCTGTTGCGGCGTTTGCGGTTAACTTGGGGATGGTTTGAGCAAACACGAGGGTGTAGCTTCGCTATGCCAATTTGCGCAATCAGTTTAACGTCAATTCAGAGGCAACAACGAGCTATGCGGATACCGGTTGTCAGCGGCATCATTGATCGGCGAATCTTGGCGAACTTTCGAGTGGATCCGGACGTGATGGCAAGGCATCTGCCCGAGCCGTTCCGCCCAAAATTGGCGGGCGGGTATTCCATGGGTGGAATTTGCCTGATTCGGCTCAAGAAAATACGGCCACGTATCGTGCCGCTGCCATGGGGATTGCGGTCGGAAAATGCGGCTCATCGCGTAGCGGTTCAGTGGGATGTCGACGGGCAAGTTCGGGAAGGTGTTTTCATCCCTCGCCGGGATACTAATTCGCGATTGAATACTTGGGTTGGCGGCAGAATCTTTCCGGGAATGCACCATTACGCTAAATTCACTGTCCACGAGTCCGACCATCATTTGTCGATTGCTATGAACAGCGATGATGGCTCGGCCAAAGTCGTAGTTTCGGGGACGACCACCGACCACCTACCGAGCTCTTCGGTCTTTCCTTCATTGGCCGCCGCATCGGAGTTTTTTCAGCGTGGTTCGTTGGGATATTCAGTTACTCGAACCGTCGGCCGTTTCGACGGCCTTGAGCTGCGCTGCAACGAGTGGCGTGTCGAGGCGCTCGATGTCGATCGAATTGAATCGAGCTTTTTCGAAAACCAATCAATGTTTCCTAGTGGCTCGGTCGAGTTCGATTGTGCCCTACTGATGCGTGGTATCGGACACCAGTGGCATAGTCGCGAAGATTTGTGTTGCAGTAAAGCCGCTGGAATTTAGTCCCGCCGTAGCGTCCAATCTACGAGAACGTCAGGAATCTTGGTTGTTTCAGCCGCTGTCTAGCCACCACGGATTTCACGGATGACACGGAACAACGGCTACTGACCGCTATGGCAGCCGATTCCGACTTTGATCGCCTTCATTCCGTGCGGAATCTCAAACGCGGAGACAGACCATACCTTGAGACCTCGAAACAAAGCTGCCCACGTTTTGGCCGAGTTCTCCAAATCGGCGCAGGTCCACTATCGCTACCGTGGTTCCTACGCAAGTATCTTGACGATGGCAAGATTGGGGTCTACGATAGCTTCCAAGCGAGATTTGCAGTTGGCCCGGATGCAAAAGCTGTGCTAGACAATCGCTTTCCGCTTTGAGCCCGAGTTTCCTTGAAAAAAGCGTGACAAGATTTCCAAAATCCTGCCGAATTAATTGCAGTTCTGCGGTTTCGATTCGCCAGTTTGAGATGCACGCCGTAGTTTCTTAAGAATCGAGCAAATTTTCCCGAACCGGCGAATCAGTTACTTGTGTCCGGCAACTGTTCGTAGTTGGTGGAAACGGAATGGTTTTGACACAGGGAGAATGATCAAAAATGCATGGGTATTATCTAGCATTTGCAGTAGTTGTTACCGGCCTGCCGGTTTGCGGAGGTTGTGGGAGCCATTTCGCGAATTCGTTCGACCGGGAAGTTGATATTACGGTGCGGGCAGGTTTGGACAGGCTATCTGAGAAAGAGAAAGAGAAACTGCTGCAAGAGAGTCATTTAATTCTAATGCAAATGGCTGATCCGGCGCTTCACGGTGTACTACAGTTGTTCGCGCAGTTGCCGAACGAACAGATCGATTGGCTGAACGAAAAACAGTTTTTGAAGTGGCGGTATGCTGAACTGGATCCTGTGCGTCGCGAAGTGTTTGAACGCGTATTGCTGATGAACCTGCGAATGTTACGCGAAGAAAATGCAGACGGTCAAAAAGAGAAACTTCTGGGAATGTTGGCTAAATGCGACGTAGGTTTCGCAGTCGTTCAAATTCCCAGCAGCGGCGAGCGGGTGGTGAGTTGTTATGTATTGTGGCCCGATCAGCTCTTTCCAACTTGGATTACCGTCGCTAATTCTAAAGCTGCGATGTCGGAAGATGCCAACACAGCTCATTTGACAAAGTTGGCGGCGCTAAAAGCACTCACGCATTCGAACTTGCCACCCGCAATTGCGAAACAGCCCGCTAACGAAACCGGCGAAGAGTCTTCCGTAGGCAACAATGCAAATGGCAGACGCGCCCGGCCTATTGCTTCTCAAACGATTTTATACCACCTTCGATAAGCTTCAGTACCGCTTCGGCGGTGGACGCGATATCGAGCTGGCCGACCGGTGTTTCCTGAAACACCGCATCTAATTGAAGCGTGACGAAGCCGTGGACGGTACTCCACGCAAATGCCGACGCAATGCGCGGATCCAAGGAAATCTGGGGATTGATATTTCTATAGAACTCAATCGCTGACTGCAACGCCCCAAAGGCTTGGCTTTCCGCTTCTCTCAATTCAGGGTTCTCGGCGGGTTGCGTAAGTTCTGGGCGAAACATCAAGCGAAAAATAGAGGGTCGCTGGAGCGCAAACTTGACGTATCCTCGACCAACGCATCGCAGCGGGAACAGCGGATCGAGCGGTTGGGGTTCCAAGCCAGCCATTTCAGTACCGAGCTGCTGGATCTCGGCAACCATTTGCTTAAAGCCTGCCGCTGCAATTGCGGCCAAAAGAGCCGATTTGTTGGCAAAGTAATGGTATGGGGCAGTGTGCGAAACTTGTGCCTGGCGGGCAACTTCGCGGAGCGAGATGTCCTCGACACCATGGCTTTCCACGATACGAGTTCCGGCATCGACCAGCGCGCGATGAAGGTCACCATGGTGATAAGGGCGCGAGTTAGAGTGCTGCGCACCCATGCGTTGAATACTCCGAACGACAAAACTCTCATCGGATCTTGGCGCACACGCTGGTCCGACATCCTTTAAGCGTCGGAGTGTACGTGCATGATGGATGAATTACAATTGGGGCACCATGCACCACAATATTGATACCGACAGCATCGGGCCGCGAGGCAATGCGATGGGCGCAGCAATCCAAGCTTGCGTTCACTGTGGATTTTGTCTTCCCGCGTGTCCGACTTATCAGGAACTTGGTCAGGAAATGGACTCTCCGCGCGGACGAATTCTTTTGATGAAAAGCGTGCTGGAAGGACAGTTAACAGCCGAATCCGCGGCACCACACGTTGATCGATGCTTGGGCTGCCTGGCCTGTGTTTCGCATTGTCCATCCGGAGTCCATTACGGAGACCTGATCAGTTCTTATCGTGATCGCATGCGTGTGGAAGGGAAAAAACAATTCTCACTGCCGGGCATGCTAGCGCGCTGGACACTGCCCTACCCCCGGAGATTCTTGTGGGCCGTGCGATCGGGAAAGCTGGCCAAGCGACTCAGCTTTCTGATGCCAAAAAATTTGCGACCGATGCTCGACTTGGTACCCGATCAACTGCCGGCTAGACAACCGATTTCGAGTTTTACCGCCGCGCAAGGAACGCGACGCGGACGAGTCGCTCTGCTGGCCGGTTGTGCACAGCAAATTCTGGCTCCGGATATCAATGCCGCCGCCGTTCGCGTTCTTGCGCGCAACGGAATTGACGTCGTCGTTCCCAGCGAACAGGGTTGCTGTGGCGCGCTGGCCTGGCACGTTGGACACGGTCGCGATGCGATGTCGTCAGCTACGAAATTAATGAAGTCGATTCCGGCGGACGTTGATGCTCTGATAACCACGGCCGCGGGATGTGGCTCAGCCATTCATGAGTATCCGCTGCTGATGGCCGGAACGCGATTGGAGGACACGGCTCGCCGGTTAGCTGAAAAGTCGGTTGATATTTCCGTTTACTTGAACCGCCTGCAATTGGAGGCCATTCCTCAGTTGCAGACGCCTGTAAAGATCGCATACCATGATGCGTGCCACTTGGCTCATGCTCAGGGAGTTCGCGCTGCGCCTCGCGAGTTGTTGGGTAAAGTTCCTGGTGTCGAAGTTGTATCGCTGGCCGACGCAGACACTTGTTGCGGATCGGCTGGAACGTACAACATCGAACAACCGGAATTGGCCGCTCGATTGGGGCGCCGCAAAGTCGCCGATATTCTCCGTACTCGGGCTGCCATCGTCGCGACAGGAAATATCGGATGTTTAGTACAAATTGAAAAATTCCTGCGGCAAGGCAATGACCGCATTTCAATTCTGCACACTGTGCAGGTTATAGATCGGGCGTATCGACAGATTCTGATCTAGCCTACGAACTCAGTTGATCCGGCCTAAACGTTCCGCGCTCCAGCCGTCGATAGATCACCTTGCCGAAACTGATTGCAACATGGACCGGGTGGCGCTGGCATGGTCCTCGTTTAACCCCAATACCATTCAACGAACGTGGGATAAGCTTCCAGCCTTGTTATACCCCACATCTTTTTTGACATAAGTTGACCAATGACCAGTTTTCCTAAATTCCCCAACGTTACCTCGCTAGCAAAGAAAATCGATGTAAAGATCTCAAGAAAAGTATCCAAATCGATCTTGATTCGAGGGACTTGAAGGTTAGGAATTCGATCATTCTTATGTCAAGAAAGATGTGGGGTATAACAAGGCTTCCAGCTTGTCAACCTGTAGCGGAGTTTCGCCATTGCTTGCACAAGATATTGACAAGCTGGAAGCTTATCCCACGTTCGTTAAACGAGGACCATGCCAAGGCGAAATCTGCCATGTTGAAAATCGGAGCTTTGGTAGACGTTGACGAATATATCGACATTGAGAATTACAGCGTTGGATGAGGACTTCTGAAAAAATGCCGAGAGAATCGTTACAGTCCGAGAGAGTCGAACAAGTTCGAGCGCTTGTTCGCGAGGAATTGTGCCAGAGGAATCAACTTGAGCGACATGCCTTTCAAATGACGGAAAAAGTAGTGCTTAAGCAAGGAAAATTATGTGGTCTGTTTTTCTGCATCCACGGCCCGCGCAGCGTTCGGCTGACCGCCCTATGGGATGTTTCGCGCGAAGCCATCATCCTGTACGATTCCCTCGGCCGGCGTGCAGCGATTCGACCACTAACCGTCCCTGCTGCAGGATGATATCGAAGAATTATTAGGACAGCCAAACACATTCAAGGAAGAATATCGTGTTGATCCTTTCGCGCCAGTGCAACGAATCGATTCACTTGGGAGACCACATTGTGTTGACGATCGTCTCCATCGCAGGAGAGAAAGTCCGCATTGGCGTGGAAGCTCCGGACGGAATTCGCATCTTGCGCCAGGAACTCGACAAGCACAACGAAGCGCCCGCAAACGTACCCATCGAAACGCCGCAGTCTCAGCAGCGTCGGGCTGCTTGAGAGTTTAGAGGTCGCACGTTCAAATTCTAAATTGGCGGGGCAAGCGTTTAGCGTACCGCTTGAGTTCAACTCGCGCCAATTTTGAATTATGAACGCGCGACCCCTGATGCACAAAGTTCATCTCAAGCCGATCCTCAGCGAATCTCAATCACCAGCGCTGACTCTATCTGGTCTAGATCCCCTAAGCTCTCCGGTGAATAGACCATGTCGCCATTACTTGGAATCAGCTTGGGCCAAACGAGCGCATGACCAGCTCGCTCTCGATAGTGGTGTTTGTCAACTTGTACTTTGAGATCGCTGACTAATTGAGGTTCGAATCCGACCAGCTCCGTCAGGTCCTGGGGCCAACGTTTGTACTTGATTTGAAATCGCTTTAAGGTGACCGCTATGATAGTGCCCTGCCGCTGAACATCCTGACGAATTAATGCAGCAGCAAAGGTTTCAAAAGAAGGCAGCATCCACGTCCAACTAATAGTCGCGTCACGATTTAAACCCTTTGGCAGAATTGCGACACCTCTTGCTCGCAGTTCGTCCAATGAAACGTTGGGCTGTCGTTCGTGATGTTTCCACTGCTGCAGGAACGCGAGCCTAATCGTCGGGCTAGCCAGCACCAGCATCGGTAATTCGTAGCTACTATTCACCAGATTATCGATTGCGGCGAGCGAGAATCCGCGCTCGCCCGCCAGTGCTGTGTTCCAGTTCACAGCGCCCTCGAAGTTCTTGGCTAACCTTTGCTGCAGCTCCGCCAACTGAGCATCATCCCACACGTTGGAACTGACCGACCGTACAATGCTGTCGCGAATGTAACCTTGGAATGCCACTTGAATCAGCGAACATACCCACCCGATGTTCCAGTTGAAGGCTGCCGCAGTTCCCTCCATTGCGTCGAGAGCTTTGAGGGCGCGAGCCGGATCGCGTTCGTAAATCGCGTGAGCGAATTCTAGTTCGAGCAAGCGCATGACGTTCCTGGAATTTTGAATCGGATCTAAAGTTGTCTCCCATCCGTCGAACTCGAGCGGCATCCGCACGGCTTTTTGTCCGGGCGTGGCGAGTTGTTCAATTCGCTCAATCACGGGCTTGAATTCCCGTAACGCATGGCCGATTTCTTGAGCTTGAGCCCAGGGCAAATCCGGCGCTACCATTTTTGGGAATTGCTCGTAACCCATGGCCGATACCTGTGTCTTGACCGCAACATGGGTCCAATCAAATTGCGAGGTAATTGCCAAGATTTCACTCCAGTGTTCGCTGGCCTGGGCTGAAGTTTGTGCCAGATACCACTCAGCCATGGATGTGTTGTCGACTGGAAGGCCCGCTTTGCGCAACTCTGCAATCTCTTGGTCATACTGTCGATTGGCCGACCATTGCTGCACCACCGCCAAGACACCGACCAGTGCTACGATCGCGATAACCGCAAGATTGAAAACGAACAGGAAAGAGTTGCGGCGGTGAGTTGCAACGTTGCTGTGGGATGGCATGTTTGGCGTCTTAGTTTCTTGTTCAAATGCGGTTATCAAATGGTACGCGCCGGTGCACGTGCAAGCGTAAGACGGTCACTCTTGGCCGTCTTTGAATAACTACTGTGGATCGGTCACTAATTTGGCTGCTTGACTCTCCCAACTGGCAAACCACAATCGGCCCGGAACGCGAGGTATGATCGGTGTAGGCAGCACAAATGGTGTTGTGTCGTTGAAGCGAGTGTATCCCCAATAATCCGCGATCTTGCGCAATCGCTCGTCGGTTGCGCCTTGCTCGCGAAGCTTGGCCAGTTCCCACAAGTCCGCAACCGCGCGACCAAATCGCCGCTGACGGGCGACTAAATTTTCGAATGATCCCGCCTTACGGTTCAATCCACCGATCGTGTAGCCGCCGAAGCTATCGACGCTGCGTTCCGCTGGGCGACGAGAATAATATTGCTGCTGATACTGTTGCCAGCCAGCAGCGATCGCGCGTTGTCTTGCGATTGCTCGCGAGTCTCGGTCGGCGAGCTGTCTGGCTGTCGTTTCAAAGGTTGCACCGAGCGTCTGCCGTGCGTTGGGCAGCAAAAGTTCCTTGACCAAGAAACACTCCACGACGTCGGCAAAGTCCTGATCCAATAGTCGTGAGCTGGCTCTACAACGCCGAACCAAGTCGGTAAGCAATTCGATAGACTGCTGGTAGCGTTGCAAATGCTCGGATTTCTCTTCGGGCACTTGTAGGTTGGTACGAAACAAGATCGCAAAAGGAATCAGTCGTTGTATTCGTTCAAGTAGCAGACCTTCCCGTGGACCATGGACATACTTGCTCACGTCTGACTGTAGAACCTTCCAATGTTCAGCAAGTCCCACATAGTGCTGCGAGGGCGGTGTTACTACCGTGGAATCGACGTTAACCCGCGCTGGCAACGAAGGCGATGGCGATCGGAACGTGGCAATTTCAGTCGCGATTGAGGCTGGCATGGAATCGATCGTCGAGACTACCGCCAGAAATGGAATCGCCGGAATTAACAGCCAAGCACACAACAGACCCGCATGCCACAACCAGAATCGAATTCCAATTTGGCCGTCCATCCACAGGTTCATTGCTCCGTACGTGGCGATCAGTGGAATGGGCAAGCACAGAACCAACAACCAAACCGGCGTTCCCAGCAACATAATAGTATTCGAAAGATAGAACAGGGCCGCAACTACAACGATAGGACTGGTAACGGCAGCCACGATTGGGCTGGTCGTCACCTGCCCGACCCATTGTGCGAAGCAATACGCTACGATTGCAAAACAAATCAAACTGATAGGGACAATCGGATCAAAAGACAGTAGGAGGGAAATAGATCCAACCATAACAGTACCTGAAAATACCATCCAAGCAGTTCCCACAATCGCGATCATTCCCAGCGGTGCCAAATGGCGAGTCCACCAGACAGTACGCGGTCGGACGCCGCGATCCGCCAAGAATCGTATTCGATTGTGCAACCGATCGCCCTGAAAGCTACACACTCCCAACCAAATAATGGCGAGCAGCGCGAGGATCGCTGCCCAGATAACTACGAGGTCAGTACCCCGGTAGAATTTTCCTATTACAAAAAACCATGTTCCTAAAAACAAACCCGCCAGCAATGCCACCAGCAATACTCGCGATTGGCGCGTGAACTGCCAAACCAATGCCGATTGCGGTGCCAACAACGGGCCGAAATTCCAAGTGTTGGCATGCTTTAGGTCCTCAGGTCTCGCAGGCTTGGTTATCGCAGGTACTCTGGCCGCACTCAAGCTCTGCAAGCCAAACCGCCACGCCAGACCAATCGCCAGTGCACTTAGCAACAATTGCGTGACGAGCAAACTTGCTGGTGAAGGATCGATCGCAAAGAGAGGCAGTCTAGCGTCGTTGCTTGCCAAAACGTTTGCCGCCAGCAGCGGCAATACCGCGACGGGGACAACGCAAGCGAGGCTGGCGAACGATGAATTAAGCTTCCATGCCAGTGCGGTGCCGGCCAACAACACAAATATGCTATTCATAACCCAGGATGCAAAAGAACCGAAATCTCTATTCAGCCAGAGCGATTCTCCCTGGACTTTGAATGTCGAGAGAGCCAGGCCGCTGAGAGTCCAAACTACCGCCAGCGCACCGAGACTGATTAGCAGCTTGGTCATGACGATTCGATGTGGTGATATGGGCAGCGAAGCCAACCAGAACATGGTCCGCTGTTCCTTTTCTTGGCTCACTAACAGCGCTCCGACTCCGACCGCAAACAGGCCAGGTAATCCCAAGAACACATAAAAATGTTGCACCTGCGCATACTGAAAATTTCCTCGCCAGTCCGACCCGGACAGCAGGACCAGCGTGTGCAGCAACAATCCTAAGACGAACAGCAGGACAACCAGCGGCTGGATCTGCCGGACTTCCTTCCATACCAAGCGTCGGAGGGCAAGATTCTGATTCATGATGGACTTATCTATTGCCTAGGAATGTGACCTGAAAACACTCAATTCGTTCACCGCGCGCGGCTAATTTATTGATAACTAGCCTACGTGCTTCTTTAACTCGATCGTCGAGGGTTTTCTCTTGCCGTTTTCTTCCAGTGATCGTGCGCCACGTGTGCAGGCGACGAACAGTTCGTCCAAAGTAACATGGCGTACTCGCACGTTGGCCACTCCGGGTCTTTGCTCCCATTGTTTGGCAAGCTCAGGCACTAAACCGCGCACCACGAATCGCCGCTGGCGACCTTCCGTTTGTTCGCTGAGCACTTCCGTCGTGGCTTCGAAATCAGGTAGCGCTGCCAATGGATCGCTCATGCTGACGGTGATTTCGCTGATCGCATCGCGCAGCTCATTCAGAGGCGCAATGACACTGAACTTGCCCTGATGCAAAATTGCAATATCGTCGGCGACGCGTTCCACCTCCGAGATCTGGTGGCTGGACAAAAATATTGTCCGCCCCGTCGCCGCGCGGTCGAGCATGCTTTCCAAGAACTCTCGACGAACCAGTGGATCCAGGCCAGACGTCGGTTCGTCCAGTATCAACAGTTCGGGATCATGCGCGAGCGCCAAGGCCAGCGCGACCTTCGCGCGTTGGCCTTTGCTGAGGTAGCGAATCTTGCGACTGGCGGGTACTTCAAAGCGATCGATCGCATCGCGATATTGAGCAAGAAATCCGTCGCTGTAGAACGATGATGCAAACCAGCCAATTTCGTCGACACGCATCCATTCGTACAAGGCTGGCGCATCGGATACGTAACCGATTCGTCGGCGAATCTCCTGCGCCTCTCTTGCCGGATTCAAGCCCAGCACAGTGCATTCGCCAGCCGACTGGCGTAGAAACCCGGTCATAACTCGGATCAAAGTTGTCTTCCCCGCGCCGTTCTCGCCGAGCAGCGCGAACACTTTTCCCGAAGAAACCGAAAGGTCCACTCCGCGCAGCGCGTCACATCCGCGAAAGTGAACCTCAAGTCCCTTGATCGATATCACGTCTGACATGAATTAACCCTTGCTGCAAATCGATAGCAATACACGATCTGAAAAAGGTACTGAACTTATTTAAGAACTGGCGACTCGATCTGCGGACGCTACAGTCGCCATGCCGACCAGTTCGTCCAATTGATGCGCCACGATGCGCCGCAAATCATCAGCGGCAAGGCCCGAGTGCAATCCTTCAACAAGCACAGATCGCAGTCGCGACTCGATAATCAATTGCCGCGCATTGCGACAGTGATCCGCCGCAGTCGCACATACCGCCAACCCGCGGCCTCGCAAAGACTCCAAGACTCCATCCGCTTGCAGTTGCTGGAAAGCCCGGGCGATCGTGTTAGGATTGATCGCCAGTTGCTGGCTCAGAATCCGCACACTTGGCAGCAACTGCCCGGGCCCCAAAGTCCCTTCGGCAATCGCGAACTTGACCTGCCGCACAATCTGCTCGTAAATCGCCACGCCATTGCTCGGTTCGATCGAGAAAAACATATGCAGCCTTTTCCAACCAACCTTGTGATACAGTTAACTACTAAGATAGTACACTAGTTACCCAATTCGTCAACATCAATTCTGTCAATTCTGCAATTTTATAAGGCGAGCGGCAGATAGTTTCTTACCAAACCAAGCCCGAAGCGCAAGCGAGTGTATGCCAGGATTGACGCACTCGCTTGCGCTTCGGGCTTGTATTCGCTTAGGCCTTGGTAAATTTCCATCTGCCGCGCGCCTTAGCGTTTTCGAAAAATACAAGGCACTGAAGACTGAAAAAAGGATGTTGGCATCGCATGCCGGATGAGTGTATTCTCCGCACTGGCTGGCCGCCCAGAACCAAGAATGGAGTCTACCGTGAATCAACTGCTAACAATCCTGCGAGCTGTACACTGTCGCAGCACGCATCACTATTTTGCTCTCGACGGATTAGCGTATGTGCGCACCGACTCTGGACGTCGTTTGCGATCATTGCTGCTCAAGCACCACGATCGCTATCTTACTGGCGCCAAGGATCCCGATGACTCATTTAAGGATTTCGAAAACCACGTTTTGCACGTACAGGACAAAATGTGGGGCGGTGCGATTCAAGCCGCAAACACGTGGCATGGAAATCTCGTAACACTGCTTCGCGAAGAAAACTGGCGAGCTGCCGCGTACGCTGCCGGAGTGCTTTCTCACTATTTCACCGATCCCTTCATGCCGCTCCACACCGCTCAATCGCAACGCGAAGCCGTAATCCATCGTCCGCTGGAATGGAGCGTCTGCAAATCCTACCAGACCATTTTCGAACATTGGAACAATGGCGGTAAACAGGTCGAGCCAATAGACGTGGAACCCACCGAACAATGGTTGGGATCGATGATCGTGCAGGGAGCAACTTTTTCGCGCCAGTACTATGAACGGCTGCTGGAAATCTATGATCTTGCCAGCGCCACTCAATCGCCAAACATGGGACTGAACCCCGAAGCTATAGAAATTTTCTCGTTATTGTTTGGACGCGTCTTAACAGCTTGGGGACAGGTCTTAGATCGCACGGCGGCCATGGTCACAGCGGAGATTCCAGATATGGGATTAACTCTTGCGACTGCCTTAGCGACTATCGACGTTCCATTGATGTGGATCGTGCAGCGAGCGGGTTCCATCAGTGAGCAACGGGCCGTGCGCAACATCTTGGCTGAGTATCAGGCCCAAGGTAAACTCGAACGTTTTCTGCCGCGGGAGTGCCGTAGTGTCGCGGCCACAAAACAACGTGAACATGGGATCCTGGCGACTGAATCAGTCAACCATCAATCGCCTCCAAATAGTGCCGCTCCACCAACATCGCTGGTACAGAATTCATTACCCTCTAGTCGAGAGCTACCGCAGGCAATTGACAGTCCTACCGAAACGCAATCGGAGGTCCAGCCCGCAGATGCCACTTCGGTGAACTCCGACGCCAAGGCTTCGAATACACACTCACTACCGCAAGTTGATCGTCGCGAACGAAGTCAAAAGGGACGGCTCAGGCCAGAGTCTCCTGTGATCGATGCGCCTTCGATTGGTGTCAAAACGGCGCTCCGACTCGCTGAGGCTGGAGTGCATACCGTGGAGCACTTATTGCAAGTGCATCCAGCGGTGCTGGCGTCTCGATTGGCCTCGAATTGGATCTCCAGCGACATGATCCGCTCGTGGCAATCGCAAGCGGACTTGGCATGCCGCATAACAAATCTACGTTCGGTCGATGCGCAGTTGCTGACCCTGGTAGGAATCAAGGAACTGTCCGACATCGCTCGGTTCGATGCGGAATCACTCCATGCCGCTATTTATCATCAATCACAAACCTCCGCTGGCCAAAGAATCTTGCGGGAGTCGTCACCTCCCGAGCTAGAACGCGTTCGGCGCTGGATTGACGAAGCAAATTCTGCAAGCCGCGCGGCCTAGAAACAACTAATTGATATCGCGCCGCGAACCAAGTAATGTAGTGGTACCATCAACAATACTCCTGACCTTGGTCTACTGGGCCGTCTCCCTTTGATTTTCTGGATTGCTTGCGTTCAATGTCAATCGATTTTCGATGTCCAAAATGCACGAAGCTGTTGCGAGTTCCAGATGGGAGCGAAGGTCAGTCGTGTGAATGCCCCGCATGTTCGGCGATTGCAACCATCCCCGGCCACGTCGCTCAGACCAATAATCCTCAGACGGAAACATGCGATCAATCGGAACAAAAGACCAGCGTTCCTTGTCCCAAATGCTTGCACCTGCTGGTTTGCTCTACTAAGTTGCTCGGCACGCGCGGCCATTGTCCACAGTGTGGATATGTCTTTACCATTCAAACCGACTCAAGCCCAATACTAGCTGAAACTGACAACCACGAGAGCCTGATTTTCAATTGCCCGAATTGCAATCAGTTGTTCGAAGGCAAGTCGGAGATGCATGGTCGCAAAGGAAAATGCCACGTCTGTCAAAGCGTATTCATTATTGAGATCAAGAAAGCGGCTGCAAGGAATTCACCTGCGCCACAAACCGCTCCAACACCACTCTCTGATTCAACCAACCGCCAGCCACCATCTCAAGTAGCAAAGCCCCGCGGCGAGGAATCGCAAAATCAACGCGAAAAAACCGTTGTAGTTCCGCAGCACAGCACGGCACAACCAGCCGCTTCACAGTCCACGCGCCGCGGAACCGCCACAGAACCGTCCAAGAAAGCCAGCTCGCCGATTCGCTTTGCTTGCCATGCATGTACTGGAGTTTTGGAAGTGCCAGGCTCCACGGCCGGCTTGGAAACCGCTTGCCCGTTTTGCAACAAGATCCTGAAGATCCCCGAGCCCAATTCGAGCGAATCGGCAGCAGCTACTAAATCTACTCGACCAAAAAGTCTGCGTGCGTCTTCCGGCCAGCCAGTTGCCAGTCAGAGTCTCAGCTTGGAATCGCCCGCGGTAGATCCATTTGCCGTGAATAACAATCCGTACGCAGACCCGTTGGATATGCCCAACCCGTTTGCAGCATCTGCCCAACAGACATGGCAGACCGCCAGCACAAGCAAGCGCCGCATTGGCACGATTGCCTTTGACAAAACATTTAACATCTTGCTTGATCGGAGCTTTCCAGCCTGCTTATATGTCGTTCTGCAAGCACTCGTCGCATTTCTCCCGATGATTACTTGCATAGGCATTTTGTATGGCATCGGCTGGATATTTCGTACCTATGGCATACAGGCGTCCGAGAATTTCAGAATGGTCCTCAGTATTGCTATTATGCTTATGTGGATTTCCACTGCGTTTCTCGTTATGGTCTCTTACTGTTGGATGATGAATCTTTCACTGCACACCGTGCGCAAAGGTGAACTGACCACGGAAGTGTTTTTTGGAGGAGCTCACATTTTCCTTAAGCTGATTCTGGTCTCAGTGCTGGCTGCTGCCGTATCAGCATTGATCTCCTTTGTTCCGATTGGTTTTCTTTTTGCGGGTGGACTGGCTGGTTCGGCTGGATTCACTGTTGTCGGTCTGATCTTGATGGTTATTGCGTTACCAGTATTGATGTTGCCATATATGGCGTTCATGTTTGCTCCGTATGCGATGCTCGATGGCGATGGGATCGTCACAGCCATTGGCACATCGCTAAGAATATTCACCGAGAATTGGCTGACCATTCTGGGTTCAATGCTCGTGTTCATGTGCGTGCATGTCGTTTTATCGATCGTGACATTAGGACTCGCCAGCGGTTTACCATTTTTCTTGGTTGCCAGCATGTACACTCAGGTGCGTCCCAAAGCACCGCGCTAAAGAGAGTAGAACGATCGTCTCGATCGTTTCTTTACCCACGATCATTTCTCTTTTTTTTCACCCTCACTCATATTATTGCATTCTATTGTCTTCGCCCTCAATCGTGTTGAGCAATTGAGGACAATTGCTCTACTCACTTTTCTGCCTAACCCAATCGGTCAACGTATCGCGCAGGTACACCAACTCGCGCAACAACTCAGCGAGCGAGCTATGGAAATGTTCGAAGCACCAGGGCCCGCGAAATCCAGCGTCCCAGCCGATTTGAAAGCACCGGCGCAGATCATAGGCGCTATGCTGACGATGCGCGTCCAACGCCAATGCCTTGAAATCACAGGTTACCGCAAGCGGAAAAGCTTGTGCGAGCCCTTGATAACGCACTTCATCGGTCCAGTTTCCCGTATCTGGACAAGCGTCCAAACCCTTTCCAACCAATTGGATAATGCGTGGTATCACGTCCGGCTCGCTTTTGATCCAGCCAAAATTCTCGATCAGTAGTGAGATGCCTTTGGGGCGCGCGTAATCGATCAATATCCGATAGCTCGCGACGTAGTCATTCAGCTCAGGGCGGTCTGGCAACGGCAATGGACGTACCCAGCGACAACCGAGAATCGCGGCTGCGTCAATAGTACGCTTGTAAACGTCGATCGCTTGTGCGCGAGTTGCCGCAATGGGACTACCCATGTCGATTCCTGGCTGGTTCATCTTCAGGTTCGTGATAATGCAATCGTGTTTCTCGGCTTGGTCCCGAAATTTGTCGAGATACTCTTTGTCGAGACTGGGCAAGGTTGCGGTCATCAAATCAATGACGCGCATGCCCAATTCGTTCTTCATGATTTTCGGCAAGTCAAGCATTACCAGCTTGCCAGACTCGGCAGTTTGAGTTAGATGCCTGGTAAACGAACCGGTTGTCACTCCGAACAAACCAGTCACATCGCTATGCGCGACGTTCGACTGCGCCTCCGCGGCGGGTTGCAACCAGCTAACGCCAACCGTGCTTGCTCCAACGGTTTGAATCATTCGGCGACGCGAAAAAATCGGCATAGTAGTCTCCTGGTAAACGTAGAGTGGCGAATATCTCCTCCTGTGATTGTTGATTCTTAACCAACAACAACTAGCTTCTACCTACTCATGAGCCATTGCAAGTCTAGAGGTTTGGACGCGTCATGTAATTGGTAATTGCTTGCGTGGTTTTTCCAACGATACGAGCGGTTTCTCTGCAGTGCGATTTGGGCAATTCGAGCATGAGCCGCAAGTTCGATGGACTTTCCCAAACGCAAATTGGACCAAAGTGTTAAGTAGATAGCCAATCGACGCAACTACGATGGCAAAGGCGATATAGATTTGGAAATCAAAGTTTGGCATAGTTACTGTATCTCGCGATGGCGGTCCTTCAACCAAAAATCCGGCTGCCGACTTGGTAAGTCAGCAGTGCGCCCAGATAAGCCAGCGAGGTCATATACACGAAGGTTACGATCGGCCAGCGCCAGGAATTGGTTTCGTGGCGAATGACCATCAAGGTTGCTGCACATTGGGCGCACAGAGCAAAGAAAACCATCAGTGAAAACGCGACGGGCAAAGTATATACCGGTCGGCCGTCCGGCCATGTCGACTGCCGGAGCGCCTGCTCCAGCCCCGATTCGTCGCTCGACTCGCCACTCAAGGAATAGATCGTTCCCAAAGTTGCGATGATGACTTCTCTAGCTGGAAAGGATGCAATCACACCCACGCCAATTTTCCAATCCCAGCCCAGTGGTTTTACCGCCGGCTCGATAAAGGTTCCTGCTTGACCAAGATAGCTTTCGCGAATCAAACGACTGTTCAATCGCCTTTGTTCCTCTTCCAACGCAATCAACTGGGCGGATTTCTCGGCGCCTGGATCGGTTCCAGCTTCGAGCGATTCAATTTGATTTGTTACCGCATGCAACTCAGTATGGTCGCTCGGCAAATACCCTGCTGCCCAAATCAAAACTGATGTGCAGAAGATCAGCAAACCAGCCCGTCCGACAAATGCTTGCCCTCGTTCGAGCACTCGGTACAGGACCACACGCTGCGAAGGCCATTTGTAGCTGGGCAACTCCATCACGAAGGGTGAAGGCTGTCCGCCAAAGACGAATTTCTTGAGCGTCCACGCAATGGGAATGGCGAAACACAAACCGACCAAGTGCATCGCCATTAAGATTAATCCACGTAAGTTCACCCAGCCTCCAAGCCAACTGGTGTCAGGGACGAACGCATAGATAAGCAACAAGTAGACGGGCAAACGAGCCGAACAGCTCATCAGTGGAGCGATCAGGATCGTTACTAATCGATCGCGCCAGTTGTCGATCGTACGTGTCGCCATGATCCCCGGTACGGCGCAAGCATATGACGACATGAGCGGTAGAAAGGACTTGCCGCTCAAGCCTAATTTTGTCATGACCTTATCCATGACAAACGCCGCCCGCGCCATGTACCCGCAATCTTCCAGCAGGCCAATAAAAAAGAACAGCAGCAGAATTTGTGGCAAAAACACAATCACGGATCCGACGCCCGCCACTATTCCGTCGGTTATTAGGCTGCGCAATATTCCAGAAGGCATCAAAGCTTGAACGGTCGCGGTAACCCATCCTTGACAGCTTTCGATACCATCCATGAAAGCCGTTGCTCCGCTATAGATCGCTTGAAATATACCGAACATGATCAGTGCGAAAACCAGCAGACCCCAGAAACGATGCGTCAATACGCGGTCGATGCGGTCCGAACCAGTTTGCAAGTCCTGGGTCGGCCGCTGGGCAATTCCAGTCAACTGCTCGCGAATCCAAGCATAACGAGCTTTCGTTTCGACAGCGGGAACACGGCAACCGGCAGCAGCCAGGCGTTGCCGACTGTCATTGAGTAAAGCTGCTAATGAACTATGCAAATGCGATTTGGATGCTATTTCTCCTGTTGTAGCACCTACGTCCAGCAACATGCGTTCGATCAAAAACGACTGGAGTTTCTCAACTCCGTGATCGGCCAACCAACGATCCACCAATTCGATTTCATCGTAAAATGTTTGAGGAAATAACTTGGGCTCGCACGATTGGATGTTGTTGGCAGCGGCTGTAGCGTTGCGAATCGCTTGCTTGATAGGCTCAAGTCCGACACCTTTGGAAGCCGTCGCCGTGACACAGGGAACGCCAAGCCGATCGCTGAGGGCTGACACGTCAATCTTCCAGTCGGCACGACCAACACGGTCCCACATATTGAGCACGACGACAATTGGCAATCCCAATTGACGTACTTGCGTGAACAGATACAAATTACGTTCGAGATTGGTCGCGTCCACGATTACAATCACAGCGTCCAGCTTGGGCACTTCGCGTCTGCGTCCCAGCAGGACATCCACGGATACCATTTCGTCAGGTGTGCGCGCCGAGAGACTATAGGTTCCCGGGAGGTCAACCACCGTGATCTTTCCAAGACCATCGTTATATTTGCCGAGCTTTTCCTCGACAGTTACACCGGGATAGTTGCCGATGCGAGTCGGCACTCCACACAATGCGCTGAACAGTGTGCTCTTGCCCGTGTTGGGATTTCCAACCAAGGCGACAGTCCGAGGTTGCGCGGCAGTGTTGGTAGTGTTACGCAATGAGTTCGCCGCATCGTATTTCATAGCAAACTGACTTACATCATCCTTTGCTGGGATGAATCTCGACTGACACGCGAGCGGCCTCTGCTCGCCTCAATGAAACTCGGTATCCCCGCACCGAAAACTCCATGGGGTCTCCCATGGGTGCGATTCGACGCAAGCTTACTTGTTCACCATCGGTCAATCCCATTTCCATGATTCGCTGCGAGATCTGATCGTCGCCCGAAACTTCTACGATGGTGGCTGCTTGCCCTTCCGTTAAGTCCGCTAAAGTACTCATCGCGGTGCGTCCAACAGCACAAACGGAATCTTGCAGAAGCACGTGGCAAAATACTGTCAAACAGCAGCCCGCGCCCTATTGGCATCAATTTCAACTAAGATGTCCGCCGCTTCATCAAGACGCAGACTGATTCGTTTGCCATCAATTGCCAGCAAACAAGGTCTTCCTGGTCGAACCATGCGAATCGAAGAACCTTCGCGCAATCCCATTTCTTCCAGGCGATGCATCTGTTTCGAATCGCCTACCATCTCGACGATACACGCTCGTTCGTTCGCTCGCAGCATCTCAAGCGGAACAACTTCACCAAACCGAAATATGTCATCAGTAAAGGCGGGAGCAATCATTGGGTGAGTTCAGTGCAAATGGAATTGAGACTCAGTTTCAATAGCACTGCTCTATTTATACTCGGTTGGCCAGCGAATGGGAATAAGTCCTTCGCAAAAGATTTCCAAGCCCGCACAAATTTACCTCACTCACTACTTATGGTGGTTCAATGCTAGCCCGAAGCGCAAGCGAGTGCGTACCAACATCCTCTCGTACCAGGATTGACGCACAACTCGCAGAATTGACGCACTCTCGTGCCAGGATTGACGGATTGATGCACTCGCTCGCGCTTCGGGCTTGTATTGGTAAATTCCTATCTGCCGCGCGCCTTACCTTAATGCACTTGCACTTCGACTCTTTCGACCAACAACCCTCCATGATCTGGGCCTTTTGCAGTCGAGCGGAATCGAACGTAGCAGACTCCGGGTTGAACTATTGTGAACTTATCGCCAAATTGAATTTCATGAATTTGGTCAATCGCCAACGTTGAAACTCCCTGATTCGTTTTCCAGCTCCAGTCCAGTTCATGCCAGCGATCGACCTCCAATTGGAACTGACCGATCCGGCCGTTGGGCGAAATCTCTATTTGAAGCGAGTGCGTTCCAGGATTGACGCACTCGCATGCGCGTCGGGCTTGTATTGTGTTTACTTCACAACCTCGTGCGACGTTTTAAAGTACAGCTTCCATCCGCAGAAGCGCAGCCACCATCCACATAGAGATAAACAGCCAAACAAGATGAGACTGGAAACCATCCCAGTTGCGAAATCGTTGATCAACCTAAAGTCGCCGAAACCAGCATAATCGAACAATCCCCAATCGTATCGATATTCCATTTCGATGCTCCCCAGCGAACCGAATAGCAGACCCAGCCCGATCCAAAGCAAGAGAAATGGTATAGGCGCTGCCCTAGACATGCCTAACCACCTGCAAGTAGCCCACGTACTGAGCACGGAAACGGCCAGCGCTACGACCATCGCGACCAGCATGTTCGCAACCAATTCATTGCTGAACACTTGGATGCGCCAGGAGGCAACGGTTGCGAATACGAGCCCGCAGACAGCCATCAGCTCCAGCATGGTCTTGCTTGAAGTTTTGTCGTATTGATACAAATCAGAATTGGCTTCAAAGGTAACAATGTTTCTCATGTTGCGTGCTACCAAGGCACATAGCAATCCCGTTGAGAACAATGTCAGCCACCCAAGCATGTGTCGATTCATTGGGAATGCCTGCATCGAAGCTATCTCGATGCATGCCAAAAGTAGGATCAAGCCCACTCCAGCGATTAGTCTTAGCTTTGGAATCCGATTAAACGGTGGCAGCAAAAAGATCGCCGGGAGAGCCAACCAACAACCAATAACTCCCAATAATGCGATTCCTGGCTCAGCATATTCGCTACTGCGTCTAAAGTACCGCATCCAAACCATATAGGTTGCGGCTCCGGAGACGACCATGGGGAAGACAACGACGCTGCGCTGGCCCAAACTGCCGCGCCACAATAGGACCGCAGTAACGGAAATCAGAATCATGCCTGGACAGATGCAATACCATACGATTCGACGATGAGGTTCGATCAGGGCCCATAACATTGGACCGCCCAGCATCTTGAAAAATGTGTTGGCTATCCAGTCATCGATCAAATCAACTCCAATTATCGCCGCAACCATACTCAGGTGGCAGATAATCGCCAATCCAGCGCAGCCCAGCCAAAAACTCCTTACTGCTGCAGGAGATCGCAACGACAGAAACGACGGTTCTGCGGAAGCTTCTTCCGATTCGTCCCATAGCTCGTCAGGCGGAGTTGTCTCGCCATTTGTCGCGTCGAGCGAGCGCCTAACTTCGTCAGAGACAGTGAAATTTTCCTCGTCAAGAGCCATAACTACTTCGCTCAAATTAGGCTGTGATTCCTCCTCAAAGAGCCAATACTACCACAGATTACCAACACCAGGCATCCACGTGAGAATTGGAGGTCGCGCGTTAAAAATTCGAAATTGGCGAGCATCATATTTTCGATCGGCGAATTAATTCCTCCGCCAATTTTGAATTTTGAACGCGCGACCCCCAAGCATCAACGATTGTGCTACTATCGATACCTTGGTTTTTCTTGTTCACGACCCTTGAGAGCGAACTATGAAACGTCGCAAGTTTTTGGAGTTGGGAGCGTTAGCGAGCAGTTGTGTATTAATCCATGCTCGCGAAACTCGAGCTGCAGCGCCCAACCTCGAAGAGATCAGCATCTCGGACCTGCAAGCGGCCATGTCCGCGGGTTCGACCAATTCGCGCCAGATCACACAGGCATATATCGATCGCATCCAGCAGATCGATCCGCAAATCAAGTCCGTGGTCGAAGTGAACCACGATGCGCTCGAAATCGCTGCTCGATTAGATGCGGAGCGTGAGTCGGGCAAGTTGCGCGGACCATTGCATGGCATCCCCGTACTTATCAAGGACAATATTGACACCGCCGACAAGATGAAGACCACCGCAGGTTCACTGGCGCTGGTCAACGCGCCGACTCCCAATGAAGATGCGTTTGTGGCCGCCAAACTGCGGCAAGCCGGAGCCGTGATTCTGGGAAAGACCAACTTGAGCGAATGGGCCAACTACCGCTCGACCAGTTCGTCCAGCGGTTGGTCGGGACGCGGCGGCCAAACTCGCAATCCCTATATACTTGACCGTACTCCCTGTGGTTCTTCATCAGGTTCTGGCACCGCCATTGCTGCCAACTTGGCCGCCGTAGCTGTGGGAACGGAGACCAACGGTTCCATCATCTGTCCGTCGGCGAACAACGCTTTGGTCGGCATCAAACCCACGCTCGGATTGATTTCCCGCAGCGGCATCATTCCGATCGCTGCCAGCCAAGATACTGCCGGACCCATGGCCCGCACCGTTGCCGATGCCGCCATTTTGCTCGGCGCTATGGTCGGGACCGATGCCAACGATGCGATCACTTCGCAAGCCACGAAAGGATTGACCGACTACAGCAAATTTCTTAAAGCCGATGGACTCAAAGGAAAACGAATTGGTGTTGCCCGAAACTATTTTGGCAGCGCTTCCAAAATCGATACGATCATGGAATCGTCATTGAAAGTGCTCGAATCTTGCGGCGCCCAGCTCGTCGACATCCAGGTTCCAATGACCGGACTGGCAGATTCCTCTAGCCAGGTCTTAAGCTTCGAATTCAAGGATGGTGTCAACAAATATCTCACTCGTCGCGGCGGCTCGATAAAATCGCTGGCGGACTTGATCGAATTCAACGAGAAACACGCCGACTTGGAAATGAAATACTTCAAACAAGAATTGCTTCTTTCATCCCAGGCCAAAGAAAACCTCGAAAGTCGCACATATCGGCTGGCGATTCTCCAAGCCAAAACAATTTCCCAGGATGCAATCGATGGTGCAATGGACAAAGATAAACTGGATGCGATCACTGGTCCATCCAATGGTCCGGCGTGGCTGATCGACCTAGTGAGCGGCGACGGAGGTTCTCGCAATTCTTATGTCAGTACCACGACTCCCGCCGCCGTGTCCGGTTACCCAAACATCACGGTCCCAGCCGCATTCCTCAGCGAACTGCCGATCGGCATATCGTTCTGGGGCCGCGCCTTCAGCGAACCAGTGCTGATCGAAATTGCCTTCGCCTTCGAACAAGCCGCTCAAGCCAGACGCAAACCCAAATTCCTGCCAAGCTATCTCTGAACTAGTTGACACAACATGATAGTGAGTTTGATATGAAAGCCGATAAATTGCGTGCGCTGCAAACGCCATTGAAGGAGCGATATAGGGCTGATCCCAGTTCGGCGATCGTCCAATGCCATGCCGAAGGTCGCATTGACGCGGATGCGTTGAAGTGCATCGTGGCAACTCATGGCGGTTCGACAATCGCGGGTTTGCATTCAGCAGCAGGAGGAACGGGCGAAGATGCCTGTTCCGGCGATATGTTACTTCAGTCTCTGGTGGCCTGTGCAGGAGTGACCTTCAGTGCGGTCGCTACGTCAATGGAAATCGAAATTCGAAGCGCGGGGATTAAGGCCAAAGGAACGATGGACTTTCGTGGCACGCTTGGTATCGACAAAAGTTCCCCAGTTGGATTTCAGAACATCGAATTGATATTTCTGATCGACTCGGCAGCCGAGCCTACTAAGCTCGATAAACTGATTCAATTGGTAGAGCGCTATTGCGTCATCCTGCAAACGCTAAAGTCGCCACCATCACTTTCGAGCAGATGGGAAAGGCTGTAACCGTGAGTCATATGCCGACTGTATGCGCGTGTCGAAGACCTTTTACAGGTCGGCTTGTCAAGCTTCCAGTCGCAGTCTTGATTCAGTGCCTGTTGGTTTCTGCAGTAGTTTCCCAGGAAGTACAATCCCTGCTGGATCGCACCGCCGCGATTCGCGCAATGGACCAGCGCGCGTTGGTTGGCTTGGTACCTGTGCAATCGGGTTTGCGTTACGTGGGTTGTGCCAATTGCAAGTCCGGTCGCCAAGAGGGCCAGCTTATCTGGACCATCGAGCGCCCAAATGAAGTTCACTGCCGGTACTGTGATCATCGTTATCCAAGCGCGCAGTATCCGATGAATGAAAAAGTAACGTAACCGTTCACGGAGTTATTTAGAGAGCAAGCTGGGATTTGGTTGCTGATTGAGGTGAGCGGCGATGGAATCGTGCAAATAGGTGAAGAAGTTGCGTTCTTGTTTCTTACAAGTGGCAATCGCTGTCCACATGCGTT
>SYJV01000488.1 GCA_005798335.1 Planctomycetaceae bacterium | reverse complement strand
CTACGTACTCACGTTAACATAATCAAACCACAAAAAAATTTCAAAAAAAATTCCGCGTCATGACGCACAACGCTCTTGCTATTCATCGTTACATCTTGCGCTTCGGGCTTGTATTGGTAAATTCCCATCTGCCGCTCGCCTAAGAGCAGCGAGATTGCAGCTCTCTAACTATCATTCTGAGCTTCGTCGGGAGGTCGGAACATTTCACTAATAGACTTGTGATGGTGAATCCGCTTGATCGCTTCGGCGAGCAATTGAGCGACTGAAAGAACGCGGATGCAATCGATTTTCTTTTCCGGTGTAAGTGGAATAGTATTCGTAATGCAAACACTGTTCACCTGAGCTGTCCGCAATCGGTTGATCGCGCCACCACAAAGAACTCCATGTGTGGCGGCTAAGTGAATTTCTTTGGCGCCGGATCGATGTACCAGTTCCGCCGCTCCGCAGATGCTGGATGCTGTGCTGATCATATCGTCGAACATGAAGCAGATTTTGCCCTCGACTGGTCCGCCAATGATATTTGTTTGGCGTGTTTCGGTGGCATTTTCGCGACGCTTGTCGACCACGGCTAACTTGCCACCCAATCGTTTGGAATGGCCGATCGCGCGCTTGATACTGCCTTCGTCGGGGCTGACGACGATGACATCGTCGGGATCGAAGCCACGTTCGAGAAAATAGCCGTTCAACACTGGTGCCGCATACAAGTGATCCACCGGAACATCAAAAAACCCCTGAATCTGCGGAGCGTGTAAATCCATCGTCAATACTCGGTCCGCGCCGGCTCGGGTGATTACGTTGGCGACCAATTTGGCCGTAATCGGTACTCGGCCTTCATCCTTGCGATCTTGCCGAGCATAACCGAAGTACGGAATCACCGCAGTGATCCTCGCCGCGCTGGCTCGTTTGCACGAATCGATCATGATCAACAGTTCCATCAGATTGTCATTGACCGGTGGGCACGTTGGTTGGACGAGAAAAACGTCCCGACCGCGCACATCGTCATCGATTTTGCAAAAATTCTCGCCGTCTGGAAATTTGCCGAGACTGATCGATCCCAAGTCCAGATGCAAACATTCGCAAATGTCGCGCGCGAGGTCCGGATTAGCTCGCCCACTAAAGATCTTCAGTTCACGCATTGATAACCCATCTGTAGCATCTTGGATTCGACCGCACCGAGTTCTTCGATTGTGTTGATGCTGAGTGCTTCGCAAGCCGCCAGGACTGGTCGAGCATCAACTTTTTTGCCCATGTGCCGCAACAACGCTGGGCAGTCCGTTAGATAATACTCACCCTGCGCATTTGCGTTACCCAATTTGTCGAGCGCCAACGATAAATCTTCCGATTGAAAGAGGTAGGTGCTCATGTTCACTTCGCGTATGTCTTTCTCAGCAGCCGAAGCGTCCTTTTCCTCGACAATTCTTGCAAATTCACCTTGTTCTGAACGAACGATTCTACCCAATCCCGTGGGAATGTCCTTGATTAGCGTACCCAGCAAACAAGCGTATTGACCACCGTAGAACTCGCCCAACAGCCGTTCGATCGAGCTCGGCTGGATTAAGGGGGAGTCTCCCGCTACAACCAATACCGCTCCAGAATGTTGTGCTATCACACCCCGGCACATCTGCACGGCGTGGCCGGTTCCAAGCTGTTGTTCCTGCAATGCAAACTGAATTCCATGTCGACCTGCTAACTCGGCTCGCACAAGTTCCGCTCGATATCCCACGACAATGACAGATTGACGTATGCCGGCGCGCTGGATCGCGTCCAACACCCAATGAATCATCGGTCGACCCAGCACCGGAAAAAGGACCTTTGGAAGATCGCTCTTCATGCGGTTGCCGCGTCCAGCGGCCAATATCACTGCTAATTCATTCGACATAGTGACTTTGCAAAAGTTTTCCAACTGCCAAATTGCCTGCGAGGCTTTTTCCAGCCGATTGGTATCTTGCCAAAGGCTGCAACCGATATCTAGGGGACTGCGATGGCTGGCCGTGATTTCCGGCCAATAATCTAATCACCTAGTCGGACTGGCGACATTGACCGATTAACCTCTGGGCACTAATCTTGTGCACTGCTAAATCCTGCTGTTCCGAATAGAATGAAAAACAAGAGTTTCGCAGATGGGTACAGAACGAAGTCGAGAATTACGTCGCCGTCGAGCGCGAGCAAAGAAACTGGTGAAATTAACCGCTCGCGCAGGTAAATCGAATAAGACAGAAAAAGCTGCAATCGTCGATAAACTACGCAGACTAACACCCGGTGCCGATCAAGTTATCGTTCGACTTGGATTGAAAGACTGACTAGAAAGACCGCTGCTGCACATTTTTCCTGGCGTTTAGTTTCTCGAATTTACGCAATCGAGTGCCAGCGGATTGTTTCAAACGTTCAAAATCGCGTCGCGCCATGCTGGCTCATATTCGCGTTGCCACAGAGCCTGTTGCTGAGTGTCATTGAGGATGTGACCGCTCTGCGAATCGCAGTTCACAGTACGTCCACTCCGAAGCGCGATATTGCCGAGGTGGCAAAGCAAAGTGCTGCGGTGGCCAGATGTTATCGGCTGGTTTAACAAACTTGGGTCATTGGACCGAATGGCCGTTACGAAGTTGGTGAGATGTTCGGCCAATCCATCGGATCCACCTTTAACATCTTCTACCATTTTCTCGTTGCGGTCAAAGATCCGGTGCGCGCCATTGGCATCCAGTTCCATGGAGCCTTTTTCACCATAAAACACCAGGAACGGATTTACGTCGTGCTTGTTACATGACGTGGAACCCCACATGATTTGTTTCTCGTTGGGGAATTCAAACACGGCAGTTTGAGTATCCGGGGTCTCTTGATCGTCGTCGTACCAATATCTGCCTCCCAGGCTGATCGCTCGGACTGGAAAGTCTGCTTGCAGTCCCCAGCGAGCAATATCGAGCGAATGGACTCCGTTGTTGGCCAGTTCACCACCTCCCCAGTGCCAGAACCAATGCCAGTTATAGTGCAAAATATTGTCCCGAAATTCCCGATGGGGCGCGGGTCCCTGCCACAAGTCATAGTCCAAACCGGCCGGTGGCGTTGCGGGCTTGCCCCGACCGATCGGACCTCGAACATTGTTGTAGTACGAGCGAGATAGGTGAACCGGTCCGATCGCACCATCGTGCAATTTTTGAATGGCCTCGCGAACGACCGGCCCGCTGCGCCGCTGCGTACCCATCTGAACGCAGCGTTCATACTTCTGAGCAGCGGCGATCATCAATTCACCTTCCAGTGGGTTGTGCGAACAAGGCTTCTCCACATACACGTGCTTGCCAGCCTTGCATGCCAAAATGGTTGCCAGTCCGTGCCAATGATTGGGAGCCGCACAAACCAGCGCATCGATCGAATCGTCTTTGAGAATGTCGCGAAAATCGGTCGTTACCTTTGTCTTAACCTCTGATTGCTGATACAGCGCCCGCTGGAAACTCTCCGCGCGTCCTCGGTCGGCATCACACAGAATCGTGACTTCCACGTTAGGCAGTTTCGCGAACTCAGTCGCGATGGCTGCTCCTCGATTCAAACCCATCATGCCGATGCGCACCGTTGGCAATTTGGCTTGCTCAGTTTGATTCGCCAATGTCTGGCGTGCCGCTATCGTGGCTAGCGAACTCGCAGCAGCGGCGCTAAGAAAGTCACGTCGTGGAAACATAATAGGCTCCTCAAGTACTAAACCTAATTCGCTAGTGAATCAGCGGCATTTTTCAAACGACAGCAACTGCACTAGTGTAACACAGCGGGCCAGAACAATGGGCTCGAGGCGCTAACCTTAAAATCCACAAATTCCAATATCATGGCGGCGGATCATATCAGACTTAACTGATAGCATCAAAAACAGGAATTCGCACAGAAACACTCCAACATCATCCCGCGAGAGACTTGGATGGAGATTGGCGAGTGGCTCGACGTGGCAAACATAAGACGGCTTCGACAAGCATCGCAACAATCATAGTTATCAAGAATGCTCGCCACACTTCGCGCACGATCGAAGTTAGATTTCCGGCTTCGTCGTCAACTCGAGTGAAGTCGAGGCCATCAAACAACCGCTCAACTTCCGTGGCACCGACGATGGTAACTTCGTCTTCGCCCAGCGGGCGATTGACGGCCCACAGTCGGTCGGTCGATTCGTAGATTCCCGATTGAAAGCCAAATTCGGTCGAGAAGGTTTCATTGCCGCCCGCCACGCGCCGCCATGATTCGGTTGAGTCTTCGATCTCACCTGCAGCGCGCCAAATGGCGTTACCCAGCGCGGCAGAGCCACGTTCGATGGCTCGTTGAATTGCGGCGAACAAAACGACACCATTAGTCGCCAAGGTAGAATTGGTGGCAGAGGGTGAGGCGGAACAAAAATAGACGCCGCCTTTGTCAGTTGGAATTCGCGCTATTAGCGGATCGCCGCCGGTAAGCGTGGCTAGTTTAGAAACTTCGCCTTCCAGCTTGGCATGTCCCAAAATCGACAATTGGCCGACCGGCAGCGCCGCGCCACTGCGAGTTGCGGCCAATAAATCCTGATCGCTGCGCCAGTTCTCCACCATCAGTTTGTCGTCGTGCGACTCCCACTTGGTCCAGCGCACACCAGCGTATGCGCTTCCCGCTACTTGAGTCATGCCCGACGCAAGCGAATCGGGCGGAAAGAAGATCACTTGTCCTCCGCGCTGAACATATTCGCTGATCGCGCCGGCCAATTGAGAACTGGGCAGCGGCGCATGCCACAGCAAAAGCGAAGCACCATCGAGCGCCAGCGAATCGAATTGTTCTGGTGCGGTAACTTCGACGGTTGCAGTAGTATTTGCATCCGGCGCAATACCTGCGGCAATTTCCAACGCTCGAGTGGCTGGCGGCGCATCGGTCACCAGTACCGTTTTTCGCGGTGGTGCGTCGTCAAAAATGAAGTAGAACTCGTTGTCAGCATTGTTCGCGTCGGCTGGGATCGAGACCCGCCCCCAACCTCGCTGGACGGCAGAACCGATTGGTACGATATGGTTGCGCAAGTCATATTGGCGGCCCACCATCTCGATGGCCAATTCCGTTCGTGCGCCGTCAAGTTCAATTTGCAGAGCAACTGTGCGTTTTCCGTCAATTGGTACATCGCCATTTACGTGTATCGACAACTGGACTGAATTTCCTTCGGGCGTCTTCAGTTTGCGGACATCGCTGACGCGCACCGCGATATTGGAAGAGTCTTCGCTGGGATAGGCCAACAACGAAAAGCGCACGGACTGGGGAAACTGTTGAAACGCATCGCGAATCGCATTCCAACCTCCCGCATCAGCTTTCCAGTCAGAGGCGCGCAAGTCCGAGCAAATCCAGACTTCGGTCGGTCCTGGTCGATTGGTCTGCAAATATTCCGCCGTGGCTTGCAACATTTTCGGTAAGTCCGCTGTCGATGAAGCAGCACTAGTTTCGGGCGAGTCGATCAACGACTCCAAAGATGCAAATTCGCGCGGCTTGCTTAGTCCGCTCTCCACCAGCAGCCAGCGATCTGATCCCAACGTTCCAAGCGCACTGCCCATTTGCCGCAAACCTGTGGCGAGTTTCGTTTCGGTCCCGGCGGAGCGCTCTTGCATGCTGGGGGATCGGTCGATCAGGATGATTGTCGTATCGGGTTTGCCACCGGAGGACCAACCAAGTAGTCCACTGGCCAGCGGGCGGCTGATTGCGAAAATTAAACCTGCGATGGCCAGCACGCGCATGGCCAGTATCAGCCACTGGCGTATCTTGGCATAACCGCGATCCATGCGGTTGGCCGCCAGCAGGAACATCATGGCGCCCCAGTGCTTGGTTTGAAAACGCCATTGATTGATCAAGTGAATGATGATTGGCAGCAGCGCCAGAGGCAGTCCCAACAACAACCAAGACTGCAGAAAACTCATCGTCGACTCCGAATCATGGCTCGATTGACCAAGAAATCCGTGAGGACTGTCTCATAAGGTTGACTCAGTGAAACGCGGCGATAATCGACCGCTGTTTCCAGCACAATACGGTTCAGCTCTACCAGATATGTCTCCAGAGCGCGCTGATAACGCTGGGCTATCTCACTGGGTTCCACAAAGATCGACGACCCCCCCTCCATATCTACAAATCGCGTCGGTCGCTGAAAATCGAAAGCCAATTCCTCGGGATCCAGTAGATGGAATACCGCGACATCATGCTTACGAAATCGCAGGTGCTCGAAACACGATCGCAATTCTGCAGGCTCAATGAACAAGTCTGAAAAGATAACGATCAACGCGCGCTGCCTGACAGTTTCAGCCAATTCATGCAGGACGCTGGCAAGCTGCGTTGGACCGCCAGGCGTGGCCCGCTCAAGAACGTCAAACAAAGTTGTCAGATGGGCTGGATTACGCCGAGTAGGAATACTGTGCACGATGCCTGCCGACACGCAGGCCAAACCAACGGCGTCTCCTTGCTGAACCGCCAAGTAAGCCAGCGAAGCAGCCAAGCGCTGCGCGTATTGAAACTTGGACAATCCTACCGAGCCGAACTTCATCGATCCGCTGGTGTCGACGACGGCCAACAACCTCAAGTTCGTATCGGCTTCGAACTCCTTCACATAGAATCGATCCGATCGCCCGTAAGCTCGCCAATCCAGCCGCCGCAAATCGTCCCCTGGAACATATTTACGATATTCGGCGAACTCGACGCTGGCACCGCGATGTGGACTGGTATGCCGACCGGAGACTTGCCCCAACATTGGTCGTCGCGAAGCCAAAGGAATCGCGGCCAATCGAGCCAGCACAAGCGGGTCGAGAAACGCTCGTTGTCGTTCGGAAACGGCCATTTTCCTAAAGTGTCTCCGTCGTTTCTTCAACCAGTCGCTTGACGATTGCTTTGGCGGTCACTCGTTCTGCTTGCGCGGCAAAGGTCGTAATAATGCGATGAGTAAGCACTGCGGCAGCAACGTGCTGGACGTCCTCTAATCGCACCATGTAACTACCGTACAACGCAGCCCGTGATTTGGCGCCGAGAATCAGATTCTGAACCGCGCGCGGTCCGGCTCCCCAGGCTACCAAAGGCTTCAGCCATTCCGGCGCAGTCTTGCCACCGGGTCGGGTCTTTCGCACCAGCCGAGCACAAAAGGTATAAATGTGGTCGGGCACAGGGACTCGACGTACCAGATTCTGGTGCTGGATGATCTGCTGCCCAGTCATCAAATGAACCAGTTCCGGCAAATCGTCACCAGTCGTCGTGCGAGCGATTTGAATCTCTTCATCTTCGTCCGGATAATCCAGTTCGATCAGAGACATGAAACGATCGAGTTGCGCTTCGTGCAGCGGATACGTTCCTTCCTGCTCGACCGGGTTCTGAGTCGCCAGAACCATGAACGGAGCCTCGAGATGAAAAATTTTGCCGAGCACCGTGACGCGATGTTCTTGCATGGCCTCCAACATGGCAGCTTGTGTTTTTGGAGGTGCGCGATTAATCTCGTCCGCTAAGACGATGTTGGCGAAAACCGGCCCTTGCACGAATTCGAATTCGCGCCGACCGTTGGCAGCATCCTGCAGAATGTCAGTTCCAGTGATGTCCATCGGCATCAAGTCTGGCGTAAACTGAATCCGACTGAACTTCAGCGACATTGTTTCGGCCAGCTTGCTGACCAGCAACGTCTTGGCCAAACCCGGCACCCCCATCAGCAGAGCATGCCGCCTGGCGAACAAGCAAATGGCCAATTGCTCGATGGTGTCCTTTTGCCCCACGATGACTCGTCCCAGTTCGGTCGTCAATCGATGGTAAGCGTCTCGCAGTCGATCGATGGCTTGCACATCGTCATCGGACAGTTTTGGGGTTGGGGTCACCGCTGGGGTACTGCTCATGGAATCCTCGGGAGGCGTAGCTGCATTAAGTGTTGTTGCAAGATTGATTTCGATGCGCAAGATGGAACAAACATCCCATCGAGGAAGCTCATCCTACGCTGAGCACCAATTATGGCCAGTGCAGAACTGGCCCGCTACAATTAGAATTCCCAACCTGGATTAATTCTAGAGCTTTTCTACAGTCCACATCAGCGGCGCTAGAAACAAACTAAACCGTAGCCTCGAATCGTTAGGCGACATTTCGCATTGGAGCCCCACAACCATAGATGCGCTGCGCAATAATCTGAAATCGATCGCGATCTTCGTTGGTCTGATGTGGATTGTCTACTTGGTCGATCTGGTCATACCTGGAAATCTGAATGCCTTCGGGCTAGTACCTCGCACTCTTTCTGGGCTAATCGGAATTCCGACCATGCCATTTCTGCACGGAAGTCTTGGGCACTTGTTGAGTAACACGATTCCGTTGGTCGTGCTATTGGCGCTCTTGGCTGGCTCGCGAGCCGATTCGTTCTTAGTTGTCACGGCAATCGTTCTCTACGGTGGTGGTCTTCTGTGGTTGCTGGGACGACACTCGACCCATATTGGCGCAAGTAGCTTGGTGTATGGTCTGGTCGCCTTCTTGATTCTGGCTGGATTTTTCGAGAGACGAATCATTGCGATCTTGGTCAGTGTGCTGGTTGGATTTGTCTACGGCACGACTTTAATCTCCGGCGTATTGCCCAGTCTCGATTCCCAAGTTTCCTGGGATGGACATTTGCTGGGCGCAGTTGCCGGTGGCTTGGTCGCATATTTCTTGGCACGGTCACCCGCGCACGAGCAATCAAGCTCTGTATCCGTAGCCAGCCAGTGAATAACCAACTAGCGCGTGTTCGTGCGATCGGTAGCCAGCCTTAGACTGGATCGGCTTTTTTCATCCAACACGCGTTTGTTCATGCGTTCTGGGTCGGCGTTGGAATTGGTCCATGTTTCCCGATACTGGCGTGAACGCACTTCGCGCTGTATTCGTGCGTCCCGATCATACCAGCGCACAATGTACACGCGGCTGCCGGGCAATCGCACAGGTAACTTGCTTATATCATTTTCGATCAATCGCCACGAAATCACGTCGTATCGCCGATAGTCGGGCGACCATTCGTAAAAGATGACTTGATCGATCGTATGTTTGCCCGACTCGTCGTGCAGATGATTCAATTCAATCAAATCGACGGTATCCGAGATACTTCGCGAACTCGTCAACACGGGATTTGCTGCGATCCCCAGAATCGATGCCAGAACGAAGCCAGCGACCATCCTTGGTCTCCTTTTTCGGAGAGCAGGCTGTTAGATCGCTGACGAAACGGACGAAATCGGCTTGTTGGTTTCTCCGAAGTCTAACTATTGATTGCCGCCGCAGGATGCACGATCTAATCGTGATCACTAACGTACGAACCAACCACGTAGGCTATGGAGTCACCTATCGAGGCAGATCCCGCGCTGGCAACCGTTGCCAACAAACCGAGTTACTCTTCGACGGCGATCCCTGCACAATCGACACTATCCATGCACTATTGTTGTACTGGCTCCCAACGGCGGTAGATGCAAGCCATGAAGAAGTTTGGGAGCAGTATCCAATTAACAAGTATCGGTACGTTAAGCAAGCTCAATTAACCAAGGTTTGATATTTAACGAT
>SYJV01000046.1 GCA_005798335.1 Planctomycetaceae bacterium | reverse complement strand
ATCGCTGGCCATGCCGATAAGCTGTGCGTGCTTCGCGGCATGACGACCGACAACGAAAACCATCCCCAGGCACTTGAACAACTGCATACAGGTAGTTTCCAATTCGTGCGCCCAAGCATGGGCGCATGGGCTGTTTACGGGCTGGGAACTGAGAACCAAAGTTTGCCAGGCTTTATTTCACTAAGTCCTTTGACGAATCTAGGTGGCCTTCGATATTATTCGAGCGCATTTCTGCCTGCCGCGTATTCAGCGACAACTATTGGCGACGCCAATCGACCTTCGCGAGACGCGAAAATAAATGACCTTCGCAATTCGCGTCTGAACGTCTCTGAGCAGCGGCGCCAGCTCGATCTGTTGCAGTCCATGAATCGTCGGCTGCACCAACAATCGGATTCAGCGCAGATCGAAGGAGTCATTCAATCCTATGAGCTGGCGTTTCGCATGCAAAGCGAATTGCCGCTGGCGATGGACTTGTCGAATGAATCAAGAGCCACGCTGGAACTGTACGGAGCCGACAAAGGACCCACCGAGATTTTCGGCCGGCAGTGCCTGCTGGCTCGCCGATTTGCCGAAGCCGGGGTGCGTTTCATTGAAATCACTCACACCGATTGGGACCATCATGGATTTTTGACTTCGCTGATGACCAAGAATTGCAGTCAAATCGACCGTCCTATTGCTGGTCTGTTAACCGACTTGTCACAGCGTGGCTTGTTGGAAGATACGTTAGTTTTATGGGGCGGCGAATTTGGCCGCACGCCCGACGACCCGACCCAGGATGGCCGCGGCCACAACAATCGTGGCTTTTCTATGTGGTTAGCTGGCGGAGGCGCAAAGGCTGGTACGGTCTATGGCTCCACGGACGAATATGGCTATGAAGCGATTGAAGGAAAAGTGTCGATTCACGATCTGCATGCAACTCTTCTGCACTTGCTGGGACTTGATCACGAGAAACTGGTATATCGACACGGTGGCCGCGATTATCGATTGACGGATGTTTACGGCCGGGTTGTCAAAGAAATCCTGGCGTAAACTCCAGCGAATTGGAATTCGATTCCATTACAGTTCGAAATCGTCAGCCGAGGATTTATTACTATACAACGGCATGTGCCGATAGTAGACCTCAAGAATCATGGTTGCCAACGAAGTGCAATACAATCGACCACCTTTATCTTGATGACCGCCGCGACCGGATACATGAGTCAACCAACTGCCCGCGGCATGGCCCTGCGTCACCTGCGCCTTGATCAAATCATCGCGCAGTTTGACGTTCCATCTATCCCACTCCGCACCACCGTAGTGCCGCAATACTTGAGTAGCGTAGTAAGTGTAGTAAAGGTCGGATAGGTTTGGGCCACGAGCTGACATGAACTTCACTCCCTCAACAATACCCGGGTCGTCTTTGCCGACGCCCAAGTACATTCGGCACAGCAGTCCGACAGAAGTTGTGGCCAATCTGCCTTCGATCTTGGCGGTTGGTCGATCGTAACCGAAGAAAGCGCCCTGGTTCATACTGACACTTTCCAAAAATGAATTCGCCAATCGAAACGTCCTTTGAGGCACCACCAAATTACCCATCGCGCCGCTTTTTAGAGCCATCAGTTGCCAGCCTACGACCGAAGTATCGCCCGGCTGCTTTGGTGCATACCTCCATCCACCCCCGCGCGGGTCTTGAGCATCTACTATGAAATTCAGCGACAGTTGAGCTGGTTGCAGCAAATCGGGGTCGAGCGTCATGGCGTACGCTTCGCAAACCGTGATCGCAGCTAGCCCATGGGAATACATCGTGCCCCCGTCCTCAAGCCACGAGCCCATGGGATGAGCGCCAGAAGAGACCTTCATCTTGCGTATCAAGAACTCCAGACCGCGTCGCACAGTCTGCTGGTACTCGCCTTCCAGGTGAGTTTGTCCAGCTCCCAGGAATGGCAGCAAAGCCATTGCCGTCGCAGCGTTGGTCGCGGTCAAGTACCTGCCATCGTCTTTGCATTGGCCGCGGCAGACCAGCGAATGTGCGAAGGTCCAGCCGCCATTGCGCGCTTGATGCTCGGCCAGCCACTTCAAACCCATGGCGACTGCTTTCTCGCTCGCCGCATTTCCGCCAAAACGTTCGAGCATTCGGCCTTTGACATTTGAGGACCGACTGCTCAGTGACGAGAACAGTTGTGCAGCCTCGTTACTGGTCAACGACGATGAAGGGACAATTTGTTCGACCAGATTTTTTACCGACGTATCGACCTGCAAGTTGCCGAACTCACTGATCTGAAGTTCGGGCATCTGTGGAATTACGTCAGCAGGACTACTGACTGAAGTTGGTGGCGCTAGAACTTCGCTCATTGCCGGCGGGGCGATCTCTCCCGCGCTGATATCGAATTCTTGCAGCCCTTCGGTCGCGCTGTCGCCGCGCTCGGCTGTCAGAACGCTTAAAACTCTCTGAACTGGCTCCGTGTGAACAGCAGCCAATAGTACGATGATTGCCACATGTACCAACAAGCTGACCAGCCAACTCGGCGCGGCGACGAACCAGAATCGTTTGTATCCAAATCGTTTTGCTGCGGGTTGAAGAGCCAGCGATTCGTGTTTGGCCCGTACATGCGCCGCCGAGGAAACTCGCTGAACGTCCACGTTGACCGTGAGAATCGCTGCGAGTGGAAATTCTTGGGAATTGTCACCGAACTCCAATGCCTGAGAATTATTTGCCAGCTCCAATCCGCCTGGTTCGTCCAAAAACCTCAGGGCTGGATCCAGCTCGTCGGCGAACTCGTCTTCTGAAATATGAACGGATTCGACTGCTGGCCCGGTTGGCGCCTGCGCAGGCTGGGATTCGAATTGGCTTACTGGGCATGCCACTACCAATGCTGCAGAAGTTCCAGCACTTGAGTTAGTAGACTTTTGCGTGTCAGGCTTCGGCATGACCGGCAAGCTTCCCTATCGAACTGGTCATAGAGGCTAGAAATGGTCGCGGCAAATACTGGCAACTCACGTCAGGATGAATTTCCGCTATGATCAGAAAATCGCCGCCACGTACTCTTGATTCTAAGCCTGACATCCAATTTGTCCAAAACCGGACGAATTGAATTTTGAATTTTGATTCAAAGTTTGTCGTCCAAGCGCGATATATCCACACAAACTAGGTATTTGGGGGAATTTCATGCAAGCGAGCCCGTTACGCGCCTTCTTGTTCATTCTTGATTCACCCAAATGGCCGCAAAACCTGCTTTGGCTGTCACTTGCAGCGCTAACGCAGAATATGGTGATAGGAACGATATTCTTATTTGGCTACGGCGCGGAAATGATGCGCGCGCGTGTTGGAATCAAGGGTGTCGTTGCGCCCGACATCGAGAGCGGTCGGCTGGGTGACTACTTTAACCAAGGAATCGTGCCAATTCTGGCCTACTTGGTATTCGCCTTGCCGTCGAGCTGCGTGATTTCGGTGCTCGTGGTAGTGCCTGCGATCGCGCTGGCTTCATTTGCGGAATCGGCTCAAGGCGACGCGTTGCCAATCAGTCTCGTGCTCTTTGTCCTGGTTGGTGTGCTGATATGGTGTGTTTTGGTCGTAGTCATGACGATGTTTCTTGCTGTTGTCCTTATACGCGGCATGATCACTCAGGACTTTCGAAGGTCCTTTGACATTGGGTGGATGCTGAGTTTTCTAAAGCTAATGTTCGTCGAAATGCTGCTCGGGATGCTGGTTCTCGTTGCATTGTCGATGGTTGTCGTGATGCTCGGGATGGCGATTCTGTGTGTCGGAGTGGTACCGGCATCGGGAATTTGTTCGGCCGCGATGCTGCATCTGTGCTGCCAATGGTACGAGATCTTTTTAAGTCGAGGTGGCGAGCCTGTTGAAGGACCGCTGGACGATGTCGTCACAGCCGATTTGATCGGACGGTAGCTGCTCGAGCAGTTTGTCGTGAGAGCATTTTGAACGCGCGAACCCGAGCCACCTGAGAAATTGCTGTGGTTGTACTCTTGCTTCGTCGTGCTGAATCACTCACACTGTTGCTCAATCGATCTGTAAAGCCACCTTGGATTTAGTGCTTGTGTTCGAGCAATTTTCAGCGCGCACGATTCAAACAGAATGACGGAGAAAATCATGCTTCCGCAATTCAGATATTCGCTCGTGATCTTGGTACTTTTTACGTCGCTAGCTGGGCAACTTCGTGCTGCCGAGATTGGCTGGAGTGCCAGTGGCAAAGGAGGAGCCGTGGCGGCTGGTGGAGCAGGCGCTGTGGCGGCTGGCATAGGCATTTTGCGAAGTGGCGGCAATGCTGCCGACGGCGCTGCCGCAACGATTCTCGCTTTGGCTGTCACTGATTACGGTATGTTCGCAATCGGTGGCGAAGTCCCGATTATCGTTTACGACGCGAAGAGCAAGCAAGTTAAAACGATTGGTGGTATTGGCGGAGCTCCTATGAATCCCGAGGCAATCCAGTGGTTCTACAAAAACGGTATTCCACACAAAGGAAGCATGAAAGCTGCGCCAGTTCCGGCCGCTGTCGACGCAGTCGTTACACTGCTGAAAGCATATGGCACGATTAAGTTTGAGTCGGCAGTCGCGCCGACTCTTGAGCTGCTCGACAAGGGCGATCAACCGTGGCACCCTCAGCTCGCCGTGACCTTACGAAAGCTGGTGGAAGCAGAACGAAACACCACTGGTTCGCGCGAGACCAAGCTGACCGCAGTTCGCGATCGATTCTATACCGGCGATGTCGCTGACGAACTCGAGGCATGGTATATCGAAACCGGAGCCTGGTTGCGCAAAGCAGATTTAGCGGCACACGTTACTCGCATCGAAGATCCCGTGTCGACACAATACCAGGGCTACACTGTTTTCAAATGCGGTCCTTGGACTCAGGGGCCAGTCTTGTGCCAGAATCTCAAACTCTTGGAAGGTTTCCAACTAAACTCCATGCAGCATCTGTCTGCCGACTACATCCATACGGTCATTGAAGCGATGAAATTGGGGTATGCAGATCGGGATGAATACTACGGCGACCCTCGCTTTGCGTCTGTACCCATGGCGGAACTATTATCGGAAGGCTACACGTTGGAGCGTCGCAAGTTAATCGATCCGAAAATCGCCTCAATGGATCGTCGTCCCGGCGATCCACTGCGCATGCGCGCGCTGAAGCAAAGTTCACAACCTGCAAACGAAAAAGAACCGATTCCCAAACAAGATACAACGACCTGCGTCGTCGCCGATCGTTGGGGCAACGTGATTGCCGCAACGCCCAGTTGCAACATGCTCACAAATAAACCTGGCAAGTCCGGAGTTAATACTGGCAATCGCGTTCGCAGCCTAAATACCGCGGCCGGACATCCCAATCGAGTTGAACCCGGCAAGCGCCCCAGGATTACGCTAACTCCCACTCTGGTATTGAAAGACGACAAACCCGTAGTCGCCATCAGCGTCGCAGGAGGTGACTTGCAGGATCAAACAACGCTGAATATTCTCATCAATCACGTCAACTTTGGCATGACACCTGCGCAGGCCGTGACAGCTCCGCGATTCAATACCAGCCACCATCAGGATTCCTTCAATCCTCATCCCGATCGCGAGCAAGCCTTTGTCAAGAAAGGCGAATTAGTGGTTTATGAAGAAATTCCAGAGGGAGTCCGTAATGAACTCGCCAGTCGAGGGCACATCATCAAAACATCGAAAGGACCGATCGGGCATCCCGTCATGATCGCCATCGATCCGGCCACCAGTATGTTACACGCCGCCGGCGACCCCAAAGCCAAACGCCACGCCGCTGCGATCGAATAGTTCTAAGGCGAGCGGCAGATGGGAGTTTACCAATACAAGCCCGAAGCGCAAGCGAGTGCCGAAACCACGCACGAGTCAATCCAGGCTTTCACTCGCTTGCGCTTCGGGCTTGTATTGGTAAATTCCCATCTGCCGCTCGCCTTAGAATCTTCTGGTGCATAGACCGATGCCAATGGTGAGTATGTGATGCACTTGGCTCATGGTCAGCATATTCTGGTTCTTGGGACGGTCCAGCCCGGTTACCAGTTGCCAACGCGCGTCGTGCACAAACTGCTATTTTCACCTTTTGAAGGAAGATCTGCGTGGGGCTGTGATCGCACGTCGCTTAGAAGCAATACCGTTCAACGAACGTGGGATAAGCTTCCAGCTTGTCAACCTGTAGCGGAGTTTCGCAATTGCTTGCACAAGATTTTGACAAGCTGGAAGCTTATCCCACGTTCGTTGAACGGTATTGCGCTTAGAAGCTATCAGGATAGACAACAACTTCGATGCGGCGGTTTTCGGCGCGACCTGCTGGAGTTTGGTTGTCAGCGCGGGCATGATTGATGCCGTGGGCGGCTACGAACAGTTGACCGGTTGGTACGCCATTGCGTCGCATCAGAGAATCCAAAACGGCTTGAGCTTGTGCCCCGGACAATTGATAGGGACTAGAGAATGAACCACCATACATTGGGCCAGCATCACTGTGGCCTTCGATTCCCACGCGCCGCCTTGGGAACTCGCGGACCAATATTGCGCCAATTTGGTCGAGAATATTTACGGATCCCGGATTGAGCTGCGCGGTCCCAGGGGAAAAAAGTTGGTCTGCTGGGACGCGAATACGAATCACATCGCCATCAGTTTGAACTTGCGCTCCGGGAATCTGAACATTGGCAACTGACGCCAGTACGGAATTATTGGCGGTTAACTTGGCACCTCCGCGCTGTGCCATGGCATTTTGTAGACCAGATGTTTGACTTTGCAGAGTCTGCTGAGCGACGCGCGACTGTTGCAGTTGAGCCGTGGTCTCTTGCAACTGGCGCTGCATCAGATCGCCGCGTTCGCGAAATACCTGCAATTGCTGTTGAGACTGAGCAAGTTGCGTGGTCAGTTGTCGATTGTTGTCATCCAGCTGCTGAACTCGCTTTTGCAATTCCGCAATCTGGGGCGGAAGAGTTTGAGTTGGATACTGAAACGGCTGTTGACCTACCGGAATCGCCGGGTTTAGTTGCCAGCTTGCTCCCATCGGCGGACCGCCGAGATATCGATTATTATTGCAACCCGTTTGAATCGCGATGCAAGCGATCCACGCGATCAATAATCCCTGTCCCAATTTGTTGGCATTCCGGAACACAGCCATTCCCTTGGCCCATAGGTCACCGTACTTCACTTTGAGAATCTACCGTAGACAAACCAACGCATAACGTGCAATACCAAAAAGATGGAAACACAGCGAGTTGCGAATAGCAGTAGCAAATGGCAAACGTCGAATAGCACATGGCGAATGGTGAGTGGTGAATGGTGAATCGACGGTTGCATAGGGCCGATCAATGTTGCTGTTTAACAGCAATACCGTTCAATGAACGTGGGATAAGCTTCCAGCGCTTCCAGCTTGTCAACCTGTAGCGGAGTTTCGCCATTGCTTGCACAAGATATTGACAAGCTGGAAGCTTATCCCACGTTCGTTGAACGGTATTGTGTTTAACCGGACCTCACTGCTCATTGTTAAATTGCTTTAGCATGGTTAATTGCCTCCATTTGCAATGCACAATTTGCTATTCGCTTTTCACTTGCCAATATCTGCCAACCCCCACCGGCTGGTCGCAATGAGTGGACTGAGCTTTAATCTGAACTGGATTTAATGTGTCGGAATGGCTTGTGGAAACTGGGTGGGCAGGTAGCATTGCGTTATGTCGGCAGCGGGTGATACTAATGCTGGCTGTGCTTTTTACGATCCTCGCATGCCAAGTGCCTGGATAATAGCAATCTTCTCTGGCATCTATTTTTGACCACGCAATATGAGGGAGGTAAATTCATGCCGTTTATTGGTTCGTTGACTAGTTCGTGCAAACATAAGTCAACTTCGCGAGGGTTTTTCATTGGCCAAGCTGACGGCTGCGATCGGTCGCTTGCGCTACCGCTTCGATGAACGCGGACCGCACCGCGGCTCGTTCTAAAGCACGAATACCCGCAATCGTCGTTCCGCCTGGGCTGGTGACCTGGTCTTTCAATTCGCCAGGGTGTTTTCCGGATTCCAGCACCATTTTTGCAGCCCCCAACACCGTTTGCGCGGCCAATTTCAGTGCCAGGTCACGCGGCAAGCCTTGAGCAACGCCTCCATCACTGAGCGATTCGATTACCTGATAGATGTAGGCAGGGCCAGATCCCGATAGTCCAGTCACCGCGTGCATTTGAGCATCGGGAACGCGGACAATGATTCCCACTGACCCGAATAGCTTGGTTACCCACTCTGCGTCTGCTTCCTCGACAGCGGCACCGAGCGACATTGCCGCGGCGCCGGCACCGACTTGACAAGGGGTGTTTGGCATCACGCGAACAATGCGTCGTGTTCCCAGAAGAGTCTCAAGTTGTGGCAAGGAAATGCCCGCTGCAATCGACACCAAGACGTGTCGCGATTGAATGCATCGAGCCAACTCCGCAGAGATCGCTGTTAACACCTGCGGTTTGACCGACAGCACGACGTGCTCGCACTTACGCAAGATTTCCTGGCCCTCGGAGACTATTTCTGCGCCAGGAAAATGCTCGGCAAGTTTGGCCCTTTGGGATGTGACCGGTTCAGCGAAAATAAGTTGCTGAATTGAAAGCGTACCGCTTTTCAATGCGCCGTAGGCCAACGCACACGCCATTTGTCCGCCACCGATAAAACCGATTCTGATTTGTGCGCTCATTTGCCTGCCGTTCTTCAACGTTTCAACGCTCGACCAAATAGCCAGACACGATGCGTCTGACGCCCAACGCCTGGACTGATAAAAAGTGAACCGAAAGGCGCCAGCGTCTTTCGGTTCACTTTTTTATCAGCCCACACCTCTGCGCTTAATTATACCATTGATTAAACCCAATACCGTTCAACGAACGTGGGATAAGCTT
>SYJV01000487.1 GCA_005798335.1 Planctomycetaceae bacterium | reverse complement strand
GGCAGAACTTGGCGTGTCTGCACCGACGATTAAGCGTAACGGCCAGCGAGCGGAAGTGCACGACAAGATGGTCGCGATCGGCGATACGGAGGCTGCCGAGTCCGCCAAGACTGTGCCTCAGAGTGTCATTGCGGAGGCCAAGTCGCAGTCTGTCGATGGGGCTGCCGAGCTGCTCAAGAAGCATCATATCACCAAGTGTACTGGGGAAAACGAATGGTACACGCCCAGCGAGTTTGTGGAAGCAGCCAGGGAGACGATGGGATCCATCGATCTCGATCCAGCGTCGTGCAAGCGAGCCCAAGCTACGGTGCGAGCGACTAAGTATTACTCAATGGAGAACGATGGGCTCACGCAGCAATGGTCGGGTAACGTGTGGATGAATCCGCCCTATTCCAAGGGCATGGTGAGTCGGTTCGCGGAAAAGTTCGTCGATTCCATGACCGAAATTAAGCAGGCTGTAGTGCTTGTCAACAACGCCACCGAAACCGAATGGTTTCAGTTATTTGCGCGACACTGCCGGTGTATCTGCTTTCCCGCGTCGCGCATCCGATTTATCGACAAGGATGGAGATCAGAACAATTCTCCGATGCAGGGACAAGTGTTTTTTTACTTCGGCGATCGACCGCATAGGTTCGTCGACTTTTTCGCGAAATTCGGCGAGTGCTTTGGGAGAGATCACCAGTGAGTGACCAAATGTTGATGGTGTGCGAGCCGACGACGCAGAAGAAGTTGAGCCAAGCGTCGCGGACGCTGGAGTTGTTGGAGGTGGGACCGAGAACGACGATCGAGTTGTTCGCTGTCGGTCCCCGACCGGCGGCGTACGTGCGTCAATTGCGGCTGATGGGATACATCATTCACTCGGAGATAACTGGCAAGGTGGCGACGTATTCACTGTTGGGCCAGGTGGAAATGGTCGAGGTCACGGATGCGATGCAGAGTCGGTACTACGAGACTGAGCATTGGAAACGCACGCGACGATCGCGCCTGGACTTCGATGCGTGTGCGTGCCGTTTGTGCGGCAGCGCGCATGAGTTGCAGGTGCATCACTGGCGCTACGATTTATTCGCAGAACAGCTTTGCGATTTGTTGACCGTGTGCCGAACCTGCCACCTGCAACTACACAGTTACGAGAACGTGCATTGTCATTTTCCGCGCTACGTTTTGCCGGAAATTGCGGAGCGACTGTATTGATAGGATCTGGCTCGCGAGTGCGTGGCAGGAGTCGACCAACACACGATGCGGCGGTGTACTCGCGAGTCAGTTTGTGAGTTTGTGAACAACGATGTTTCGGAGAGCCAGTATGTATCCAGTGTGGATTCCTGAGGACGAACCAGGCAATCGGTTCGTCGCCTTGTTGGTAATCGCGGCGGTGATCATGTTCGTGAGTTTGCTGGCAATCCTGGGAGTCATCATCGGATGAATACCGAACTGACAGTCGATTTGGATTTAGTGGTCGCAGCCTTCTGCGGTGAGCGCGGGGCCGAGCAAAAGCACATCGCGTTTGAGGTTGCAGCCTGGGGTGCCATGCTGCTGCGGAAGAACGCAGACTACGGTAGTTCCGTGTGGCGGACACCGCTGCTGGCGCCCGAATGCGATCCTGGGACAGCGATTCGCGTGCGGATTAGTGACAAGATTGCTCGGCTGCAATCGCTGCTGGCCAAGCCGGCGGAGGTCGCCAGCGAAAGTATTGAAGACACGTTGCGCGATCTCGGTGCCTATTGTTTGCTGGAACTCGCGAGGCCGAAAACGTGAGTAAGCACAGTGATATGAATGCCGTGCGTGTGGTCAGTGACGGCAAGTCGCGATTGTGCCTTCGGTGCAGCAAGTTGTTCGTTTCAACTGGGCCGAGCAATCGATTTTGCAACCCTTGCAAGGCCATCAATCGAAGCGTGTTTGTGGCGAGAAACGAGAGTAGTCCATGTCGCTGGGACAGTCACAAGAAATCCGTGTGAGTAAAAATCATGTGGGATGCGAAGCGTGGACAGGTGATCGTGGAATCGGGCGTGTATCGGCCAGTCGGGATGGTCGATGCGCTGGACGTGCTGAGCTTCTTACAGGTGCAGCAAGTGCGGGTCGATCGATCGGGGCAGTGTGAGCAATGTCATGCTTGTGAGTTAGTGCAACATCATGCGACGGGACAAATGGTGTGTCCACTGACCTACACCACCTGCCAACGTCGCAAGTTGGAGCGGTTAGTGGCAGCGTACGGAACTTTATTTGCGTGAGGTAATTCGATGAGTACAGCGATAGCAGACACGAGAAATACCAGGCTGACAGCAGCTAGTGCGGCGGTGCCGTCGGAGTTGGCGATTGTGCCGCAAGCCGAGATGGCGGAGATTCGCAAACTGGACGCATATGCGAGAGCGGCCAGTCGGCAATTGATCGAGGCCGAAATGGCCAAAGACGACATGGCCAAGGGCCTGATTATGGCGCGAGCGTTAAAAACCTTGCATAGCTTGCTGTCGGTCAAGATCATGACCGACGTCATGGAGTTGATGGGCACGCCGCTTGGGTTCCGGACGGATCGCGATTCAGAAAAGGAAAAATATTCTCCAGAGCAAATCCGCTATTGTCTGATTCAGGCGCTGCTGCGCGGGCTCAGGCCGACTGGCAATGAGATCAACATCATCGCTGGGAATCTGTACGTCACGGTTGAGGGCTTCGCGCGATTGTTACGCGAGTTTCAGGGCCTGACGCAATTAGCGATTCAGATTGGCGTGCCCGCCACAGGCGACAAGGGAGCGTTGGTGCCAGCGCGAGCAAGCTGGTATTTGCACGGCGAGCGCGACGAACTGATTTGCGAAAAGATTGGCGACGCTGACTATCGGATTGCCGTGCGAGTCAACAGTGGGATGGGTGTCGATGCGATCCAGGGCAAGGCCCGCAGCAAGCTGTACCGTCGAATTTACGAACGGATTACTGGTACGCAAGTCGGTATTGATATCGACGAACCGATCGTCCCGGCAATCGAGGGAAGCACCAAGATCGCAAGTGAGTAAGGCCACTTGCGGACGCGGGCATGGGCGCGGGAAATCCCATGCTTTCATTCATCGTTTTGAAAGGACTAAATTGTGCAAACTGTAGAACTCAGAGAATTGAATTTAGCTTCCCTGGCGGAGATCGATGGCGGGCGCCTGAACTTGGCATTCATGCACGAACTCGATCGCGTGCTGGCTGATTTAGAGGATCGGCCAGGTGAGACGAAAGCTCGCGAGCTATCGTTGAAAATTGGATTTATCCCAGTGATGGATGGAACAGTTTGCGATTCGGCAAAAGTCCAGGCTGTGGTGTGCAGCAACGTCCCGAAGCGGACCAGCAAAGTGTACGACATGAATTTGCGCAAGCGATCCGGTAAGGTCAAGTTGATGTTCCGTCCCGATTCTTTAGAGGACGCCGATCAAACAACGATTGACTTCCCTGAACTCCAAGAAAGTGAAAGCCACCGTTAGGGTCGTGTGGCATTCGGTGGCTGGGAATCTTTTGTCAACAAATCAACAAATCAGAAGGAGTCTACATATGCTCAAAGAAGCTTTGGAATTTCAGTATGAACTAGGGTTGAAGTCCGTGCAGGCTAGCCTGATCCCTCTGCCAGATCACCGGGTGTTGCTTGTGAAACCTGGGGGCGGCAGCGAGGTGATCGAAAAGGGCCGGGTGATTCGCCACGACGAGGTTTCCACGCTCGCCAGTGTGGTTTTGTGGTGTGAAACGAATGCTGCTGTGGGCAAGCTAGATATTTGGGTGGCGGAGAAATCCGTCAAAGTCGCCATAGATAGTGAGTCGGCGGTCAATTGTAATTTTGTTTCTTTGCAACTTGATGGGTCGCGTGCCTGGTCAACACTGTGCGAGCAGCGCGGGAAGAGTATTCGGCAAAAAGAGTTTGTGCGACTGCTACGCGCGCCGTTGGCCGACTCTTTCGATAATCAGTACTTGCGAGTGTTTCAGTCGTTGGACTTCAAGCGAAAAAACGACGGCGGTCGCACCGTGTCGCACAAAGGCGAATCGCTTGGTCGTGCCATCGAGTCTATTGCTCAGGGTCGCGATGGGGAGATACCAGAGCGAATCACTTTTCGGATTCCGCGTTTTGATTTTCACGGTTCTCCGATCGTGGAAATCACGACCGCGGTCGAGATTGATGCCGAAGCGGAGACGATCATGTTACTGGTTGTCGGGGACACGCTTGCTTTCGCGACCAGGACGGCACTGCTCGACATTCGAGAGCAATTGGCAAAGGCGCTTCCTGGCGCCAGTGTGTATCTAGCCTAGCCTAGCATTGAAGGTTGGTTGGCATGCTTGATCCCGTCCTAGAATTATTCGAAGAACGCGCCGCGATTCGAGAATTCTGCGGCGGGCAGACACGATTGGAAGCTGAGCATGGAGCGTATTGGGATGTGCGAAAAATTTTCGGTCGCGAGCGCATTCCCAAGCAACTGCATGAGCGGCATGTAAATAGGTACAAACAGGATTCGCAAGGAAAGCTGTTCGCGTGATGGATATGGCTCTAGCGATAGGAATTACGCTGCCGCTGCCAGGCGCTCGCTTGCACGCCCATGCCGCCACCAGTGCTGCTAGGTCGCTAGCGTTCTCGGTCGCGCGGCTCACCGATTGGGAGTGTTAGGTCATGGCTGGCGATTGGATTAAGATGCGGACCGATCTATATCGCGACCCAAAGGTGTGTCGGATCGCCGAGCGACTGGCTGATCCAACTGGTGAATTGGCGCGTTTCGTTAGTCGCTATTGTCAGCGCGACATGACCGTTACGCGTAACGTTACGCGTAACGTTACGGTAGGCGCTCTCGTAACGGTCTGGGGTGTAACGCGCCATCAAGGAAAGCGCGTTGGTGACGATCTTGTACTGCACGGAGCGACGATTTCCGTCGTCGACGACATCGCTGACTTGCCAGGTTTCGGATCGGCGATGGAGTCCGTGGGATGGCTGGTTGAATCTGACGATGGGCTAGTTCTACCCGGTTTTTTCAGGGAATTGAACACTGAGCCATCTGTAGACAACAAGGTTAAGAATGCGGAAAGGCAGCGGAAATATCGCGAAAAACGTAACGCGTTACGTAACGGATCGAGTGACGTCACCGTAACGTCACAAAGTAACGCTAGAGAGAGAGTAAGAGTAAGAGTAAGAGAAGAGAATAATACTCTCTCTCTAGGGAGCGAAAATTCCGATTTTCGAGAGTCGTCAAAGCACTGGTGCGATGATCGCTTTCGCGAAAAATGGTCGGCCTGGGTGTTGCACAAGCTGAACTCGAATCCGCTGTCACCGATCGCCGAGCAGGCCGCGCTGTACAAGCTCGAAGATCAAACAACTGAGGACGCGCTAGCGATCGTCGAGTTCTCGTTGTTGAAGAACGCTAAAAATTTGATACTCAACGGTGACCACAGGGCGAAACCCGACGCACCGAAGAGTAAGTCGCAATTTCGCAAGAAGGTGCCGACGTTCGAGGAGGTGTTTGGAAAATGACGCGCGCAGAATTCGAGCAATTCATGAAAACTCTCTTCGAGCAATTGCCGGGCCTCTGGCAGTGGTTGAACGAGAGCAGTCCCAACGTACCGGCCACGACAGCGTCTTGGGAGCGCACCTTGGCCAACGTGACTTTCGCGGAGGCATTGCTCGTGCTTGCAGATTGGGAGTCAGGAGCGAAGACTCCGCCGGCCGCGTACGAGCGAGAACTAGTCGCAGTCGTGATTCGTCAGAGCGTGATGCGAGATCGCGACCTAGATCGACGGCGAGATTCGCGGCAGAAGCTGAGCGTCGAAGTTCGACGGCGAGAGTACCGACCATCGGCGCTGGGCATACCAAGCGTGCGCGCAGCGTACGAGCAGGGGAAGGAACTGCGGGCTAGGTATCTCAGCGACACCATCGACGAAGCAGCTTATGAGCGCGAGTTGAGTGAACTGCTGAGCAATGTGTAATTGGTTTTATTTTTTTAGGTGTTCTATGCCTTATTTCGAAAAGATTGATCGCGAGTTCATGGTTCGCTTTGATTATTTCCGGCGTGCCTTGTTGGACTTCGTCGCATTTCGGTCGTTGTGGGCAAGGAAAATAACAAGTCGCAATGTCGACGTTGCAGACCTTGAGGAAGGCCAGTCGAGGGCAATCGTCGAGTTGCTCAGTGCAGCGGAAAACATCCGAAAGCACCTGGGGCTCAAGTGGGTCACTGTGTTGTCGGATGAGGATGGCGCATTTGCAGACGGTATTTACCTAGGAGAGCGTGATGGGCAAGAGATCACGGCAATCGCGATAGAGGATGGCATTTGTTTTATTGGCCGTGAAGGAATCGGATCGCCAGAAGATTTGATAAATGATGGATGGAAACTGGATGGGCCAGTCAGGTCATCCGTTTTGCGGTAGTCCATAGAACGTCCGAGTTTGAGTGACATTTGGTTAGCGGGTGCATTTTGGCGAAAATATGCGGTATAGCGATACAGGCGGATGAAGATGGATTCCCGTTTGTTTTGATGTGCGTCGAGTCAGAACCCGGCAAAAAAACATTCGAAATCATGACGGCGGATAGATCGTCCGCGCGACTTCCTGAATGCGTTGCTAATCGTACTAGCACTGATGGTGGGATTAGTTTGGATCGGCATGAACTTGAACATGCTGCCATCGCCACCGAATCAGCAGCAAGTGGTGATGAAAGCAGAGCCCGCGAAGGAGCGAAGAGTGGTGAAAGTAATCAAGTGGTTGTGGGAAAAGAGCTAAATGGAAGACTCAGAGATAGTGAACTTAATCCACGACCTTCCATTTCCATCGACCCAAGGCATGTCCATAACAGACAAGGTCAACGGTGTGCAGCAAATGCTGTGCGACCTGTCGGATATGGCCAGGATCGACGGCAACGTCGCAGCCGCATGGGCGATCGAGCTTGCGGCGGTCGCGGCGGCTCAAAGGCATGTGTTGAATTTGCTTGGCGAGTTATCGAGCAAGGAATGATTACGAATGGTATCGCGAGGCCGTCAAGAACATCCTCTCTTACGTCCATGGAGTATGGCGGTGAGAGAAGATTAACCATTTTTGGGAGTTTGATCGTGAACGAAGAACGTATGTTGAAGTGGTTTGAATACTCGCACCTCCCAGAGCATCTGCAAGCGGTATCGAAACCGTTTGGTGAGTTAGCGGCGAAGGTGTGTGACGTGATCGAAGGTGGCCCAGAGCGAACGGTTGCTTTGCGGAAGTTACTGGAGTCGAAGGACGCAGCAGTCCGTGCCAAATTGAATCCGGGTGGATGATGGTAAAACGACACAAACCAAAACAGGCAAAGCCGTTCTTGAAACGTCTGGAAGACATGACGGAGCCGGAATTGTCGGATCATTTCGTGAAGGTCATGCATGCAGTTGATGATCGTCAACCCGACGACGTTCTCGGTTCGATGGTCATTACGTTTATGGAAAATGGAATCAGTCAGTACGTCGCAAGCGTCGATCCAGAGACCGCACCTGACTCCTTACGCGAACTAGCGGACCGGCTCGAACGTCGCCAAACGGTGGAGCGATAAGTCCTGTAATCACGGGGTTGCGGCCGTCGAATCTAGTGCGGGGTATGCGGGGGATGCGGGGTATGGTTCTAGCGCGACCGTCGCACAAAACGTGTGTGTGTCACATACGCATACATACGCGACACACACATATACGCATGGGTATGGGCTAGAACCATCCCCAGCACACCCCGCATACCCCGCAGATTTGATTCAGTGTCCGAAGTGCGGCACCCTTAAGACAGGCATCGAGATTCAGCAAAACGGAGACCAAGAAAGGATCATGGAAAACGCATTGTCAGCAATCGATGATGCCGTTGTTGTCCCGTCACTACCACGCAAGGCGTTTCGTGTAGAGATATTTTGCGATGGTCATGACTGGGAAGAAGTGTCGGCGGAGTTGCATCGACTGTGCGACCATGTGTTGGAGCATGGCAAGGAATGTCGGTTGGTTTGCGGAAACGGTTGGGTGACTGTCACTGAGTCACCGGAGCAAACCAAAGAGCGATTCTACGAGCAGCTAGAATCGTATTTGGCTGCCAAGAGATCGGGATAACCCGGCGACGGGAGGAGAATTAGCCATGGCACAAGTGGCTCAAGATGAGAAGCCCGGAAGCCCACTGCAAGTGGAAGGTGTCGCCTGCCCAGACTGTGGTTGCCGACAGTCAGAAGTGCTGCGGACTGTGCGAAGGGCTATGGCGAACTTGCGAATGCGGAAATGTCGGAGTTGCAATCGTAGGTTCTGGACGGCGGAGCGTACGGCCTGACAAACCACACGAATAGAACGTTCTATTCGTGTGGTTTGACAATTTGCTTGGGTAGCCCAGGAAATTGTCAGCTTGCCGTTGCCGCGCCCGAAGAAAATGACACTTTCTGCAAAAAAACATGCAACACCCGCTACCGGTAGCACTTAGCTAGTTGATGTTCGCTTGGATTGTCAGGTAGGACTTAGCGAAACAACTTATCTCGCGAATAAGGAGCGTTTCGCATGCGGCTATTGGCTGTCCTGTTGGTGCTGGTGTGTTCGTCGATCACCGAGGCTCAGGTACTGCGAAAATTCCGATCTTCGCCAGCACCGGCACCGGTGTGCACGGGGCCAGGCTGTCCAACTCCGTCGTTTGCACCAAGGGTGGTTTACTCCAGCCCTGTACCGAGCTATCCGATCGAGACCGTGGTGTACTCGGAAGTTGTGCCGTCAGTGAGTCAAGTGCTCACGTCCGATGCGAGCATTCTGTCAACTACAAACACTGCGTTCCGGCGTACGCTGCTGCAAGCGGCTCGCGAGTCGCGTAAGTCCGGAGCGATCGACACCAAGCAGTATTTCACGATCGTCGCTGCTAGTTACAATCCGCGCGCTATGGATCGCATTCGGTCAGCGGTGCAGGATGCGGCGATTGAGGAAGGGTTGGTTGCCGTGAATGCTGAAATCGACTGGGACGCGATCCTTGCATTTATCAAGGAGTTAATCCCTCTGATTATCCAGTTGATCGAACTGTTTTCGTAGGGTGATCTGTGCACGACATTCCGCTTTGGTTTTGGTTTTCGCTGCTGATCACGGTGATACACACCGTGGACGAGTCGGGCGGTGATGAGTCGATTTGGGAGTTCTTGCGGATACCGGCAGTGCTGTATTTTGGTTTTCAAATCCTGACAGTGTTTATTGGCCTGTTGCAACCAGAGCTGTTGATTGTTCTCCGGCTGGCCGACGCTGTTGTGATGCACGGGCTGTGGAATGCCCCTGGTAGGCTAACGTCACCATTGCTTATTGCCGACGTCCTAGTCCTAGCGAGGTTTGGCTGTGTCTGAAGACAGAGTGATCGGAATTCCTCCAGACTTGCTGGTGGACGACTCGCAGGTTTTTCCCTTCAGTGCGGACCTACCTACGAGCGCGTGGCACGTTACGGAAAAAATGCGCGAACTGCATCGCCGCGGCGTGGACGGCGCGGGGGTGAAAGTAGCGGTCAATGACACCGCGGGTCAAACTGATCACCCGTTCTTGCCAAAGCAAATCGCGGGCAAGGATTTTACTCGCTCGGCAAATGGTCTCAGGGATGTGCAAGGTCACGGGACGCACTGCTTGGGGATCGTGAAAGCGGTCGCGCCGAAAGTGCAGTTTGTCACCGCGAAAGTGCTCGGGGATTCTGGGAGCGGTTCAACGACGGGTATCAACGCTGGCCGTGTGTGGGCCTCCGAGCAAGGCGCAGATATCATCAGCGAGTCGTTAGGTGATGGCGGAGGACCGCCGATTCGCGAAGACCTCGCGGCTTACGATCGCGCTTATTCGCTCGGCACATCAATCTGCGTGGCAGCGCTTGGCAACTCTGGGTACAACGGCGCGAACACAGTCGGCAGGCCCGGATCGTATACGACTCACAATCACGGTGTCGCTGCATTGCAGAGCGACTGGCGGACAATCGCTGGATTCTCTTCGGGTGGCCCGGCAGCGAGATTCGCGGCGCCGGGGGCCGGGATTGTGTCG
>SYJV01000486.1 GCA_005798335.1 Planctomycetaceae bacterium | reverse complement strand
GCAGAGGAATGATGCGCGGTGCTGCAATTGGTCCGACCAATCGAGTTCTATGAAAGCCAAATAAGCAGCAAACCGGCGCAGCAAATCGACTATTCTTTTGCCTTCATTACCTTGCCGTTCAAGACTACAACTTCATTGGCAGTAGAATTAAGACAGAGGAATGATGTGAGGTTCTACAATATCCCAAGCATTAGATGTTGTTGATGGCTAACGAAAGTAACGCACCGGCTCCCAATATTGTTGAGGCATGGTCATGGAGTCGATCACAGCTCGCTCGATGGCAGCTTGCTGAACTCAATCGCCAATTCGCCGCCATCTTGCCTTTGAATCGATTTTATCGCGAAAAATTCGGTTGTGATTCTCTCGCCCTGGCCGATCTGGGAGAGTTAACGAGTTTGCCTCTGACCGCCAAGGATGAATTAGTTCAATCCGTCGACGATTCTGGTTTTAGCCGGCATCAAACTTACGCGCCTTACCGGTATAGCCGCCTGCACCGCACTAGTGGCACCAAGGGAAATCCTTTGATGATTTTGGACACCATCGACGATTGGCGATGGTGGTCCACAACCTGGCAGCATGTTCTCACCGCTGCGGATGTCAGCCAACATGATCGAGTATTTCTCGCTTTTTCGTTTGGCCCCTTCATCGGTTTCTGGAGCGCGCACGAGGCCTGTTGCGAGCGCGGCGCGATGGTCATTCCCGGAGGCGGTATCAATTCGCTGGCAAGAATCGAATTGATGCGTCAAGCTCATGCGACGGTAATCGCTTGCACTCCGACTTATGCTATGCATCTACATGAAGTTGCGGCGCAGCATGCGATCGACTTGCGTACGATCGGCATCCGGCGCGTGCTGGTCGCCGGCGAGCCGGGCGGAAGTATCCCGGCGGTGCGCGAGCGAATTGAGAGAGCATGGGGAGCCCAAGTCATCGATCACTGCGGTGCGACGGAGATCGGGCCATGGGGATTTGGCTGGCCCGATGGCGGCGGTGTACACGTGATCGAAACCAGTTTCATCCCGGAGTTAATTCCTTTCGCGAATCCCGATAGCAAAGATACGACCCTGTTTGAATTAGTACTGACTTCGCTGGGCAGATTTGGTGCACCCGTCATCCGATACCGCACCGGGGACTTAGTACGGTCCACCAACCGCGCTTCGATCCGTTGCTCGTTTTTGTGGCTCGATGGCGGCATAGTCGGCCGCGCGGACGATATGTTGATCGTGCGTGGTGTTAACATATTCCCCAGCAGCGTTGAGGCGATCCTGCGCGAGTTCAGCGAATTACATGAATACCGAGTGACGCTCGCACGGGCCGGCGAACTCGACGAAATCGCCATCGAAGTCGAAGCAGCCGACCACTTGCTGGAACCGATTCGCAATCGATTGCTCACCGGAGTGGGACTGCGCGTCAATGTCTCGCAAGTGCCGCCAGGCAGCCTTCCACGAAGCGAAGGCAAATCGCGACGCTGGTTGGACAAACGCGCGCGATCGACATTCTAATAGAACAAAGTTCAATAACAACACATCCCAGCAATTGGGCGTCAAATGGAGATTTACCAAGGCTTGTATTGGCAAATTCCCATCTGCCGCTCGCCTAAAGAGCTCTTAACTGATCCAAAATGATGGTGAGTGAAATGAGCGTCGAGAGCGGACCAGCTCTGTTTGCGGATGATCTCGCGCGGCTTGGTGGGATTGCGCCGCAGCGACTGCGTCCGGTGCCCGTGCCAGGGAATGCGACGTTAGCAGACTGCATTAGCGCCACGAATCTGAACCACGCGCGTTGTGCGAATTAGTTGATGGATTAATAGTGGACCAAGCGGTGATTTACGAAGCTTCCGTCGTTGGCGCGGCAATTCTCTTTCTCTTGAAAATGTTTGTCAACGTTCCCAGGTTTGGACTCGTGTCAGGAGCGGATATTTTGAATTTGAACGGGCGACCTCCAACGTTGTAATTACGCGTTTCCGAGAAGTAACCGAGCGATTGTAACGTAGACGACGATGCCCAAGATGTCGTTGATACCGGCGACAAATGGGTTACTCATCAACGCAGGATCCCAGCTAATGCGTTTAAAGAGCAAAGGCAAAACGGAGCCTGTTAATGTTCCGCAAATCACCACGAAAAAGATCGTCAGCGGAATGATCATGGCCGCCCAAGCAGTGGGCGCTAAATACAGCGCAGGGGCAAGCCCGACCAACCCAAGGAATAAGCCCAACAGAGCGCCGGTCGCAATTTCCCGCGAGATGATCGTCATCCAGTCTCGCAATTGTATGTCGCCAGTAGCCATGGCTGTGATAATTAGTACCGACGACTGGCTGCCTGAATTTCCACCGGACCCAATTACCAGTGGGATGAACCATACCATCCACTCGAATCGATCGAGTTCGGGTTGGTAGTGTTTGAGTGCTAAAGCGGTAAACAAACCCGCGAAGAAGAGAATGCCCAGCCACATGCCGCGTTTCCAGGTCAACGTCAGAATCGGCGTACGAGCATAGCTGTCTTCCAATGGATCAACCGCCGCAAATCTTTGTGCATCTTCGGTTGCCACTTCAATGACAACGTCAATAACATCGTCGTGCGTAATAATTCCCAGCAGATGACGATCCGCGTCAACCACGGGGATGGCCAGTAAATTGAATTTCGCTACTTGTTGAGCGACATGCTCTTGATCCTCATGGGCGCCGACTGTCACTAGGTCGGTCTGCATCATTTCGCCCAACCGACGCTCTTGCTTGCCTATCGACGATACCAGATTGCGCGTACTGACGACGCCCCGCAGATGATTCGTATCATCGACGATGTAAATGTAATGAATAGTCTCCAATCGCTCTGCCTGGCGCGAGAGTTTCTCGAAAGCTTCGCGCACCGTCAATCGCTGGTTCAAACACGCAACCTCGGTGGTCATCAATGCGCCGGCCGTTCCCTCGGCAAAGGTTTGCAGTTTGCGAATATCTCGTCGATCAGGAGCGGGAATCAGAGCCAGCAGATGTTCGACACGAGCCTCTGGTAGTTCACCCAGCAGATCGACGGCATCGTCAGCGGGAATGTGCGTGATCAGGTCGGCAACTTGGGTATCATCCTGCTCCTGCAACATTTCGACTTGCCGGTCGTAGTTCAGGTAGCTGAAGATCTCGGCGCGCAGGTTGGGTTCGGCGAACTGCAGTACTTGCCAAGCCTCTGGGGCATCCAATCCTTCCATGAATTCAGCGGTGCGAGCGGGGTGCAGCGCGGTGCAGAATTCCGCTAACTCGCCGACATTATTGACGGCGAGCATTTCTCGCAGCTCAGGCAAAAAAAGCGTATTGACCATGCACGAAGCTACCCATCGTCAGCCAAACCGAATGGGCTCAGCTCGTGACTTTGAAAAACACCTGCTGCGGATAGAAACGCAGCCTATTGGGCCAAAATTGGCAAATCAAAATCGCCGAGCATGTCTCGCCACACCGAGTGGATATGGTTTGCTGGATTGCCAGCCGAGTCCGGTTGCACGTTGATAAACTCGATCAGAAAAGTTGGTCCCTGCACGCGGTAGTAATGAGGCTCGCCTGCCTTTTCGCCACCTGACCAGCAGAAAGCGATTTTGTCGAAACCCGCTTGCTCGATCAATTGCCAGCGCTCAGCAGCAACTTCCGCGCGCATCTTTTCGGTATAGGATTTCATCAGATTTCGCAACGATGCTTGCTGATCAGCCGATAACTTGTCAGCCGTAACGCCGACGTTCTCCGAAGCTGGTGGCTGCGGCGTACCGGCGGCGCGAATTTCTTTGGGTGTTTCACCATCGAGCAGCGCCAGCTTTTTCTGCTGTGAATTTAGACTCTTAACGAAGCCGAATGCCAATTCCTCTTCGTCGCGCAGGATGCGCAGACCTTTGGGAAATGCCGTTCCATAATCGGTCTTCAATTCGGCGGGATTGGATGCAAAAAATTGCGGAGTGGAATCGACGATCTTGTTGCCCATCATGGTGAAATTCACCGACAGATGGTGCCCTTCGACACTCAAACCCCAGCGCGAATCCGCACCAACATCACCAAATATTTCGAAGTAGTACTTTTCAGGATTTCGTTTTTGCTCGCTGCCGGGTCCTTCGAGCATCCTGAGCACGTTTTCGAGGCTCATCACCGTTTTGGCTTTATCGTATCCGACTTGGCTGAGAACGGTTTCCAGTAATTTCATCGCCAACATCCGCTGCGACGGCTCCATTTCCATCATGGGCAAACCGTTGCGAGTGTCCATCGGAATAAAGTGCCAAACGACCCGTTTTTCCGTTGCGATCGGTTGGTGCAGTTTGGCAAGTCCATCTTTGGATACTGCCCCCATGAGGGTTTTAGCTGCACCGACCATATCCGCTGGCTGTTGATTGGCCAACTGGTGAGTCGAAACCAATGCGGTACCAATCAACGCAAATAGTACGATTGCTCGCCAAATCGGCATGATGTCAACTCCCGTTCAAGATCGAATTCAATGCAATGGAACGATATCCGCAAGTGGAACACACGATAAACTACCGGTCCAATGAAAAGTATGCCCAGCGATTCTCTTGACCGCAAGTGGGTCGCCAGCGGCCTGAAGCCTCCGGCAGGATTGTAGCACCAACGACCCACGAAACGGCGAATTAACTTAACCGATTCGCAATACTTCAGCGGCAACAGGTAGCGACCAACCAGCACGGTAAGTGGTTTTGATTAACTCATCCGCTTCGGGTGCATTGGTGGCCTTGAGATTCTTTGAATCCCACTGGATCGTTTTACCTAGTCGTACTGCTAGATTCCCCAACAGTACCATTTCCGTAAATGGTCCTGCATAGTCGAAACTCGACAAAGACTTGGTCCCATTACGGCACGCTGCCAGCCATTCAACATCCTCGTTGGCCACTCGCGCGAGCGTTTTCTCCAGCGAGGCGAATTCCTGTGCCAGATGCCCCGGAGTGACGATCCAATTCTCGGAGCCACGATTAAACAGCATCAGCCCTTTGTCACCCACCAAGATTAAATCCCAAGCTGCGGGCGAGTTGATTTCCGCAGCTTGTTTTTTCTTTTTGCCGTTAGCCTTGGTTGGCGCTTGCAACTGCTGACCCAGGCCTCGCGCTTCTTCAGTGGCACGAAGCAACAGCTCATAGGGAGCGTTGGCGCGGGTATCGCGAATACCGTCGTACCAAACAAACTTTACCGGTGGCTGTTCGACTTTTGCAACCGGGCCAACGGATGCGCCTAATTGCCCGCCACCCACGCGAGGTCGCGCCGCAAAATGGTAAGTGATCGTCGACCAATCTGGACCGCATTCTGCATTCTGGCCACCAGACTCGGCTTCGACACTGGTAGGTGCTCCTAAATCGAGGGCCCAATATGGCATATCCATGATGTGGCAAGCCATATCGCCCAGCGCGCCGGTTCCGAAATCCCACCAACCGCGCCATTTGAACGGTACGTAACACGGATTGTACTCGCGGACCGGGGCTGGCCCTAACCATAGATCCCAGTCGAGATCCGCTGGCTTGGCGGTTCCGGCGGTTTTAGCTCGTTCATCGAGGGCCTTTGCTCCCTGTGGCCAAGTCGGTCGATTCGTCCAACAATAAACTTCGCGGACCGGGCCGATGATGCCGGCACGAACTAATTCCACAGCGCGCCGAATCGGTTCGGCTGCATGGGCCTGGTTGCCCATTTGAGTTTGCACGCCGTAGTACTTCGCGGCTTGCGTCATCACGCGCGCTTCATAGATCGTGTGAGTCAAGGGTTTTTGAACGTAGACGTGTTTGCCTCGCGCCATTGCAGAAAGTGCGGCGATCGCGTGAGTGTGGTCCGGCGTACTGATAGAAACAGCATCGATCCCACGTTCTTTGTCCAGCATCTCGCGAAAATCGGTGTAGCGTTTTGCAGTTGAGTAATTGCGAAATGTGTTGGCTGCTTTGGTGGCATCGACATCACACAATGCGACGTATGTTCCCCCAGCGGCCGTGATGTCACTGACTTCGCCTGCTCCTTTTCCTCCAACGCCAATCCCTGCCACCAAGAAACGATCGTTCGCGCCCCATACTCGTTTGGGAATGAAGGTAAATGCAAATGCCGAGGATGCTGCGGCGACAAATTTCCTGCGCTGCATACCCGTGGCATTTTGAAAAGGAGCAGAATTTGGTTGCGCCGCTGAAACGCTGGGGACTATGTTCGTTTTCCTGCGATTGCTCATGGAAAAAAGTTCCTGATTTATGGGTGGGTAGGCTGTCGATTTAGTGAGCATCTGGGACTGACTGCGATGCTGAAATACTGACTTGGTCATTCGGACCGATGGCGGCGCTGGGAGTATTTCAAGTAGCCAGCATGGTACAGGATGGGCAAGCGGCGCGATAAAATCAAGCGGCAGTGTTCCGGTAAAGTGCCTGTCATTGGTCGTTACGCAACCATGGTTTATAAACAGTAAGAGAGTTGGCTTACTTTGATCGAGATGGGCTTCGTAATTCGTGGCCAGCGCTCGAATGTTCGCAGTTGACGTGCAGGTGCGCAGTCAGCATCTGTAACTATAGAGTAATAAATGAATTCCTATGCTCACTAAACGCATCATACCTTGCCTTGACGTGGCTGCCGGAAGAGTTGTCAAGGGAACCAACTTCTTGAACTTGCGCGATGCTGGAGATCCAGTCGAAGTCGCGGCGCGCTATGAAAGGGAAGGGGCCGACGAGCTGGTTTTCCTAGACATTACCGCAAGTCACGAACAGCGCAATATCATGTTAGACGTAGTTCGGCGTACGGCTGAGCAAGTTTTCATGCCTCTGACGGTTGGCGGTGGAATACGCACTTTGGATGATATTCGCGCCTTGCTACAAGCCGGTTGTGACAAGGTCTCTATTAACACGGCGGCGTGCAAAGACCCCGATTTTGTAGCGCGAGCAGCCGATCGCTTTGGCAGTCAGTGCATTGTCGTGAATATCGATCCCAAACGAGTGCAGCAGGCGGGACGCCAAGTCTGGGAAGTCCACACTCACGGAGGCAGAACGCCAACCGGGTTAGAAGCTGTGCCGTGGGCAGCGCGAGTCGAGCAGTTGGGAGCTGGCGAGATCGTGTTAACTAGCATGGACCGAGACGGAACATGCGATGGCTACGATATTGAGGTTACTTCGGCAGTCAGCCGATCGGTAGGGATTCCCGTAGTCGCCAGTGGCGGTGCGGGCCGTCCAGATCACTTAGCCGATGTGATCCAATTTGGTTTTGCCGATGCAGCACTAGCGGCCAGCATATTTCATTTTGGTCATTTTACGATCAACGAAACAAAGCTCATTATGGCCGAACGCGGAATTTCAGTTCGACGCTGAGTCTGCGCGCAGCTAGAAATCAGCTTTCCCCCCAGTGGGATTACTGAGAGTTGAAGAGAGTAGAGCAATTGTCCTCAATTGCTCTGTGATAATGCTCCTCAATTGCTCAGAAAACACTTAAGGACAGATCAGGAAACGATTGGGGACAATCGTTCTACTCTCTGGGCTAAAAATTCTGGACCGTTCTTTCGTTTGGTATGCGCCTAGTTCATAATACTGCGGACCTTTGGTACGATGTCAAGACGGGGAAGCGAGCCAGTGGTTGTTTGCCAGTTGAATCAATGGCAAATGTGACCGCGCACTCGAGTTTGGGGAATTTTTTTGCAGCTTTTTCAAACGTTATTGAGCCGATATGTCAACAGCGACAGCAAGCAGTAATGGTGCAAATACCGTCGATGCAACTTCCGACCGGCTGATCGGTGCGCTGCTCAAAGAGCGGATCGAGTTGGAAGTCGACAAGCTATTTCGCGCACTAGTAAAGCTAAAAGGTTCAGACTTGCACTTGAAAGTTGGCCAACCGCCGATTGTGCGAGTTAGTGGCGATTTAAAAGCGCTCAATCGCGAACCGATCGACAATGCAGAGATGGTTCGATTGCTGGTTCCAATGCTGGATGAACGGGCGCGGAAGATTTTCGAAGAAGAAGGCGGTGCAGACTTCGCCTACGTTGTCGATGTCGACGGGGTGAAATGGCGATTTCGCGTAAACATGCTCAAGCAGTTGGGTAGAATTGGGTTGGTAGCTCGTCGGGTAAACAACTTCATCCCGATGTTTGAAGGATTGTATTTGCCCGCTGCTATGGAGACGTTGTGCCATTTCGATCAAGGCATGGTGCTCCTGGCCGGCGTTACGGGATCTGGTAAGAGTACGACGATTGGGTCGATGTTGAACTATATCAATTCGATTTATCGCAAGCATATTCTGACGCTGGAGGACCCGATTGAATTCGTATATACGGAAGATAAATGCCTGATCAATCAACGCGAAATTGGACAGGATGTCAAGGATTTCGAAATTGGTATGAAGCATGCTGTCCGCGAAGACCCCGATATCATTCTGGTCGGTGAGATGCGTGATCAGGAAACGTTTTTGACTGCGATCCACGCGGCAGAAACTGGCCACTTGGTATTTGGTACGATCCACGCTTCCAGCGCTCCGACGACAATCGGTCGTATTCTCGACTTGTTTCCCCAAGCAATGCACGGTGCGATTCGCAGTGCAATCGCGTTCAATATGAAGGGAATTGTCGCGCAAAAATTGCTGCGGTCGATCAAGCCGGGCGTGGGGCGTGTGCCGACTGTGGAGATTATGACCTTTACTCCAATGGTTCAGAAATTGGTGCTTGAGGGGCACGATTCGAAATTGCCTGACGCGATTCGTATCGGTGTTGCCGAAGGCATGCAAGACTTCACCATGAGCCTAAAGATCCTCATTGACCAAGAATTGATTGACCGCCCAACCGCGTTTGCGGTCGCTCCCAACAAAGATGCGCTCAAGATGGCGCTCAAAGGTATCGAAGTTAGCCAACCAGGTATTATCTAATATTATTCGCGTAACCACGCCGACTTTCGTTCCGATCTTGGAACTATGCTCTATCGGTCGTGAGCAAAGTAGTCGCTGTTTCGCCGTAGGACAAATTCATGCTGCGTAAGAAGAAAGACAAGAATAGCAAGTCGGGTGGCGAACCCGTTTTGCCGGCGCTGGAATTCAAACCTGTTAATGCCGACAAACAACAGGCCCAGGGGCTGATGGTGGCCTGTCGGCAAGTGGAGCAATATCCGCTGCTGGTAACACTGATTGCGCAAGCCGTCAGCGTGCGCGCCGACCAAGTTCTATTGGACTACACGGTCCAGGGTGCCTCGATTCGCTATCGCGTTGACGGAATGTGGGAAACGATGCCGCCGATGGATCGTCCCAATGGCGACAAGGTTTTGGAGATCTTCAAACGATTAGCGGGAATGAACTTTGCCGACCGCCGCACCAAGCAAAAGGGCAAACTACCAATAGCATGTGCCGGCGACTGGATTCTTGAAATCTTGTCTCAGGGCACTCCCAATGGCGAACGAGTTCTGGTGAAGATCGACCCTAAGAAGCCGATTTTGAAGACGCTGTCCGATTTGGGAATGCGCGACAAGATGCAGGAGCAGCTCAAAGGTCTGCTCAATGCTAACGATGCGGTGGTCGTAGTCAGCGGTGCTGCCGGACATGGTTTGCCCACGATGTGGCGAGTCGTGCTCGAAGCTGCCGACCGTTATGTACGTGACTTTCATATCATCGAAGATAAGATCACTGCGGAAGCAGAGTTAATTAACATAACTCAACATCTATTCGATAGTTCCGCCGGCGAGACTCCAAAAAACGTGTTGGCCAGTTTGTTGCTCAAACAACCGGACGTGTTGGTAATGCCGGACTTCATAAACGAAGAAACTTTGCAAACGATTATTGAGGAAGTAATCGAGGAACATCGGCATTGCATCACCAAAATCGTTGCTCCTTCCGCCGCAGAAGCCTACGTGAAATTGCTGACCACTCATAAGAAGCAAAGCAAAAACTTGATCAAAGCAATTTCTAGCGTATTAAACGTCCGCCTGGTCCGCCGGTTGTGTGAAAAATGCCGCCAGCCGTTTCAGCCAAATCCTCAATTGCTACAGAAACTAGGCATACCATCGGGTCGAGTTACCACGATGTATCAAGCGTTCATACCGCCACCTCCCGAGCAGCGAGTTGACGCCAAAGGCAACCCCATCGAAATCGAGATCTGCGAGCGATGTGGAGGACGAGGATTTTACGGCAGAGCGGGCATTTTCGAGCTGCTCCAGATTACCGACGAAATTAGGAAAGTGGCCGAAACGAACCCAACGGTGGAAGCCATCGTACAGGTTGCCAGGAAAGTCGGGCATCGCACGTTGCAAGACGAAGGTGTGCTTGCGGTGGCCACCGGCATGACGAGCTTACAGGAATTGCAACGAGTTATGGCTCCAGCAAAAGCCTAATTGGACAGCGCAACGCTTTGCGGCATACAAGCCCGAAGCGCCAGCGAGTGAATAACTTACGACGATTACGACAATTCACTCGCTGGCGCTTCGAGCTTGTATACTGCAAAAAGTGGCGCTGTCCAACTAAGCTTGGACAATCGGTCAACCAGTGTCAGTAAGGTAGTGCTTATGTCTTTGGAGAAGTTGTCTGATCGCCCGCTGATGGGTGCCCTGGACCATGAGTTCGAGGTTGTTGAACGGCCTCCTGTCAGCCCGCTGGCAATTGTTGCCCTGGCGCTAGGATCGCTCAGTTTGTTTTCGACTTTTGGTCCAGCCATGTTGCCGGCGCCGATCATTGCGATCGCATTTGGATTTCTGATTTATTGGAAGCTAAACGCGAACCCTGGTATGGGCGGCAAGAACCTTGCTCTCACTGGATTCGCATTGGGAATTCTTTTCTTGGTCTGGTCGGTTACCGCAACTCGATTGCGAAACGAGTATATGTACGCGGCCGGTGGTCAGTTTGCCAAACATTTCCTGACGATGATGTCGGCAGGCAAGCGGTACGAAGCATTCGAGTTAACTCGCCCTGAACACGAACGTCAAATCCCTGGTACATCACTAGAAAAATACTACAGCTCGAACACCAGCCCGGAAGTGAAAGAGAGCCTCGACGCATTTATCAAAGGTACAAAGACCAGCCTTATCGAATCGCGTGGCAAGTCGGCCGCCTGG
>SYJV01000485.1 GCA_005798335.1 Planctomycetaceae bacterium | reverse complement strand
GAATACAAGCCCGATGCGCAAGCGAGTGCGTCAATCCTGGCATACACTCGCTTGCGCTTCGGGCTTGTATTGGTAAGAAACTATCTGCCGCTCGCCTTAGCTCTCAGCCAACTCGCTTGCCCGCCGGTTGACATTTATTGTAGGTTGACCTAGAAAGTTCGCTATGAAGCCATCATGCCATCGCTTGCTGACGACCTCGAGGCCAACTGCGTTTACGTTAGTCGAACTGCTGGTGGTGATCGCGATTATCGGCGTTTTGACGGGCCTGATCTTGCCGGCGGTTCAGGCGGCTCGTGAAGCCGCTCGCAGAATGCAATGCTCGAACAACTTGCGGCAAATTGGCATCGCGCTTCACAACTATCACGATACTCATCAAAGGCTTCCGCCGGGCTGTTTACAATGGCGTGGACCCGGTCGGCCTGTGGGAATGAAGCAGTTCGCATGGTCCGCAATGATTTTGCCTTTCATCGAACAAACTAACTTGCACCTGCAAATCGATTTTCACGTCCCATTCGACAGTCCGCGCAATGCCGTGCCTGCGGCAACGATGTTGCAGGTTTATTTATGTCCATCGGCACTTCAATCGCCGTCAAGCGGTCGAGGAAAAACCGACTACGGTGGTCTGTACGGTCAGCGAATAACGACGCGGTCGGCAACCGACAACGGCGTGTTCATCTATGACATTTCGTTTCGGTTTGCTGATGTGCGCGACGGCTTGTCGAACACGATCTGCATTGGTGAAGACACGCGAGGGCCAGACAGCGAATGGATCAACGGGCGCAATGTCTTTGAGCAGTCTGGGGGTATCAACGATCCGGACATTTGGATCGGCGACAATGAAATTCGCAGCGATCATACCGGCGGAGCACAGGTGCTGCTGACCGACGGCCATGTACAATTATTGCCCAACACCCTGGACAGACTATCGCTCGCAGCGCTCATCACGCGCGCCGAAGGTGATCTAGCGACCGATTTCCAAAATTAGATTTAGTATTAGGATTGCCTCAAAGATGAAGATGTTGCGTTTCGATCCATCGGCAGCTTTCTTAGACGGTACAGGATTGACTCGATCCGACGTCCAAAAGCTGGAGCCACAGTTGGAAAAACTGCGCGATGAGATGGTCGATATTGACCTGCGCATGTTAGCAGGAGAATTGCCGACACCGGCTGAGAAACAGCCGCTGGATGCCGCGTTTTTTCCACTGCCAGAGAAATTACTGAACGAATACCAAGTTGACCGGCGCAAGAGCGAATTGGGGCGCATCGTAGAAACGGCCAAGCGATTGCAGGCTGAGGTCGATCGAGTAGTCGTGCTGGGGATTGGCGGTTCCTACATGGGAGCGCGGGCGTTGATGGACGCCTGCTGTCAACCGTACTTCAACGAACTTTCGCGAGGTGATCGAGGCAGCAAGCCGCGCATGGTTTTCGAAGGTAACAATGTCGACAATGACGCGTCTCAGGGACTGCTGTATTTACTGGGCGCAAATCGTGACCGGGCGGCGGAAACTCTGGATGAGCGCTGGGGAATTATCGTCATCAGTAAGAGTGGCGGCACACTAGAAACGGCGGCTGCATTTCGCCAGTATGTGCGGGCACTGGAAAAGAACTGCGGTGGAGACCAAGCGCTTGTTCGCCAACGTATCGTGCCCGTCACCGGCGAATCAGGCAAACTGTTTAACTTCGCGAGGGAAATTGGCTGTCCCGAAATATTTCCGGTACCCGATGGAGTTGGAGGTCGATTTTCTGTGCTTTCTGCTGTCGGTCTGGTACCCGCCGCGGTTCTGGGATTGAACGTGTTCGCATTGCTCGACGGAGCAGCGGCCATGAACGAACATTTTCGTAGCACACCTGCCAGCGAAAATCTGGTATTGCAGTATACAGCGGTAAACCATCTGCTGGAACAACGCCGCGGGGCGCATGTGCGATTGCTGAGCGTCTGGAGCAAGGCGCTCGAAGCGGCTGGTATGTGGTACGACCAGTTACTGGCCGAAAGTCTCGGCAAGCACCTCAAGGGAGCGCTGCCATTGACCACGGTCAACACTCGCGATTTGCATTCCCGTCATCAGCAACATCAGGAAGGGCGCCGAGACAAGGTGGTCAACAATTTGATCGTCGACGGATATCGCTTCGATCATTTACCCGTCGGCTCCCGCATAACTGACCCTGACACGTTGAATGAAATCGCTGACAAAACACTACCCGACATCATGTCAGCGGCCATCGCCGGCACCAATCAGGCACTTCGCGACGATGGTCGACCCACAACCAATCTGCATCTCCCTCAAGCTGACGAAGCCTCGCTGGGCCAGTACTTTCAAATGCTGATGCTGGCTACCGTGATCGAAGGTCGCCTGCTGGGTCTGAATCCGTACGGCCAACCAGGAGTCGAGGCCTACAAAAAGAATATGAACCGGCTGCTAGGACGCAAGTAGCGGTCGGGGGACTCCCAGTGCACACGGCTGAAAAGTTGTGATCGATCCTGGGCAGACTTTTTTTCGGGTTGTTTCAGGCGCGCGGAGATGCTATCCATACTATATCTAGCTCAGCGGTTGCCCAACTCCAATGCTCTCATTGCGACACTGGCGCAAACTGCTGGGTTTTCGTTGGTAAACTCTGCGTAGCTAAGTTGGCCTATACGACTTTGGCGCGATTTTGCTGCACAGAGAATTTGGAACAAACAAGCGCTGTGTGACAATTGATTTGTGTGACAAGCGAATGCAGGCAGAACCAATTCCTATTGGTTTTGACACGGAATAAGAAATACAACAAGAATGGTTCAAGGATAGGGCGTCGAACAGCATGAGGAACGTGCCCCCTAAGACTGTTGGTCAACTAGCTGCGATGGTGCAGGGCAAAGTGGTAGGTGATACGGATAAGTTCGTTCATGATGCATTGCCAGTGCACGACGCCAATTGCAACTGCATCACCCTGCTGGACGGCTCAAGAAAGCTCCACGATCTACTTCGGCGAAGCAGGGTGGCAGCAATTGTAGCGCCGATTGGGTTTCCCGAAACAGATGTACCGATCATTGAAGTCGCCAATCCTCATCAGGCGTTCGAAAGCATCGTTCATTATTTTCGGCCAACAAGCTCAATTCGCGAGCAAGGAGTACATCACGCCGCGATTGTCCATGAATCGACAAGCGTCGGCCAGGATGCTGCCATTCATGCCGGTGTCGTGATCGGTCCAGACTGCGTTATCGGCAATAATTGTACGGTGCATTGCGGTGTTACCATTATGGCAGGCTGCCGAATCGGTGATGGCTGCACGATCTATCCCTCAGTAGTGCTCTACCCGGACACCATTCTACATGATCGCGTGCTCATTCACTCCGGCAGTGTTCTCGGAGCGTTTGGATTTGGCTATCGTTCTATCGACGGCCGCAGCCAGCGGACAGCACAATTGGGTTGGGTAGAGATTGAAAGCGACGTGGAGATTGGCGCTGCGGTCACGATCGATCGGGGAACGTACGGGGCGACGTTCGTTGGTGAAGGGACCAAGATCGACAATCAAGTCATGATTGGCCACAACTGTCGTATCGGTAAACACAACTTGATCTGTGCTCAGGCCGGAATTGCGGGTTCGAGTTCCACTGGTGACCATGTCGTCCTGGCTGGGCAAGTAGGCATCAAGGACCACGTGCATATCGGTGATCGTGCAGTGATCGCGGCACAGTCCGGCATTATTTCCGATGTGCGACCCGGTGAAGTCATGTTGGGTAGCCCAGCCTCACCCAAGAAGGATCAAATGCAGTTCGTGGCGGTGCAGAATCGACTACCCGAACTGCGACGCCAATTGCGCACTTTGCAGAACGAAGTCGATTCGTTGAAACAATTGCTCGGTGATAGGCGAGCCGCATGAACGCGAACTCATGTGAAACAATTGGATTGGTCGCTGGCTGGGGCAGTTTTCCCGTACAATTGGCCCAAAAAATCAAGGCCATGGGAAATACGGTGGTCGTTGCGGCGCTCAAACAACATGCCGATCCCTGCCTCGCACAAATTGCAGATCACGTAAGCTGGTTTGGCGTTTGCCGCGTCGGTGGCCAGCTTCAGTATTTTCAGCGCCATCGTGTGACCAAAGTCGCTTTGGCAGGCAAGCTTTTCAAAGACCGAATTCTCTATCAAGGCCTGGGCTGGTGGGCACATAGCCCCGATTTGACCTGCTTCCGAGCGCTGTATTCGAACTTCGTTTCCCATCGAAAAGAAACTACCGACGATATCGTGTTGGGTACCATCGTGAACTTATTCATCAAACGTGGAATTAGAGTGTTGTCAGTTGATGAGCTTGCTCCGGAGTTGCTAGCCGAAGAAGGTTGCTTAACGCGGACCAAGCCTACGGATCGCGAAATGCGCGACGTCGAATTTGGTTGGCGAGCGGCAAAAAAACTAGGGCAGCTCGACATTGGGCAAAGCGTTACCGTCCGCGACCGAACGATCCTAGGAGCGGAAGCAGTCGAAGGGACCGACGGTCTGATCGAACGCACCGGCGTCCTTTGCCCGCGCGGTGGATTTACATTGGTCAAAGTCGCTAAACCTCAACAAGATATGCGCTTCGATGTACCTACCATTGGCCGCAGAACCGTTGAGAACTTCGCTCGAGCTGGCGGGCGAGTCATCGCGATCGAAGCCCACAAAACGATCGTCGTCGAACGCCAGCAGACGTTTGAGTTAGCCAACCGAAATGGAATTAGCATCGTCGCCATTTCCAACGTCGCCATGGTTGAACATCCCACTTCTCGAGCCGCTTGAGCTCAGTAGCGCCTCGGATTAACTAGTTTGCTAGAAAAAGGCCCCGGAAATAAGAGCATCGAAATAATAGCGGTGCTTAATTTTAGCGGTCGTTGCATTTTTCCGTGCTCGTTCTGTGTAGTTCTGTGGCTCCAGTGGCATTGAGACCACTGCGATATGCCATGCGGCTGACCAGGCCAACGATTTGCTTGGGGCGAATTTGGTGTAGTGCCAGGGATTTCAATCAGGCCACGGAACAACACGGACATCACACGGAAATAAGAGCATCGAAATAACGCATATTCTTAATTTTAGCGGTCGTTGTATTTTTCCGTGCTCGTTCTGTGTAGTTCTGTGGCTCCAGTGGTATTGAGGCCACTGCGATATGCCATGCGGCTGACTAGGCCAACGATTTGCTTGGGGCGAATTTGGTAGTGCCAGGGATTTCAATCAGGCCACGGAACAACACGGACATCACACGGAAATAGGAGCATCGAAATAATGCATATGCTTAAT
>SYJV01000484.1 GCA_005798335.1 Planctomycetaceae bacterium | reverse complement strand
GGCGCTAGCTGGCTAGCGCCAACGGCTCACTTTTGTCAGTCCAGATATTCTACCGCCATTTCAAATCGGCAGGGTTGTTGTTTGGAGAATCACTCAACGAATCAGTTGCTGGCCGAGCGACCTTAGAATTGAACTCAGGGGCGGTGTATTCTGCCGAAGAAATGGACGCCTCGTTGGTTGGTTGGCGCGAAGTCGACGGACGATTGGGTGATTCAAACGAGGCTTGGGCAATCGGACTGCGCGCATTCAAATTGGGCGATGGAGCAGGGTCATCGGCAGCTCGACCTGAGTTGACAGGTCGAAAATTCGAAACACTCGGCGAAGTTGAAGGAGCTTTAGCTTGATTGGGAGGAGTTGTGGAATTCGAATTGTTGTAATACCCAGTTTGCGGCTGGATTGAACCGGTCCCAGGGGGCGGAACTCGCGTCGGGTTATACAAACCTCCCGAAAGATTCGACCAGTTTTGGCAACCGGTCAAAACTGCCACAAACATCGTCATAGCTAGCATTCTTGAGCATCGTGATTTCATTGCCGTGCTTCCTTTCAGAATAGTCCTCACTTCGGAACTGAGAAATTTGCTCGCAGATTACTCGTTTCCAGTCCAGTTCCCAATATCAATAGATCTCAGTGATTGCGGAAGTTTTCGCAACCCCACACGTCACAGATCAAGCAGCGTGATGGTGATGAATGTCGTCGATTGAGACCAGTTTCGGCGCGGTCGACGAAGCGCGCGTGGGTTCGTCCTCGATTACAGGCGACCAGCGCTGGCCAATGCTGCGGGTGTCAGTGACGATCGCTGGCAAACTCGAGCGAAACAGTATAGCTCGCAAAGTCGCAGCAAAACCGCGCGTGGTAGTCAAAGTGTGTGCGACGGCAGTTGGTTCGAAACCGCAATGCGTCATGCACTGTACGCATTTAGCATTCCCAGAGGCGTGACCATAATTTGCCCAATTCGTCGAGGCCATCAGATCGCCGAAGCTGTCTGCGTAACCTTCACTGATCAAGTAGCAGGGACGCTGCCAACCAAAGACGTTGTACGTTGGACTTCCCCAAGGAGTGCAGTCCATCGACCAGCGTCCGCGCAGAAACTGCAAGAACAATGGAGACTGGTTAAACTTCCAACGGCGGGCATGCGGATGGCTGAAGAGCTGATCGAAAACGTTCGTCGCTTGGCGTTCTCCCAGAAAATGCGTTTGATCGGGAGCCTTTTCATATGCAAACCCAGGCGAAATCATCATGCCCTCGACACCTAGATCCATCAACACATCGAACAGCTCGGCCAAATCCGCCACAGTGGTATGCGAAAAGACCGTGGTGTTGGTTGTCACGCGAAATCCGGCCTGTCGGGCTGCGCGAATCGCAGAAATCGCCTGGTCGTAAACACCTTCACGGCAAACCGCTTGATCGTGCAGTTGTCGCGGGCCATCCAAATGCACTGAAAACGCCAGGTAGGCCGAAGGAGCGAATTTTTCCAGAGACTCCGTGAGTTTTATCGCATTCGTACATAAATATACGAATCGTTTCATGGCCACCAAGCCAGCCACGATTTGCCCAATCTGAGTATGGAGCAATGGTTCACCGCCAGGAATGGACACTACCGGTGCACCGCATTGTTCAGCAGCTTGCAGGCACTGGTCGACGGTCAGTTGTCGCCTGAGAATCTCCGCTGGATGTTGGATCTTGCCACACCCGGCGCAGGCGAGATTGCATTTCAATAGCGGCTCCAGCATCAACACCAGTGGATAGCGATTGTTCCCCGCAATTCGGTTCTTCCACACGTGCGACAAGACAGCAAGGGTTTGGCGAAATGGTACGCTCATGGACTAGTGTCCGTTACGCTGGAGGAGATTGATTGCAGCGTCTGAGCAACCACGCGGGGCCAGACGATGCGCCGCTGTTTCAGTTGACTGGTCCACTGGGCGCCCCACATCAACCGCGCAAATGTCCCAATCGCTAGCATGGGAAAATAATGCGGATACATGTGATAGCGCAGATAGAAGACTCGCGGAAATCCGGTCCCAGTGAATTCGGATTCGTCCCAAGTCCCCGCTGAATTTTGTGATTTGAGCAAATAGTTAATACCGTGCAGGATGGATGGGGACATTGGATCGCGCGCGGCGAGCAAACCGAGAATCGCCCAGGCAGTTTGGCTGGCGGTGGTTGGCCCGCGCCCGCGTTGGCTGGGATCTTCGTACGACGCAGGACTCTCGCCCCAGCCGCCGGACGGCTGCTGCATGCGTTCCAGCCAGGCGGCACCATTGCGCATTGCAGCATCTTGCTGCGAAACACCCACAGCGCGGAGTCCGACTAACACCTGCCAAGTTCCGTAAATGTGATTGACGCCCCAACGTCCGAACCAACTTCCGTCGCTCTCTTGGGACGCGCGCAAGTAACGTACCGCTCGATCCACCGGACTCTGGCCTTGGGTCCAGCCCCAATCTGCAAGAGCTTCTAAAACGCGCGCGGTAATATCGGGAGTGCTGGGGTCGATCATGGCGTTATGATCCGCGAAAGGTACCGCGCACAAGAACTCCGCATCGTTGTCCTTGTCAAACGCTCCCCAACCACCATCGGAGTTTTGCAGTGCCACGACCCAATCTATGCCCTTGGCAACGGCGGTCTGCATGTTCACTTGCTCGGCTTCACATTGCTGAGAGATATGAACTCGCGCGGCGTCCATGGAATCGAATCGAGCAGAGGTTACCGCTTGCATCGTAGGCGCATTGGGCGACTGAGTCCGCAGCGCCATCAAAGCCATGATGGTATCGTCGATGTCGGGATAGAATTCATTGTGAAACTCAAAGAACCATCCCCCAGGTTCAACTTTGGCACGTTCGGACCAGTCGCCTTTTCGCGTGGTCTGTTTGGCCAGCAACCAATCCGTGGCTGCTTTCATATGAGGATCGCAAGGGCTGACCCCGGCTGCATCCAGCGCTCGCATGGCGATCGTCGTGTCCCATACTGGCGACTGGCACGGCTGAATGCGTAAATGATCCGCTCCGTCAATTTGATACAACAGCACGTCGAGCTGTTCGTCGCAATAGCGGACTTCAGGCGACGCTTCCGCATAGCCCAAGCAGTCCAGCGCAATGCGACTCCAAACGATGGGAGGATAAATTGCACCAAGTCCATCGCTGTCGACGAACCGATTGACCATCCATTGCTGCGCACACTTGAGTGCCATGCGTCGCAGCGGTTGAATGCGGTTGCGTTCCAGAAACTTGGCGAAACGATCCGCTAGCCGAAAGGCGGTCTCCCATGAAAACAAGCGTTGTCGAGGCGGCAGACATGGACTGCGTAGCGCCGGCCACTGTGCTGTAGGCTGGAGCATCAATTCTGCGATGCCTTGTTCCGGTGCAAGTTTACGCAACGGGCGGTGCGCCCACATGACTGCCAAGGGTACGACCATCGTACGCGACCAAGCGCTAATGCGATACATATTGATAGGCAACCATTTTGGCAGCAACACGGCCTCAGGCGGAACTGCTGGACAATATTCGTAACCAATTTGTCCCAACAGCGCCAAATAAAATCGCGTAAAACTATTTACTCGGTCGGCACCGCCAGCACCACGTATAGCGTTGCGGGCTTGTACCATGTGCGATTGGTCGGCAGTGCGTCCAGCCAATTTCAGAGCGAAGTAGGCTTTCACACTGGCACTGATTTCCAGTGGTCCACCCGGGTACATGGCCCAACCGCCATGTTCGCATTGACTCTGCTCCAGTGCTTTCGCCGCCAGAGCCACTTTGGGCGAATCGAGTTTGCCCAAGTAAGCTTGCAACAGGATATACTCGCTCTCCAGGATTGAGTCGCCTTCGAGGATCGCGCACCAGTATCCGCCGCGCGCTTGCTGGCTTAACAGCCAATAGGCTGCGGTATTCAGTGAGTGTTGGACCTGCTGAGGCTGGGGCGTACCAGGATCGAGAGGCTCGGCAGAATGCTCCAGCTCTATCCAGCTCTGGCTAGCGCCATCTCGGCAAGGTTGGTTTCGTTTTCGAGCTTCCATGCTCACTCTTTGCGGCTCAAGGTGGTGATTATTGAAAGTGGTACTTCGATACTGCGATCGGCCCAGAATCATCGACCATTCTTAGACGAATTGCAGATAATTTCCCTGTAGCCAACTGGCAATAGGACGGACCATAAGAAAAAAGAGTTGGCAACACAATGCGGAATCGCGATCTGCCACGGAACAATTTGGATTTGCTAGCATCGGCAGATAATCCGGATCTCCGATCCTGAGAAGATGTTGAAATTGACTTGCCGAGTCAGCGCATTAGATGCCGCTAGAGATAATCCCGGCAGTTTGTTGATACGGATGATGCGAAAGATGCCAGACTCTCTAAGACGCAATACCGTTCAACGAACGTGGGATAAGCTTCCAGCTTGTCAATATCTTGTGCAAGCAATGGCGAAACTCCGCTACAGGTTGACAAGCTGGAAGCTTATCCCACGTTCGTTGAACGGTATTGCTCTTAGACGAGCGGAAGATGGGAATTTACCAGTACAAGCCCGACGCGAAAGCGAGTGAAAGCCTGGATTGACGCGTGCCTGGATTGACGCGTGCCTGGATTGACGCACTCGCTTGCGCTTCGGGCTTGTATTGGTAAATTCCCATCTGCCGCTCGCGTTTCAGCTTGATTACATTTCGTGAAACCATTGGCCTCACAAGCGATGGTCGATTGAATTTCGTTTACTAAATTCTGGAGCTAGGCGCAATTCAACCTACGGCTGTTGCGCCGTTTCGTCCAAGGTCGCTTTGAGTGCTGCCGAAAAGCTAGCGATAAACTTTGCGCCGCCGCCAACAAACAAATGGCGTATCACACCAGCGCGGTCAACAATGACTGTTTGAGGAATCGCTTGGGCGTCGTAATATTGCGCAACTTCACCGTCAGTATCAAGAACTACGGTGGGTGATAGTTTTAATCGTTCCATAGCGGACCGGGCGCGATCTGCTGTTTCTTGCAGGTTGACGGCAACCAGATCGACTTGATTGTTGCCCAGCTCGGTAACCACGCGATCGACCTCGGGCATCGTTTGTATGCATGGCCCGCACCAACTGGCCCAAAAATCGAGCACGATGACGCGACCTTTATTCTGGCTCAATTGAAATGTATTCCCGGCTAGGTCCTGCAAACTAAAGTCGGGCGCGGGCTTTCCTACCAGTGGCGAACGCTGGCTGGCAGGGACCGATCCTGGTTCCCCGGATTCCTGTTCGTCGAATACTTTGGGATTGCGCGCCAGCGAAAGTTTCCACGATTCTTTTTGCAGTACCAATGCGCGACTGGCAACGTCTGGGCCGAACAGGATCGAGTTCAAATCGCTCACCGCAATTGAACAATCGCCAAGCAACTCACTGTTGCCAAAAATTCTGCTCTCTCGCATAGCCGTAGGCGAAAAAGTAACGCTGCCGCCCTTGGAATCGATTGCGTGGATGTTGTTGATTGCCGCGCTCGTTGAACTCGTAGTGGTGGGGGCGTTCAAGTTTGTTGGCCCGGCAGCCTGCGGTTTATCGGTTGCTGGTGCATCAGCGCTAGCCGAATTTTCCTTGGCGGCGGTGCTGCTTTTGGGATCTGGCCAATTGTGATCGTGCAACCAAATGATCTGAATGATGGCTTTGCGTGGCAACTGGACTTCTTCCAGTCGCACTTCGACCGTGGCATTATGTTCATCCAGTCGCAACAACCTCCCTCGCAAGTAATCGCCGTTGGATGCGATTAACAGGTGGGTTGGCGGATCATTCTTGCTGATGCGCGGGACCGTTAACAGCCGCGCTAGCTTTTCTTCACTTAATTGCGGTGCGCGCATAACGTTGGCCAATACCATCGACTGCATCTGATCGTGGCGAGCAAAGCCTTTTTGCGTCATCGATGATTTAAAATAAACTCCGCGGTCGTCGATGCGTTCTACTTCGCCATCGATGCGGTCACCCGTTCGAAACACCAAGCCTTGCTTCAGTGGTTTCATTACCACTGGGCGCTCAACCGGGCGGCTCGTCCTGGCATTAGGAAATCTCAGTATCATTGGAGCCGGATTGCCGGGACGGACAACAACTGTCGAGGTCGATGGGAAGACCGTCGACGACAATGGGATACCCGCACGCATGTAATCGATAGTGCCAGACGAATTCAAGTTCACTGGAACGGCCCCCTGGCCGACATCGGCCAGCCACCACAGCGGCGAACTATTTGCAGTGTCTTGGCCAGTAATCAAACGACCTGAAAGTTTCACGTGATCGCCCGTAATCAGCCCTGTTCTTCCGTCCGAAATCGCGGCGGATTTGCTGAATGGATCTGCCAGCTTACTTGTTGCCGCCGTAGTGCGGTCGCGTGGACGCATGATTGTGGCCAACTGCACAGCCGCAAATGTTAACTCGCGTCCCAAACCGATGGGCTCGAAATGAACTTGCTGCTGCGCATCGACTGCGATCCATTTGCCCAGCAAGCGACTGCCGTCTCTCAATCGCACTTCAATTGCGGAATTTGGCGCATAGCTGGGAGAGTCGCTCGACGTCGAGGACTTTGTGGCCGCGTCTTGAGCTTTGCTGGGTTGCTGCAGATTAGGATCTCGGTCCGCATCCGAAGGTTTAGTGGAGCCGCCCGTCGATGCGAAAACCATTCTGCTGACTTGAGCCAGATCGAGACTGGTTTCTGTTTCTCCCTGGATGCGCACCTGCTGAATCGACGAATCGAAGGCGATGATTGTCCCAGCCACGCTTTTTCTGTCCTTGGTGACGACATAGGCGCCAGATTGATCGGTGAAATCAGGTGGAGTTCCGTCCCAGTGATAGACATTCAATTTCTCCAATCTCAGGCGAGAGCCGTTATTTACGAGTAAGACGTCTTCGCTTTCCGTCGGCTTTTCGAAAGGCACGATCAGCTTTTCCAACAGCTCTCCGGAAGCAGAATGTACAGCGACTTCGCCTGTTTTTTGGTCCAGGAACATGGTTAGTTCGATATGGTCCTCGCGATCGGCTAGTTGCGACAAGATCGCAATATCGGCGTGCCTGCCAGACTCGCGTACCAAAGTCAGTTGGCTGTCCCAAACTTCCAATCTAGCAGCAGCGAAATTGTCCGCACCAGCATTTTTGTCCAGTCCGAAGGCAAGTACAAAGCTGGGTTTCGCGTCCCAACCCAGGCGTAGTTCGATGCGACATTTTTCGGGAATAGCCACATCACCACGAATATTAATTCCGTTCGAATTGGATTGCAGCGAACCAGCCTCGAACAACCAAGCGTTGGGAGGAGAACTGGTCCAATCTTCCAACGAATTTGGTCCTTCGTAAACCAATTGTGAACTGCGATCTCGTCGTTCGATCTGCCTGAGCTGAGTTCGCTCGACTATCAACTGGCCAAATAGTTTGGATCGCAATTCCACTGTTCGTTCATCTATGTTTGCCAAGTCACCAGCTAACCGAATTCCGCTAGCCAGAGAGAAGATGAACTCGCCAGCTTCTTTATCCGGCGAAGCGGGTTGTTTAAAGTCGATCGAGTTGATCAGGGGTAGCTCGAACCGCAAGGGAGCATCAAAGTGAGGGGACTGCCAACCAAATTCTCCTGGCGGAGCGTTGGCGACATGACCGTCGACAAACTGGCCATTGTCAAGGCGCAGGCGAGCTAAACCGTCTGCACCTTGGGTATCCGAACAAGCCATGCAACCCACAAGCAGCAGAAAAACATGGCAACTGAATTCGCGAGTTTGGTAATTCATGGACTAGCGTTCGTAGATTGGTAAGAAGCGATAATTCAGTGCCAAAGCCAAAATAGCCATGGAAGTGCTGTTCGTCGGACCGAGCTGTCCTTCGAAACTGCCATCGTCCCTCTGTGACGATTTTAATTGGCGAACAATCATTTTGTTCCACTTATCCCAAGCCGCCAAATCAACTTGGAACAGTGCCTGGGCTTGATAGTATCGCGCGTACTCGGGATAGTTCGACTGCTCGGTTAGATTCGCGGTGACGTAGTTTTGGACTGATGCGAATTGTTTAAGGTCTTTGCGTTTGGCGATGCTGTAAATCAAACAAGCGATCGACGATCGCGCAATGGATTCGCCGAATCCACTTAGGCCGCCGGAGTAGCCTACGATGCCGTTGCTGCCTGTCATGCTAGTGTAGTATTGCACGGCGCGGTCAATCGACTTGTCGGGTACTTCGATTCCTGCGTTTCTCGCTGCCAGCAACCCGACCAATACCGCACCACTAACCGAAGTGTCTGCGTCGCGACCACTGGGCGAATATCGCCAGGCTCCAAGCGGATTGGCGTTCTGCGACGTAACCGCGCTACGAACGCACAATTCCAATGCCTCGCCAATACTGCGTTTTCTGTTTACTGCCGCGTTAGAATCGTTCCACAGATCCTTTTCGTCCACTGCCCCATAGGCTTCGGCCAGTGCCAACATGGCAAAACCATGATGATACATACTGGAACCGATGTAACCTGTATCTCCGTCTTGCGAATTGATGATGCTGCGCAATGCCTTGCGAATTGGGACGCTGTATTTGCCGAAATTGGGATCTTCGCCCGAAGCAAGAAATGCGAGCAAGGCCAAGCCTGTCGTTCCACTCCCCGGGTCGCTAGCCTTGCGCCAAGCGCCGGTTTCTTCCTGACTTTCCATCAAGTACTGTAGTCCGCGATCGACCATCTCTCGAACGTCGCGCGGGACTACGTCACCTTGTCCAGCGATAAACGGTTCCTGGGCGCTACCGACAAGACTCATGGATACCGATATCAAAAAAATCACAGGCAACGACCAACCCCAACGCAAAACTTGGCGCGCAATGAGATACGGTATCGAATGGTGCAGTATCGCAAATATCTTCGGGCGTTTGCTGTTCAAGGTACTGTTGGCCGATGGCGATAGTCTGTCCAACCGCATGAATTTATTCTCAATGTTTAGGGTGCGGATTACGGTTGCTTGAGGCGAGAGCGATATTGCAATACGTGTTTCAGTTGGTCCGCGTCAAGTATATTCGCCAGCTCTCGCTCTGGTACTTTGCACAATCGCTGTAATCCCACGATCGATTCAGATCCGGGACCATCCACCGGAACGGCCTCTTGAGCCAGTAACAAGTCGAGCAACTTTCGTCGCTGGTGGCTGACCAGCGGCACCGACTGTTCCATTTCTGCGATCGTCTGCCGCGTGAGGACAGCGTACAAGTGATCTCGATTGGCTTTTTCGTTTTCCTGTTCGCGACGTCGCTGTTCATCAGACAGTGTCACCACCAGAACTTTGCGGAACAATGAGTCATGAGTCAGCAGTCCACGTTGGGCGGTCTGTTGGATCGGCATGATGATTTCCCACAACTCCTGGATATTCTCCTGATTGGGATTCATCTGTGCGGTCTTCTTGCGAATTGCATCGACTTTGCTCAAAAATCGATTGATATCGCCTCGACCGGCCGTACGGAGTTTTTCCAACTGTTGGTCGGAAAGTTCGAGGTCGCGATTGAGAATAGCCAATTGGGCTTCGAGCTGTGCTTCCAACTTTTGACGGTAATCAGCTTGCTGCCGCCCTTGAAAGACCCACGAATCAAACCACTGATCATTTTGGCACCAGCCGCGGGTGGGCAACAACAGGATTACCAGCAGCACAACCACTCGCAAGTGTGTACCATTACAAGCCCAATGGGCAAGCGAGTGCGTGCCAGAATTGACGCACTCGCTTGCGCTTTGGGCTTGTTTTCGCTTATGCCTTCCGATTCCGACCATTTGCCAATCTCAAAATCACTGCTGAGTCAATTTCGAATATTGATTACCGCGCGAGCTGGCATACCTGGCATAGCACCGATAGGCATACCTAGAATCACCGCATCGTTATTGCGTGCAAAGTCAATTTTCTGCAATGAATTAAGAATGACCATTTGGCTAGACGTTAGATGATTGGACAGAACCCGATGCGGAAAGTTGGGAACGAATCGCTGGTTAATCAGGTAGCTGGTTGGGTGCAGCTCAACTGTGCGCGCCCAAGCTTTCAAATCCTCTTTCAGCGACGAGCGTTGTTTCTCAGTCAATCCGACATTGCGATCCAAACAGATCAGCAGTGCATCCAGCATCGCTTCTTTCTTAAATTCTTCGCGGGCCGAGCGCTCTTGAGACAACAGTTTCCGTTGCTCCTGGTCGAGCATTTGGTCGATCTTCTGGTGGATCTGCCGAACTAGGGCAGTCGCAATGGCACGAGGTAGTGCTGGGTCAGCGTTATTATTAATTCCCAATACTCGGACGAAACCGTTTGCAAACCGCTGCGTGCCCGTCTCACGCGAGATCTTATCGATCCACGCATCGTCTAATTTCGATAGTTCTTGTTGTTGAGCTGGCGTGAGTTTACAGGCTCGCTTAACAAACTCGCACTCGAAATATACGATTTGCTTTAACTCGGCGGACACTGTGACTGCGGGCTGCGCCACCAAATATTGTCCGCAATGAAGAAATATCAACAGAAACGCAAAGCTAGTTTGGCGAAGTCGATTCGAACCAAGGCTGAACATGCTCACTCGCCTTTTTCGAGCTTGCTGAAATAGATATCGAGTCCAGCGCGAAACTCTTCGGGCAGGACATTGCCGGTTTCTCCTGTGGCTTGCTTGATTTCTCGCGTTTCCTTTTTCTCGTTCGGATTCACACCAGCACCAATCAGTGCCAAAGCGGAATCGGTGGTGGTGCCTTCGCCACCACCACCAGGTGAATTGCCGCCACCGCCACCCGATTTCGGATTGATGCGCTGACTCTTGAGCAACAATTCGATCGCCTCAGTCTCGACGGCGATCGCGGGAGAACCGGTCTCGCCCGACCGAAGGACATCCACAGCCTGCAGCATGACGCCGTCGACCGCTCGCAATAAATCTAGATCTTTGGCAAAACGAGTTTCACCTTCAGGCAGTTGGACGATGCGTTCACATACTGCGACAATGCGTTCTTGGAGTCCCGTTTGCGTTTCGCCGAGCCGCGTCGCTTCTTGCTGATGCGCGATTTTCTCCAAACCAGGTCGCGCCTTTTCGGCAACTCGCGTTTCCTCGCGCAGGTTCACTTCACCTTCGAGGATCTTTAGTACTTCCAGAATTACCGATGGCGGCAAGCTATCAGCACTCTTGCCACCGGGACACTGACCGCTGCATGCTGGGTCGACCAAGTCTTCGGCCCAGCGGTCCAAGTTGTCGGACCAAAATTCAGCTTCCGATATGGAAACTCCTTGGACCTTGGGGATCTCGTCACCGAGTTCGTCCAATGCATTGACCACAGCCGCTTGGCGCATCTCGTCGAACACTAATTTGAACTGGTTCATGCGTCGCCGCTCGTAATAGGCTTGCATGTCATCCATGATGAACGAGACCGATTGACTGCTTTGCTTTTCAACACCTGCCAATTCCGCCAACACAGTACGATCCGCAGCTTCGCCGCTGGCAGGATTTCCAAAAACCGAATCGATCCGTTCACTGATGCGATCTGCGACTTGCATCTGCTGACGCGAAGCGGCCTTGAGTCGTTTGACGAGAGTGCTGCCTTCGAGATTGGCCAGCACAGTGTTCAATTCGTCGGCTATCTTCTCAAATTCCGCCAGCAGATCGGCTTGCTCTTTTACCGCCTGATCCATCTTTTCGGGTTCTGCCTCAGGTTGCTCAGGTTGTTCCTCTTCATTGGCTTTGGCCGGGCCGACCAGGGTAGTTGTCGGCAACTTCAAGCCGGCTTGCGAGGGCTTTTTCTTCTTCTTCGGCCCATCGTCTTTAGCCACCAGATCCTCGGGCGGTTGCTGCGATGATTCCACATCCGAAATGGTCGGCATTTTCGGTTGGTTGGGTTGTCCAGGTTCCTGTTCGGAGTTATTGGGCTGCCCTGCGATGCTGGCACGAACTTGCCCAGCCTTGGGACCAGCGGGTGACGACTGGTTTGCGGCCATGGCCTTTTGGGCTGCGGCTTGTTTTAGCAAATCAGCGACCGATGGCATTCGATTGGCCGAAATGTCTTTGAGTATTTGAAGCATTTCTGCCCACTTCTCCAAATGTCCAACGCCGATATCTGCATTGCGAGACGCTTGCCGGATCAAGTCTTCTCCAGCTCGAGAGAGGTTTGCTAATTGACGACCATTGGCAGATTCCGCCGTTGCTTGATCTTGCAAGCGTTTGGCAATTTCTTCGCCAGCGAGCTCATCGGGTGCCATACCGCGCAGTTGCTTGTTAGTTTCATGCAGCCGCATTTCGCGATCGCGCACGTCGAGGGCCAAGCGATGCCATTTACTGAGCTGTTCCGTCATCCAAATGGCGTGTTGTTCAGGTGATAGCACATAAAACACATGAGGCGCCGACTCGACGCGCGGGCGGTTGGGCAAATAGTCCTCGGCCCACACACGAACTTCGATCGGTTGTGGAGCGATGCCAAACGCGGATGCAGAAAAAACTCCCGGTGTTTGCAGCGAATTCTGGTCCGGGCCGCCAGGTGCCAGTAGCCTCTCTCCTTGAGCTGGTTCACCCACCAATGTATCGTCGATGCCACGCCAACTGATCCCCATGCGCTTAACTCCAAAGTCGTCAGCGGCAAGGGCCGTAAAGTTGATCTGCTCCGTATTCAGGATCACCGATTGCCGAGGTAAGTCTTGCGTTGCCACCGACGGCGGTTCATCGGGAGTCGCCTTGATTGCCAGCTCGAACGGTTGAAAAGCTGATAATCCGTCGCGATCGCGCCACGTTAGCGCAACCTTCCGAGCTTCGCCAGCAACAGCTAGCGCCGGAGATTGAAAACTGTCAGAATCTACGGTAACTGCTTGATCTCCCACCGCAGCCGTCTGCAACGCGCGCGAAGCTCTGGCATTGACGATTGCCTGACTTCCTTCGACAGCGCTGAGAATGCCGCCACGTACGTCCTTCTCGATCGGGGCAGGCAGTTGCAGATACTCCGGCAAATTAATTTTCGCGCGCGCGTCCACCAGTTCCGGTCGCAGTTTTGGGACCAGCCGGACGGATTGAACATAGTCGCCAACTCGAATCCGCATCGGACGCTCAGCCGTTTGCGGAGGCAACTGGAACTCGTAGGACTCCGCTTTCAGTTGAACGGTCATTCCTGGCAGCCGATCGATTTGCAAACTAGCGGTTTGTGGCCGCCAGCGCGTCTTGCCGTCCAGCGAAATTGCCAGCGCTACCGATTCTCCGTGCGGCACGACCACATTTTCACCGAGCGGTTGAATTCGCGCGAAGGTATAGCGCGGGGTATCTCGCCAAGGAGCCACCATTCGCGCCAGCGAGTTCCATGCTGCCAAAGGAACCAGCGCTATCAGCACTAGGGCCATGCACCCGGAAACGAGCGCGGTTATCGACCAATCTCGAACTCGCGACGTTGGCGCCGCCTGATTCAAATCGCGTTTTTGAGCTGCCTGTGCAACTTGTTCAATCGCCGCGGCGCACAAAACTGGCGAGCGAGCTTGCTCGGATTGACTGTCCGCCAACTCGAGCACACCCAGCAACTGATCACCAATATTGGGTTCTCGTTTGCGAAGCAACCCAGCGACTTGTTTCAGGTTGCGGTGTTTCCAAACCCAACGATGAAACGCGTAAGGAACGCTCATCCATAAACCAACGACCGAGAAAAAAATTGCGTAGTGTATCGAGCGAGGAGTATCGATCACGCGATCGATCGTAAAGACAACCAAGAATGCGACTAACACGCCAGACAGCGCCAGCGCGAACGATTCCAACATTTTGGTAGTCCACACGCGACGCCGAAATTCGGCCAGTTGGTTACGAAGCGTGGGTGGTATCGAAAACCGTCGTGACGGAGCAACAGAACTCATTGGCACTTCCTCGAAACGAGCCAGCGATCTGAATAACTCTTAATAGCGTAACGGTTATTGCAGATTAACTCCACACTTAAACCCCAAAGTTTTCGGGGTGGCACCTCAGAAAAATCGAAATTCGAAAAAAAACACTCTATACACTACCTTGGCAGCGACGCAGTTGAGGCACGCTTTGGCGTTGGGAGTCGAGCGATCCCATGCCTGGTCTGTGCGGTTCATCGCATATTATGTGGTGCACATCGCCCACTTCGCTGGCCCCATATCTCCAAGACAACTTGATTAAAGTAGGATATTGAATCAGTCGCTAAGGAAGGCATGTGTCCCGGCCTGATAAAATTGCAACCCCAAGCGTTAGCGAGGGACTTGTCGAAGTTTGCTAGGGCTATCTACGGCTGAAAAACGAGAAAACGAGATCAGAATGCAAAGTTCCCTAAAAGTCAAACTTTCTGTTTTTATGTTCATTCAGTATTTCATTTGGGGGTCATGGTATGTCAGCATGGGTACGTACCTCACCAAAATCCTCGGATTTACTGGCGATCAGGTTGGGGCGGCCTATGGTGCGTTTGCGATAGGCTCGATGATCTCGCCGTTTTTCATTGGCTTGATCGCGGACCGTTACTTTGCTTCGGAGCGGCTGTTAGCGTGCTTGGCTTTACTGGGTGGCGTAGTAATGTGCGCGCTGCCTCAACTGCAATCGTTTGCCGGTTTTTATCCGGCGCTGATTCTCTATTGTGCGACTTTTGCACCGACTTTGGCATTAGGCAATTCGCTCTCGTTGACACACCTAGTTGACGCGCAAACTGATTTTCCTCGCGTCAAGCTCTGGTCCGCTGTGGGCTGGATCGGAGGAGGTCTGACGCTCACGATGCTTCGGGGCGAAACGTCTTCGATTCAGTTTTATCTTGCGGGTGCGATGTCAGTCTTGCTAGCCGTGTATTCGCTGGCGCTGCCTCACACGCCACCCAAGAAAACGGGCGCCAACGTGACATTTCACGAGCTGCTTGGGCTGGATGCGCTGGCGCTGATGAAGCAGCGCTCGTTTGCCATTTTTATCGGCTGCATGTTTTTGATATGCATCCCGCTGTACTTCTACTTTGTCATGCTGGGAATTTATCTGACGGAGCTGAAATGGGAGAACATGGCGGGCAAAATGTCGCTGGCTCAAGTTTCGGATATCGTCTTCATGTTCCTGCTGCCTTTGATGCTGAAAAAATTCGGCTATAAGAAGACGATCTTCTTGGGAATCTTAGCGTGGTGCACACGTTATTTTCTGCTCGCTGGCAGCGTCAGCTCAGAAGCGTTCCAAGCAGCCATGATTTTCGGAGCGATCATTTTGCATGGTGTCTGTTATGATTTTCTGTTCATAGCCGGTCAATTATACGTGGACGATGAAGCCAACGAGCGCATGCGCGGTGCATGCCAAGGGTTCATTGCGTTCATCCTATGGGGCGTCGGTGCGTTTGTGGGAACAATGCTGGCCGGTCGAGTTCTGGGAGCTTTTTCGATCATGGATGAGCAAGGAGTAGTCGTTGGGCATGATTGGGGCAACATTTGGATCATACCTGCTCTGGGAGCCACAGCAGTGTTGATCGTTTTTATGATCTTCTTCCGCGATCCTACAAAGAAATCACTGCGAGCTGCCGAATAGTTGCCAGGACAAGTTTGTAGCGATTGTCAATGAATCGCTTCGTTGTTTCCGTGGCTGCTTTGTTGTTTCACTCGTTAACGCTTCGGGTTACGATTGAGCTCAATATTTCCCGGCAATGGCGAAATCAAAACTAGTTTCAAAGCCTGTCGCAATGGGCTCACCTCTTGAGAGTCACTGTAGAACTATGCGTGTTGCTGTGATTACAGGCAGTTCCTCGGGAATCGGACGATCGACGGCTATCGCGTTCGCCAGTCAGGGCTATGCCGTAGTCGTTCATGCTAAGAGCAATCTGTCTGGCATGAACGAAGTTGCGCGACAAATCAGAATGCAAGGCGGGGAAGTACTTTGCGTCGCGGCCGACATCAGCGATCAGCAGGCTTGCCACTCACTGGTTCAAGCCGCACTTTCCTGGAGAGGACAAGTTGATGTGTGGGTAAATACCGCGGGAGCAGATATCCTGACGACCGAATTCCGCAACTGGAATTTTGAAAAAAAATTGCAATTGCTATGGGAAGTCGACGTATGTGGAACAATTTTGCTTAGCCGGCAAATCGGCCAGTACATGATTCGACAAACGGGCGACGTAAAACCTTCGATCATCAATATTGGCTGGGACCAAGTAACCTTTGGCATGGAGGGGGAAAGTGGTCAACTTTTTTGCGCTACGAAATCCGCCGTGATGAGCTTTACGCTTAGTCTAGCGCAATCGTTGGCTCCCTGTGTGCGCGTAAACTGCGTCGCACCAGGTTGGATCCAAACCGCTTGGGGCAATATTGCAGAGGACAAATGGGATGCTCGGGCGCGCCGCGAGTCATTGCTAAATCGATGGGGAACTCCGGACGAAGTCGCTCAAACCATTTGCTGGCTGGCCAGTGAGGGCGCTGCATTTATCAACGGCCAAATTATTCCGGTCAACGGCGGACGCCGCCATGGTGGTCCGCAGCATGCTCATGATTAATGTCGAATTTGCGGTTCGCACGGCGAACTTTAGCGCACTGTAATGCGGGCGGCACGAGTTACTTTTGCTTTTCCGCAGCAGGCGGCAGTTCGATCTTGCCAAACATGTGCCCACCCTTATCGTCGTGTTGCCAAGTACCAGCATACCTGTCGCGGTGGAGAACCACGCGGGCGGAAAAAGTTCCTAAGCCAGGCAAAGTGAGATTATCCATTGTTAATACTGGAGTGGAGCCGGCCCATTTAACTTCCAATGGAACTGGGACCGTAACATCCTTCCCACCATACTTAATGCGAGCGTGAATAATCCAAACATCTCCATCTGAGGTCTTTTCAACTTTTGAAATCTCGTATTCTTCGGCAGACAATTTATCGAGCGGGCGACCATCGACAGTAAACTGGCCGATCATTTTCGAACCAGTCAGCAATTTCTGGAAATTGGCATATTTGGCCTTTACCGCATCGGCTGACTCTGTGGTTGTCCCCTTGGCGTCTTGCGCGGGCGCATTCTGTGCAGCCACTGCAGCGAGCATAGTGATCACCAGCATTAGTTGTTGAACAAACTGTTTCATCGCGAAATTCCCTTAGGATCTAGAAGGACGATAGTAAAATATCAGCATTCCAACGTGGGACGATTAACGAAGCCCAAGGCGAGATTCGTAGGCTGCGGACTTACTTCTTAGGTTCGACGGGATGTACCCACAGTTCACCGGTATCCGTGTGAAAATTGTACTCCATTCCAGTTCGCAATTCTGGTAGTCGAATCTGGTTGGCGGTAATGATCTTGTCCATGAATTCTTGGTGCGATTTGGGCTTGCGACCTTCCGATGCCTCAAACAGCTTCAATGCCGACGGAATCTGAATCTTAAAGACTGCGTTTTCTTTGAAAGCGAAAAGCGACATGATCGGTTGGGCGATCATTTTGCCAACACCCTTTTCGCCGTCGAGGCTGCGTCCTTGTTTAGCAACTCCAGCCTGCGCCTTTTGTCCCACATTGGCATCAGGTGTTGCCGGAGCCTGAGCAGTACCCGGAACTTGGACTGGCGGCACATTGATGGCAGGTGCCTGAACTGCAGGTGCCTGAACTGCAGGTGCCTGAACTGCAGGTGCC
>SYJV01000483.1 GCA_005798335.1 Planctomycetaceae bacterium | reverse complement strand
TCTACCTTGAGCGATCCGTCCATCATGACGGAGGTGAATCCATTATCGATTGCGCTCAGGCAAGTCTCCACACTGTTGCCGTGGTCCTGGTGCATAACCGTAGGAATGTGCGGATACAACTCGGCAGCCGCCAGCATCAAGTGACGAAGGTAGTTATCTTGCGAATAGGTTCGAGCGCCTCGCGAAGCCTGCACGATGACCGGCGAATTCGTCTCGTGAGCCGCTTCCATGATGGCCTGAATCTGCTCCATATTATTGACGTTAAATGCGGCAACTCCGTATCCATTTTCAGCCGCATGATCCAGCACAACGCGCAGCGGAACTAAAGCCATGTGACCATCACCTATTTGAACCGTGAGGCTCAGTTTAAGAAACTTTGAATCATTGATCTTGCGAGCAGTATACCCGATATTCGAACGCTGGATTATTGCGCAGCCGGCAAATCCGAGCAAGTCCGCCTGACAAGTCTGTCAATATCTCGACCAACCAATGGGCAGTCGAGTCGCCCATAAGTCGTTGCCGATGGGTGATCATCCGCTCATGTTTGCTGAGTGTTCGCTTCGATTTCTGTAGCCCCAGGACGGTCGCGCCATAAAATTAGCATGGCAAACACGCCGACCAGGGGAGCGAGTCCGACCAGCGACATGCTCAAATCATACGATCCGGTAGTATCCACCATGCGCCCGAACTGACGTTGCAACGGGGAAGAGACAATCCAGCCAAAAAATCCCAAACAACCCGATGCTTTACCCAGATGTTTAGTGGTAAGTTCCTGAGTAAAGGAATAGTAGCACGGGAACAATCCCAGCGAACCGGCCGCGATTAACAGCAGAACGCCCAGCAGCGGCCAGCCCTTTCCCATATTGCCAGCCGCCAGCGTCAGGGCAGTCAGCGCCGCACATACGCCGTAGACTATCACTCGCGCTTGATGAACTTGGCACCCGCGTCGCACCAGCCACATGGCAATCGCACCCGCCGCTATGCAACCGATATCGGTGAATATGTAGTACAGTGAATTGAAGTAAAGCGCTTCCGCTTCGGTGTAACCTCTTCCCGTTTGCAGGAACTTGGGCAGCCACGCGCGAATCAACTGCCAGGCTGTGTTGTTGCAAATAACCATCACGAACAGAGCCCAGAACTTTGGATTGCTTATAAACTGTACCAGCCAAGCCAGCGGCCATTCGTTGGCTGCTTCGGGCGCTTTCGGAGTCGGTATCAAATCTCCTTTTCGAATAATGCACAGCCAGGCGATCGCCCACAAAACACCCACGGCGCCAATCACCAGAAACGGAGGCCGCCAGGCATCGGCTGCTTGATTGTCCCCGACCATCGATCGAATCACTAAGGGCGTCAGTATCGCGCCGATCGACGCGCCGCTTTGCAAAATGCTGTTCCCCATGACTCGGTCGCCACGATTCATGATCGACTGCATCACGATCAACGCACATGGCCAATGGCCCGCTTCAAAGAACCCCAGTAACGCTCGACAGCGCAACATGCTGTCGTAGCCGTGCGTCAAGCCGGTCAAGAATCCCATCGTCGACCACGCGATCAACACGAATGGGTACAAGATGCGCACTGAGACTCGGTCAGCGATCGCGCCGAATGTCAGAGCACCAAACGCAAATGCGATTCCAAACGTCGACTCCAGTTCGCCATACTGCTCTTCCGAGAGCTGAAACTGATTGGTAATGCGAACCGATAGATTGGCAAGCGTCTGCCGATCCATGTAATTGATCATGGTCGCCAGCAGCAACAAGCCACTGACCCACCAGCGCCACGACGGAGAATGCTCAGTTACAATATGCATGGAGACGCGCCAATCTGCTTTCTTGGAAGTAGAACGCCCTGCCGCAATCGATCAACTCAGCGATCTAACAGACGACTGAGACCGGACAAATTCTGTTGCAAGCTGTCCTTGGCATCCAGTTCAGGTCGATGGTCGAGAATTCCCATCGGACCGTCGTAGTTCGCTTGCCTAATCCACTGAAAAATTTCGTAATCGAGAACGCCTTGGCCGATGGGTTGAATTTTGGGACCAGTCGGCGTCGTACCGTTCAGATTCAAACACAGAAGATATGGCTTCATGATCGCTAACGCAGCAGGGAATTCAGCCAGATCTTCGTGCGCATGATGAAAATTGTAGACGATACCCACGTTCTCGGTTCCGTGCAGCGCCTGCACTACTCGCACCATGACGCTTGGTCGGCCAATCCAACCGCCGTGGTTGTACAATCCCACTCTACAGCCCATCGGTCGAACGAGATCGGCCAATGATCGCAAGGCATGCGCGGCCGCTGCAACGCGTTGACCTTCGTCGGTAATCTTGCTCAATTGGTTATCCGGCAACATCAGCCAAAGTTCAGTTTTGATTTGGCGACGCTTGAGGAAATCAACGATGCGAAGAATGGATTTGTCTTTTGTCGGCTCAAGCGAACTGCCGCACCAGAACGAAGTCAGTTCAATATTGCGAGCCGCGAGAGCATCGACCTCTTCATCCCACGACGATACATGTTCTTCGCGCCAATCGTAAGCCAAGCGTCGCAAACCCAAATCGCTGAGCATCGCCGCGCGCTCCTTCGGACCCCGCTTGGCGGCGTCAAACGGTACGATGCACCAAGCCACCAATTGGTTGACTCGCAAATTCTTCGGTCGCGCCGAGTTAGCTGCTGCCGAAGGCTTGGCTGGCTTGATCACTTGCTCCACTTTGGCTTTGATCAGCTTGCTCCACAGCGCATAACCAGTTGCGTTTTGATGAAGTCGGTCGCTAACAAAGTACGTCTCAATCGGATTCCCATCGGCATCGAGATACTTGTCCGCCGTCTGGATAAAGTGCAAATTCGTTCCCGATTCACAGGCCGCGCGCAGAGCTGCATTCAACTCCTTGATCTTCGGCCAAGCGGCGAATCGGCGGGGAGTCGGTGTGATCTCAATCAAGAATATCGGCTGCTTCGAAAATCTGCTTCGAACGCTGGCCACAATGTGGTTGAAAAGTCGGACGACTTCGGGCACCGATTTATCTTCTACTGAACCAGTAATATCGTTCCCAACGAAAATCACCAGCGCATTGAACTTGTGCGGCGAAACAATGCGATCGACGAAAACCGCCAGGTCCGAGAATTTCGCGCCGCCGTAACCGCGCTGAATGGCTGGCCACGGAGCCATGTCGTTGCCGATACTCTCCCAACGGCGAATGCTGGAACTGCCAATGAACAGTATTGCGTTTTCAGGGTCCTGCTGCTGAGCGTCACGCGCCTCGATGGCAAGAATCTCTTTTTCCCATTGCCGTACCGCTGCCTCACGATATTGAACCAATGGATCGTCCAACAGCAGGAGCGACGACAAAAAAAACGCAATACTTGAAAGCACGTTTCCACCCCTTCGCTTACAATTGTGCCGAGTCATCATGCGTCGAGATTCTACACTATTTCAAAGCTCGAAGCGTCAATAACGATTCAGCAACCGAAATCGGGAAAATCGTCTCACGCGAAAAATGGGGCAGGCTGCTCCACGCGCTGGGCGAGTGCTGAAGGCAAGGTTTAGCATCAATACCGTTCAACGAACGTGGGATAAGCTTCCAGCTTGTCAATATCTTGTGCAAGCAATGGCGAAACTCCGCGACAGGTTGACAAGCTGGAAGCCTTGTTATACCCCACATCTTTCTTGACATAAGAATGATCGAATTCCTAACCTTCAATTCCCTCGAATCAAGATCGATTTGGATACTTTTCTTGAGATCCTTACATCGATTTTCTTTGCTAGCGA
>SYJV01000482.1 GCA_005798335.1 Planctomycetaceae bacterium | reverse complement strand
TGGGACCGGGGACGATGTTCATCAAATAACTGCCAGAGACATCTGCATCGAACGTGCCGACATATCGCCCTGGAGATTGTTGACGTACGACAAAGGGCATTGGTTCAAGGTCCGGTCCCACTACCACCGCCGACATATCGAGGAAGTTCAGGAATTCGTCCTGTTGATTCAGTGCGTTGATGACCACTTCGACTTTGCCATCGGCCGCTCGCGAGGCCACCGTGAATTTTGCGTCGCTCTTGGTTGGACGCATCGTCCAGCGTACTAGCTGAGTAAATAGCTGGTCGTATCCAGCCCAATTGGTCCAGTCAACCGCCCAACGTTTCCCGACATCGCTGGAAAAGACGGCAGTTCGCCCAAGCCCATAAGTCCACGTAGCCAATACCGCTTGGTTCTCCGGTTCATTGGGTTTCCGAGATCGAATAGGAACCTCCACCAAGGGACTGTCTTTGATCGATGTGAGTACAAAACCTTTGAGGTTGGGCAGTTCTCTGGAAACACCCTGGACGATTTCGTGAGGGTAAGTGATGTGCGGCAGCAATCCACCCTCGGGTTCGGACACCAACGGTCGTGATACTCGCATAGCTTCGCGCACAAAGATCTTTGGCAACGCCGCTGGATTCGAGGCGACGTAATAATTGCCTTTGGTGACCCGAGCAATATTTTGCAATGTTTGGTGCCCAGCCGGACCATGGGAACCGACGGCGACGGTGGAGATCTTAATTTGGTTGCTGGCGAATGAGTTGAGGATTCCGTTGGAAGGCACGGACGGATCGCCATCGCTGATAATGATCATGTGCTTGATCGATGCGGGAGTCTTAACTAGCGAAGCAAGAGCGGTTCGCATCGACGGTTCAAAATCCGGCATATCACCTGGAGTCATACGATTCAATCGACCTAACATAGCTTGTCGATTCGGTCCGACTCGCAACATGCCATCCATATTGCCCCACAGCCATTGGTCGCCCAAATTGCCGTAGACCATGACGCCGCAATAATCCATGGGCCCAAGAACTTCGAGTGCCGCGCGAGCGATCCGTGACTGCCAGTAGTTTCCTTGTCCGATTTCCGAGGCGTGCATGATCATGGCCAGTGCGCCGACGGCTTCGATCTTGGTGTTCTTGATTTGAAAGTCGACAGGCATCGCCTTTTCCAGCAAGGTGTTTGCCCACCCTCCGGCTCCAAGTGCCGAGGGCCCGCCCAGCATCAACAAACCCGATCCGAATTGCTCTGTATTGCGAACAAGCATTTGAATCTGTTCGTCGGAGAACGTCGAAATCGCGTCAGCCGCTTCGCCACTGCTGCGTGGAACACCGGCTAGGATCACGCAGTCATAAGCCTGCAACTCTGCCAAGCTCGTGAAAAGCTGATCGCTGGTTTGGAGTTCGACCTCGATCTCGCTGCGCCGCAGCGCTTCGATCAAGGGAGCATACTCGCCGGGCGCGTTCCAGTCCTCGATTAGCAGAATGCGTCCTTTGCCGCGAACATAGGTGAATGCGTCCGCGCGATTGTTTTGCTGGAGCGCGTCGTCAGTCGAGTTCTTTGGAATAAACTCGGCTCGATAAGAATAGCCTGCTGGCTGGTCGACGGTATCACGAATCGGAAATACATTGACGTCCTTTTCTAAAGTGACATCATCGTCCAGCAATAGTTCCTCTCGCGATCCTGTGCTGCGCGAAATCCGTAGCTTACCCTCTACGGGTACTTTGTTTTCGGCTTCCTGATAGCGCTGCACTACGACGCGAGTTTCAAATGGCTGGCCTTGCCGAATATCGCCAGGGAGGTCAACTTTCTCGACCAGTATTTCCGATTTAGTCGATAGGTTTATTGGTACAACGTCGATGCCGATGCTGCCGTCTGCCATCGATTTCGCGACCGATGAAGCCGAGCCAAGAGTCTCTACGCCATCGCTGACGATCACAATTCGTTTGGCCGAGTCTTCTGGAAAAGTTGCTTGAGCCAGTTTCATGGCTGATTCAAGATTGGTTGCATCGGTGCGCCCGAGATAGCTTTCTATTCCACGTACGACTGGTAGATCGTCATCATATGGAGGAAACTCGATGGCTGCTTCGCGCCCAAAAACTATCAAACCGGCGCGATCATTTCGTTCGGCGCGACGGTGCTTTTGCACGGATTGAATTGCATAGTTCAGCATCACCTCGCGTTTTGCTCGAGGAATACTATCACTTCGATCCAGGAGATAGATGACCGTCAACCGATTGCTGGTCCAAACCCATTGGACACCCGCCAGCGCGAAAATGATCAACAGCAATAGCACCGAACGAAAACACAATGCTGCCAATCGTCTGCCGAATCCCAGACCATCGAGAGCTTGGTAGCTGAATACCCAGTGAAGCGCCACTAGTACCAGCAGTATCAACATCCACGGGTGTTCGAATGAAATCGAGAAATTTCCCACGATCAAATCTCTTGTGGTCGATGGCCCACCGTTGCTCTGGACTAAAAAATCGTGAAAGTCAGGAGTTTGACCTGAGCGCAATGGAACCAATTCCGCGCCAGGTACGGGAGCGCGCCTAAAGATCGCTCAATGTCCCGGCCGCAGCTCCCTCGGCTCGGGTATAACCATGGTCGCAGAAAGCTGTGCCAATTGCAATCGTGCATTTAAGCGAACGGCAGATGGGAACCAATACCAGCCCGACGCGCAAGCGAGTGCCGAAACCACGCACGAGTCAATCCAGGCTCTCACTCGCTTGCGCGTCGGGCTGGTATTGGTTCCCATCTGCCGCTCGCCTAACCTTGTTGCAGACATATCGAGCTATTTTCGGAATAGCCGATGGAACGCCCTCGAACAGCAAACAAAAAAGCCGAGATTGCAAAGGTGGCAATCCCGGCTCGGTGATCCCTGGCACCGGGGCAAGTCGCTTGCGCTGGTTGCCCCGGTGCGCAGACTAAAGCTCTGCCGTGAAGCGCCGGTTAAGAGCGATTGACCCAGAAACCGCATCCAAACTAGCGTAATGCTCCGACCCAGGAGGGAGGCCAGTTGAAATTTCCCGCAAAACTTCAACTAACGACAGAGCTCCCACTGACTTCTTGTCTGTTGTCTTACTGCGGGTCAATGTTCTTCCGTGAACAGGTTTGATCGCGGTGGCTTGTTGTGGTCTGGTGACCCTCCAGGTCCAGGGCCATTCGCGATTCATGCTTGCGATGGCATCTGAATACCGAAAATGACTTTCCGGTGTCAATGGGAGAAAAATGCGCCAGAACTGGGTGGCGGGAAGATGCTCAACGCTGGCAATGGTGATGGCGTATACTTAGCCGAGATCGCTCGGCGAGCTACGGATTCGTCGGTCACCGCTTCGCCATGACTTCGCCAGGTTTGAGTGCCGCATCCGGCCAGTAGAACACATCCAGATTGCGTGTTTTCGATCGCCCACTGAATGGCGCGACGACGATTTGGAATCACCTCGACACGACCTGGGCAGGAGCATCCTCCCAATACATCCATCATCATCGACTGTGCTTGCCGCGGCACTGTGTCTGATGAACTGAGCACAACTTTGTACGCCGATTTTTCAAGCACCTCGCCTAGCCTCGCGCGATGTTGAGGGTGTAGGCGACGGGTGACATCAACCACGGCTGTACACGATCCAAAGTCGTGTTGCTTCAGCGCATGCAGCGCGGTGGCAACGCGATCGGGGGTTCTGCACTGATCAACGAAAACCGGTACATCGACCGATTGTTGAATCCGTTGCATTCTACCAGGAATGGACTGCAAGGCCTCGACCCCTGTGATGGCTTCGGGGACTGGCAGGTCGAACATCCAGCCAGCACCGATTGCGGCCAGCGCCGCGCGCGCTACGTGATCGCCGGGAATATTCAGCGTCAAGGGCATCAACATGTTGCCGGCGGTCACCATTAACTGCTGTTGCCCGCCGCAGCGAGACAGCCGTTTGGCACGGATGTCGTAGCTAGTATCCAAGCCGTAACCGATTGCTGTAAGTTTGCTGGCCGCAGCCCAGCGCGAGGCAAATGGATCATCGGCGTTAAAAAGCAACATTCCGTGTGGCTTCATCTGTTCCGCAAATCCATCTAGCATGGTTAGATATCGGCTAAGCGATAGTCCCCCGCAGTCTTGCGAAGGTCGCAGTCCAGTTAAGACCATCAGGTCAAACTCCACCGAAGTTGCGACGTGGTTTAGCAACATCGGCTGGGCAATCTCCAGCACCATCGACGGACTGATGGCTTTGTCGGCGCGACGCATCCACTGCGCCAGTTTTTTTGCCGAGGGTGGACGAATGTTCTCGCGATTACAGGATTTTGAATCGCTCGACCCCAACGATGTATAGTAAGCGACCTGACCTCCGATTCGCCTGAGCATCGACGACAAGAACAGGGAGGTTGTCGTTTTTCCTTGAGTGCCTACCACTGCCAACGCTAGCATGCGATTTGAAGGATGCTCCACGATCGCTTGCGAAATCTGCGCATAAGCAATGCGATTATCAGCAACGAGGCATTGTGGAATGCTGACCGGCAGCAATCGCTCGGCGACGATTGCCGCAGCACCGCGACGCACGGCCTCCGGTGCACAATCGTGTTGATCTTGCGAGCCGCCGGGTTGCGGCACGAACACATCTCCTGGCCTACAATCGATTGCCTTTCCCACGCACCTGCGTACAACAATATCTTCGGCCCCAACGAATACCGCCTTGGAGAGAAGTCCTCGCAAGCTAACTTTCGTTCTTGATTTTGGAAATGACCGCGACATAGTCGGCCTCCTTGCCTCGGAAATGCTAGCGTTAGTGGTGCGATTTGCGATTAATGGCTTCCGCTGCCATCATGGTACGAATACCGCAATCAACTTATAGATAACCTGTCCTGAAACGCACTTTTGTGTCAATAGAGATTGATCTGAATTCTATCAATCGATAGAAGTATTGATGATTGGCGCAAGTAAATCAGTCGCCAGCGATTGAGCAATTGCTAGCTAATGGATTTTGCTAGCAAATTAGCGATTGCAGATAAGCCCATGGTT
>SYJV01000481.1 GCA_005798335.1 Planctomycetaceae bacterium | reverse complement strand
TGGGAATTCCTTGGTTTTGGGAGGCAGGCGAATAGTATTTGCTATCAAAACAATGTAGTTTGCGAGTTGAACGCGATTTGAATTAATGCGGATTGTCAAGAAAACTCAGGGTTTTTGCGCACGCAAAACGGGAATGCACCCAGACAAGATGCGAACCATAAGTTATTTTACACATTCCCAGAGCAGTTCGCACAAGATCGAATCCAGGTAACTGCATAGCTTTTGTGGAGATTCCTGATGCGCACGAAATTACATTCCGCACTGTTCACTAGCTGCTTGTTGGTGGTCATCATGCTACCACCAAAGTCGATATTTGCAGCAGATTCGTTAGTTGCAGCGGCAGAGGCGGCCTTGAACAAAGCTGTCAGTTTCTTCCACAAGCAGATCGCGGTCGAAGGTGGCTATGTTTATTTGGTTAGCGCCGATCTGAAGTTTCGGGAAGGCGAAGGAGTCGCTGATTCCAAGACAGTATGGGTACAGCCGCCAGGCACGCCAGCGGTCGGTATGGCATTGCTGCAAGCTTATCAGCGCACCCGTTTGCCTGCTCTCTTAGAGGCTGCCAAGGACGCAGGCAATTGTTTGATTCGCGGCCAATTGCACAGTGGTGGGTGGCAAGCACACATTGACTTTGGCGACGAACTTAGACCTAAACTCGCATATCGAATCGATGGCAAGCCCAAGAAGAAAGCGCGCAACCTGTCGACCTTTGATGATGACAAGACTCAGTCGGCGATCCGATTCTTGGCGAGTCTTGACAAGGAACTCGGCTTTCGCGACGACCGGATTCACGAGGCAACTCTATTTGCTATCGATTCGATCATTCAGAACCAATTTCCCAACGGCGGTTGGGGTCAAGTCTACGATAAACTGACCGATCTTGAAAAATTCCCGATTAAACAAGCTAGTTATCCTCAGACGTGGCTGCGGGAATATCCCGGTGGCGATTACTGGTTTTACTATACGATTAATGACAACAACATTACGCGCAATATCGAAACGCTGCTATTGGTCTGTGAAATCTATGGCGACGATCGGTATCGAGCCTCCGCACTAAAAGCCGCCGATTTTTTCTTGTTGGCGCAGATGCCAGAACCCCAACCCGCGTGGGCACAGCAATACAACTTCGAGATGCATCCGGTGTGGGCTCGCAAGTTCGAGCCACCAGCCGTTTCCGGCGGAGAATCTCAACAAGTGATTAATGTGCTGATGGACGTGTACGTCGAAAGTGGTGATCGCAAATATCTCGAGCCCATTCCACGGGCGCTGGACTACCTTGAGAAAAGTCAACTGCCAAACGGTCGCATGGCCAGGTTCTATGAACTAAAAACCAATCGCCCGCTGTATTTCACTCGCGACTACCAATTGACATATTCGTCGGACGACATGCCAACGCATTACGGGTTTATTACCGACAGCAATGTGCCCAAGTTGCGTCGCGACTATGAAAAGCTGCAACAGCTCTCCGCCAGCCAGTTGCAGAGTCGACGCCAAGATAGCCGCCAGGCGAAGTCAACGGGTTCACCCAGCGACGCCGAAGTCCAACAGATCATCACTCGGCTCGACTCGCGCGGCGCATGGGTCGAAGCTGGCAAATTGCGATACCATAAAGGTCAAAACGACGTGAAGCAGATCATCACTAGCGAGACCTTTATCCACAACATCTCCATCCTCAGTCGTTTTTTGTCGAGCAAAAAATAATACGAACGACAGAATCAAATCTGCCGTTAAAAAAAGCTGACTGCGCATTCCAAGCAATTGTCTACAGCAGACGACTCGTGGAGCTGTGTAGTTGTTACTCGTGTATCGCCAGGTAACAACTGCGCATTAGTAGTCTCCGATTATCCCTCCGTCGGCACGAGCACCGAGGTTTTGCCACAGTGTTAGCTGGATTGAATTACTGATGGAACGAACGGAACCGTCCATGATTAATGAATTGACGAATCCCCAGTGGTAACTTCTCGAAATCACGATGGCATATGTAACCGCTGAGCTGCTGCTACCTTCGCGGCTGGAAGTGACGTCGATGTCGTAGCTCTTTCCGTCTGCTGCACGGTAGGGAACGCGGGTATTAGGACCGAAGGCTGTAGTAAATCCGTTGTGAATGGCGCGTCCGCAGACCCACTCGGTGTGTCCTGATTGAGGCCCCCATTCACCACCACGAATTTGGCTTGCCACATCACTGGCGTTGGAAGGTTGAGTTGTCGGAAGCACCGAGTCATGGAATCGCGGCATGAATGCTTTGACTTCCGAAACTCCGATAGTGTTGCTCAGTCCATCGATGAAATCGCGCTGGCCTAACCGACCATTGGCGGTGAACGCTCCGCCTCCCGTTTGACTATTCCGCGGGTTGTATACTAAGTATTGCCCAACCCCCAGCGCGTAGTTAATTGGGTAATGCTCTGCTTGTCCTGTGGACGTATTCAAGCGAGCTCGATCGTTAGCTTCCGAAGGACATAAGAGAGTTGGGATTCTTACTGCTGCAACACCGTTAGGAGGGAAGGCGGCCTTGTTGATGCCGTCGTGGTAGCCGATCGAAAAATTGATCTTGCTAAATTCGTTCCCGGCTTCCAGGTAGGGCAGCAGCATGGTTTGCCCCGACCAAGGCTGACTTAATCGACTGCCATCGACAATAGTTGCGGGCGGAAAAACCCGCTGCGTACTCAAATAGTTGTGTAAAGCCAACCCAAGTTGCTTGAGGTTGTTTGCGCAGCTCATCTTACGCGCTGCTTCGCGAGCGGACTGCACCGCGGGTAACAGCAATCCAATTAGTACTCCTACAATAGCAATTACTACCAGAAGTTCGACAAGCGTAAATGCTTGGGAAATTTGGTTTTGTCGAAAGTGTTGGCGAATCATGAAAAAGCACTCACATTTGCGGCAATGCGGAACTCAAAATCTGGCAAGACACTCGACGCGATACGGCGCTAGTAAATTTAGGAACGGACAACATGCTACTGAGAATCAGTATCAACAGAGTATCTAGAATAGTGGCTAGTATGTCAATAATGCGGCACTGGAAACATTGCATTGTCGTTAAGGCGCAATACCGTTCAACGTACGTGGGATAAGCTTCCAGCTTGTCAATATCTTGTGCAAGCAATGGCGAAACTCCGCTACAGGTTGACAAGCTGGAAGCTTATCCCACGTTCGTTGAACGCTCGCTTGCGCTTCGGGCTTGTACTGGTAAATTCCCATCTGCCGCTCGCCTTAAAGCGTTGGAAAGCCATACTTTGAGGGGGGTCAGTGGTAATCGTGGAACTATTCGTATTCCTGGGACCAACAACAAAATGCTATAGAGCGACAGGTGGACTGTTCGTTTCGGTGTTCGCGGAGGGCTGCTCAGACCCATGCACGGAATTTTCAGTTGTGATATTTTCAGTTTGCTTGTTCGAGCGAGCGCAGCTTTAGGGCTGGCGGTGCTGGTCTTAGCGGGCTGCGGAACCACCAAGAGCTATACTGCGACCGAGCACTTGTTGATGAGCGATGCGGTCGATGCGACGGTCGCGCAAATGAACTTTCAAGCATTGGCGGAAAAGAAAGTCTATTTGGACATAACCTATCTAACGACTCCCAAGGGCCAGCAACTGATAGACAGCGACTATGTAACAAGCTCACTGAGACAGCAAATGACAGCTTTCGGTGTGCGGTTGGTGGAGAATCGAACAGATGCGGAATTAGTAGCAGAGGCTCGTTTGGGAGCCTTGGGTTTTGATGGTCACAGTATGACGTACGGTATTCCCGCAAGCAACGGTTTGTCTAGCGCCGCTTCGGTAGTTACCAGTGCGCCGCTGTTGCCTTCGATACCAGAAATTTCACTGGCCCGGCGCGAAGTGAAGCAGGGGGCCGCCAAAATTGCTGTTTTTGTTTTCGACAGCAAAACTCGCGATCCCTATTGGCAATCAGGGATCGTGAAATCAAACAGTTCCGCACGCGATACTTGGATTTTCGGGGTCGGCCCGCTTCAGAACGGCACCATCTACGACGGAGCACGATTTGCGGGTGGCAAATTGCAAACTAAGATCGCACCCTCGCTGCGGATCCATGATCGCGCTGAGCCGCCAGAGCAACTCGCTGGTTACCGGGAACAAAGGCTATTCGCTGAAGCTCGTACTGCGCCAATAATCGCCAAGAGTGATACCAAACAGCAATCTAGCGCAGTAGTCACAGCCTCGGCAACTGGGCCAGCGCAACCGGCTGGTGCTGGTGCTGCCAGCAAAGAGACCAAGGATTCGTCCAAGGAAGCGAAAAAGTAACTTAGTAGGATGGTAGAAGCTGTAATGAATATGAGGCCTGTTTGTCGATCAAGTTGATTACTGGATACTATTAGGCAAGAAGTCAGCAATTGTTCGAGAGGCGGCATGTCCGATCAGGCGGTAATCGTCGAACGCCCCAAACGCTGGGACCATCCCCTCGAGCCAGATTTTCGGGAGGACGACGTTCAGTGGCTATTGCGCCAACCTCCATTTTCGCAAATGGACCCACGGCGATTTGCTAGCCAGGCGTCGTTGGCAGCCATTATTCGCAATGATTCTAGGTTGGTGCGATTGGAGAATGGCGACATCCTTTTTCGCGAAGGCCAATATGGTGGCAGCGCCTATTTGATGCTCGCTGGCAAAGTGTTGATTTTCCTATCAAGTTTGGCTCTGGCGGACGAACGCCTCAGGTTGCGCGATACGGCTAAATGGACCGGCATGCGCTGGCTGAAGTGGTTTCAAATGAAACGCTTCAAGGCTTCGGGTCAGGGTAATCGTCGGCGGCTACGACGCACCGAGACAACGCAGCAAACCCATGCCAAGACAGAGGCGAATGCGATTGGCTATCGTGGTGAAGGCAGTTCGACGCGCGTTTTTCTTCAAGATTTGCCTGGAGTCATTTCGCAACATTCGACAAGTGTCGTGGGCCCCGGAGAAATGTTTGGCGAGATGGCGGCAGTTACTCGTTCACCGCGCGAGTTTACTGCGGTTGCCGACGGTGAATGTCTAATTCTCGAAATTCGTTGGCAGGGTTTAAAACTACTCAAGCAGGATCCTCAGTTTCGCAAGCTGCTGGATGAGCGCTATCGAAGCGAGGTGTTGCGGACTCACCTCAGAGAAACCGAGTTGTTTCGGTTCATACCCGAGGAGAACCTCTCTAAAATAGTTACCTCTGCCAGGCTTGAGAGCTTTGGCGAATTGGAATGGTACGCCGACTATCGTCGCAAGGCAAACATAGACCCGGCCTCGCGGATCGCGGCCGAACCGTTGATTGCCGAAGAAGGCAATTACGTAACCGGACTTTGGATTGTGCGCGGCGGATTCGCTCGTCTCAGTCGGCGGCAGGGTGCAGGCCACCGCACATTGGCTTATCTGGGAAAAGGCCAATTTTTTGGACTGCGCGAACTGGCTCACAACTGGCGGCAAGAGTCAACAGTTACACCACTGCCCTATCAGGATTCCCTTCGAGCGATTGGATATGTCGACGCGCTTTGTATTCCCAAGAATGTGGTTTATGACAACGTCTTGCCATTCGCCAGGAAAGACGAACTACCCAAGCTGATCGCAGCGCCGCGCTATCAATTTGGGCAACCGACATTGGATGCACCGTTGCAGACCACTGAGCAAGATGTCGAAACTGGTTTGCTGGAGTTTCTCGTTGATCACCGGATCATGAATGGTCGCCAAACAATGGTGATCAACCTAGATCGATGCACGCGCTGTGACGATTGCGTCAAAGCCTGTGCAACAACGCACGGGGGCACGCCGTTGTTCGAACGACGTGGCGTCCAATACGGTCCCTGGTTATTCGCACAAGCGTGCATGCACTGCGAAGATCCTGTGTGCATGATTGGATGCCCAACTGGCGCAATTTACAGAAACGAAGATGACGGTTTGGTGCAGATCAATCCACAGACATGCATTGGTTGCAAGGCTTGCGCGGAAAGTTGTCCTTACGAAAATATTCGCATGGTTCAAGCGAGCGATCTGAAAGGCCGCGCGATCGTGGAGCAAAAAACTGGCTTGCCGATTCTCAAAGCTTCAAAATGCGATTTTTGTTCAGCCAATGGGAATCGTCCGGCGTGCCAGACCGCGTGCCCACATGATGCGCTAGTGCGCATGGACATGAGCGATATGGAAGGGATTCGAAAATGGCATCTGCGAAAAGCCGGTTAGGTCAAATTCGCAATCGTCGCAACTGGTTTATGTTAATCACCGTATTGGCTGTAGCAGCAACTGTTGCGGCAGTTCAATGGGCAGGTAACCGACTGGGCAATGCCGCAGCCATTACCGGTTGGACGCTGCTCGCAGCCACTGCCGGAATGTACTTGTTGAGTGTTCGCAAGCGTTGTATCCGACTCCCTGTGGGGCCTGTATCGATCTGGCTGCAAATGCACACATACTTGGGCAGCTTCGCCTTGATAGTCTTCGCCATGCATGTCGGTTGGCCAATTCGCGGTTGGTTCGAAATCGTGCTAGCGTCCTGCTTTACTTTTGTATCGTTCGGAGGAATTTGGCTGATCGTGCTCAGTCGGACCCTGCCGCGCAAGCTTGCGGCGGTAAAACGCGATTATCGCATGGAAGACATTCCGGCACTGCAGGCTGTGGTTGCACGCGAGGCCCAAGCATTGGCAATTTCGTCGGCTCGCTTGAACGAAGGAGCGACCTTGGCGGAATATTATCAGCAGCGTTTGCTCCCGTTTTTTCACGAGCGCCGAAGTCGGTGGTATCGCTTGCTGCCGACCGGCTGGACGCGCCGTCAGCTCCAACGCGAGTTAATCGATTTGGAACGCTATCTGGCTGAGGCAGGCCACTTGCGTCGAGAAAAGTTGTCCGAGTTAGTCCAAGCGAAAGACGATTTGGATTTTCATAGCGTCGTACAATCGAGGTTGCGATTCTTCTTTACGCTCCATGTGGCGCTAACCTGGGGCTTGGTGATCTTGATCGCCGTACATGTCATCCTGGTACTGAGATTCCAAGGGGCAATGCTGTGAGCAACGAATCAAGCCCGCGCGATGTTTCGGCGCGACGATGGAATCCTCAATGCCAGTGGACGTGTGGCTACCTGGAACTTGGCTTGAGTTGTCGCCATGGCCCGACCAACCAAGGGCAGTGCGGGCGCACCTTGGAAAAGAATTCGAACGCGGAGGCACACGCATCGGGCCACGCAAAGGACTCAGTGAACCACGACCAGCATCTGCAGGATCTGCCCGCGTGTTTTCCACGACGTTCTTTGCTGTCCTCTCGGCGGCTGTGGACCCTGAACCTGGGAATACTAACTGGGATCGTGTTGCTTTTTTGCATGGTGTCGCCGAACCGCGAGAGCATCTTCGTACCCGGTGAGTTAACCGCCAAGCACGCGCAAATACTAAACAACAAAATCATCGCTGATCGTTGCAGTAGTTGCCACCCAAAATCGCATGGGAATATTCTTTTCTCGCAGGCAGGTGCCAAACAGGACAAACTGTGCCTGAGCTGCCATTCCAGTCATATGTCCAACGCTGCGCTGCGCAGTCCTCACGATCTTCCCGCCGACCAACTAGTGGCTCTTGGTAAATTCGCGATGGCACCATCGAAGTCGGAATTGCAGCTAGTCTCAGCTCCAACACAACCTATCGATTGGCAAAACATCGATCTGACGTGCGCAAAATGCCATCGTGAACATCACGGCTGTACCGCTGACCTAAGGGAAATCGGTTCGACGCGTTGCCAAGCTTGCCATAAAAACCAGTTCGAAGCATTAGCGAAAGGTCATCCTGAGTTTGATAACTACCCGGAATCTCGCCCTCGTGGATTAGCGTTCAGCCACAATGCGCATGCCGAAAAGTACTTTGCTCAAAAGAATCGACAATTCGATTGTCGTGGTTGCCACTTGGATCGGTCACGTCCTGGAAGCATGGGGCCGATCTTTCGTACCCTAGGCTTTGATCAAGCTTGTGCCGATTGTCACGTTGCTCCAATCCGCGCAGCGACTATTGATGGTTGGACACTGCTGCAAATTCCTAGTGTCGATCTCACGGATACCATTAACGCTGCCGGTGGGTTTTCCGATTGGCCGGAAAATGCTCGGTTTGGATACGAAGGCCAGTTTTCTCCGGTGTTAAAGATCTTACTTCAAAGCGACACTGCCGTAGCCAAGACGTTGGCAGGTCTGCCTGCAAGTGGCAAGTTAGCCGACGTCGCTGACGGCCAAAGAGGTAGCGTTGCGCGCGATATGGCCCAAGCGATCCGGCGCCTGATCGACGATACGGCGCGCGATGGCCAGGCCGCTTGGTCCAGACGCATCGCCACAACATTGACGAGAAAATTGGGCCGAAGCCTCTACGCGAGCGAACATAAGCTGATCAACGACTTGTGTGCAGGTTTGCCTCCTGATCTATTCCGCCAAATCCAAGGAAACTGGTTTAAGCCGCGACGACCGTTAGTTGAATTCAATGATTCGCACACTCCACCGGTAGATCGATGGTCAAATCGACTAGTTGAAAGCAAATTCCGCTTAACGAACCAGTCAAGCGATTTGCTGCTAGGTAACGCCCCGGCTCAACCCCAGCAACCGCAAGCCAGAAAACCGGCCAAAATCCGGGGCGCTACGCACGTCAGTGAAGGAGGTTGGTATCTCAACTCCGATATATTGGCAGTTCAATATATGCCGCGCGGCCACGCCGATCCCTTGCTGGCAGGTTGGTCGCAAATGGTCTCAGTAATCGAAGGAGGCCAAGCGGCAAAAAAAATCCCAGGTGGTTGCGCTCAATGTCACGATCTCTCGACCGACAGATTGGGTACCACCGTGGCAACAAACCTTTGGCGCGTGAATACAAAACCGGCAAATGTTCGAACCTTTACCAAGTTTGCCCACGAACCCCACCTGGCCTTGCCCGCCGTTAGCGATTGCAGATTCTGCCACTCGCTTACCAAAACCAAGGAATTGATTTCAGATACAAACATCCAATTAATCAAATCTGACGGAAATGCAGACGCTTTGCCAAACTATACTAGCGGATCATTCCACTTGCCGGAATTCACCAGTATCAAAATAAGCCAATGTTCGAGTTGCCATCGCCCTGGAGGCGCTAACGACGGCTGTACTCAGTGCCATAACTATCACGTGGGCCAGGTGGGTCTAGATTGGAGTACAACAGATTCAGCGTCAGTAAATCGATAGTGTATTTTCGCAAAACGATCTTGTGGGTTATCCGGATTTTTTTGTTGACCCGATGGGCTGGCGCGGTTATAAAGCACACGGAACAATTCGTTTAGGATAAGTTTAGTGGCAAAACAGCGGATCAAATACCTCACAGTTTTGGTATTACTGCGAGTTTGGGTCACGTTCTTGGTTGGTCTCACTTTCAGCGGAGGTTTGGTATGAAGAGATTTCTTGCGGTTGCCGCGTTGGCTGCGGCTGTGGTTGTTAGTGCATCGATGACAATGGCTGAAGGAGTTTCGCTGGACAAGATCAAATGTATCTTGCAACCCACTCGCGCAGCTCAAGAAAGCAAATCGGCATCATGGAAAGAAGGAAAGGTCTATCTTTGCTGCGGCAATTGCTTGAAGGCTTTTGACGGCGACAAGAACAAGCACGCTGCTAAGGCGAATCAGCAACTTGTTTCCACCAAGCAATACAAGCAAGAAGCTTGCCCATTCAGTGGCGGCAAGCTGGACGATTCCACCGCGATCGAAGTCGGTGGAGCCAAGGTTGCATTCTGCTGCAACAACTGCAAAGGTAAAGCGGAAAAAATGGCAGACAAAGAAAAGGTCGACGCATTGTTCAGCGAAGATGCCTTCAAAAAAGGCAAGTTCTCGTTGGTCAAAGCTGAAAAGTAGTCGGTGCAATTCGACTTACGACTGAAATTCTAACAAAGGGTGTCCGCGATTCAACGCGGGCACCCTTTCTAATTGGCCATTCGATACTCACATGCTGGTCAAACAATCTCGGTCGATTTTATTGCGAACGCAACCTTGCCGATTCTTGCCGCGCTCCGCTGGTTGTGATAGTTATTAGGTGAGCGGTATATGAAAGCTTACCAAGTGTAACCCGAAGCGTAAGCGAGGAAAGAACGCGCATCAACTGGCACATGCTTCGGGTTACAGTAGACTCTCCTCTGCCGTTCGCGTTAGAAGAGCGGCAGATGGGAATTTACCAAGGCCTAAGCGAATACAAGCCCGATGCGCAAGCGAGTGCGTCAATCCTGGCATACACTCGCTTGCGCTTCGGGCTTGTATTGGTAAGAAACTATCTGCCGTTCGCGTTAATGCGTTATCTGCAATCCCACGATGAGGTTCGCGATGCTGCAAGAACCAGCGACCAGTCAATATGATCTTCATTTCAGCGTGCTGGGTATTCCAGTACGCATCACTTGGGGCTTTTGGGTAGCGGCGATTGTGCTGGGGTGGCAATATTCTCAGGGCATAGACGAGCTGTACGCTGAAATGCAACTCGACACTCCTGGCCCCGGGATGTTGCTAGTGATTTGGACCGCCATTGTTTTGCTGTCAATCTTGGTACACGAACTTGGACATTCGCTAGCAATGCGTCGGTTTGGAATTGGCAGTCGCATCGTGTTGTATCACTTCGGTGGATTGGCCATTCCAAATTCATTTGGAGCATGGAATGGTGCCAGGAGCCGTTCGAACCTGCATCCGCGCGATTCCATTTTTGTTTCGGCGGCTGGCCCAGGGGCCCAACTCCTGCTTGCCATGCTGTTCTTTATCGTTGGGCGGTCTCTCGGATTGAGCATGGAGCTTGATTGGACATTGGAGCGTTACTTCAATCTGCCCGCTCCAGCAGCAGCGCTTCCGTCGACTGCGGCTCTCTACGCAATCTTCAATATGATGATTACTACAAGCGTTTTTTGGGCGCTGTTAAATCTGTTACCTGTGTTGCCGCTCGATGGCGGCAACATCATGCAGAACGCGTTGCACTTGTTTGGCAATCGAGATGCCGTGCGAGTCAGCTGCTTGATGTCAGTGATTTGCGCCGCAGTGGTCGCCTTCTATTCGATGCAGACTGGCCAGCAAGGATGCGGACTGATGTTCCTGCTGCTGGCGGTCAGCAATTGGCAAACGCTGCAGATGTATGGCCGTTTATGAAAGCGAAAGCATCGGTAGCATTAGCTGCGTCTACCGATTCGTTTTGCATTCGAAAGTACAGATGTTGAAAATTTGTCGAAAAAGTGTGAAAAAACTGTCGAAAAGATATTGCAATTATTAGTTCATTTCGTACAAATAAATCCAAGGACGTAGGTTACCGGATTCGAACCACGTAAACGCTAAAAAAGCGGTGGCCACCGCTGAAGTGGTGTTTGGAACGATGAGGGTTTTCTTGATTCTGGAAGAACACGAACGATGACGTGTGGCTGTTGTCGTTTCGAGAATAATGTTCTTCCTGGTTTCCGTTTACTGGAGGAAGAGACGTGGCAAAGGCAAAGAAGGCAGCGGCACCCAAGAAGGCAGCAGCTCCCAAGAAGGCAGCAGCTAAGAAAGCCGCAGCACCTAAGAAGGCAGCACCCAAGAAGGCAGCCGCTAAGAAGCCCGCAGCTAAGAAGAAGTCTGCCAAGACTGCTTCCAAGCCTCAATAGCCTATTAGGTTATTCTGAAATTACTTGCCGAGATGTATCTTGGCATCCAGCACAAGCCGTCCTTTCTACAATTAGAAGTGGACGGTTTTTTCGTTGAATTTCCAGAAAAATAACGCGCTGGAACAACTCAGGGCCGATTGGAAATCGCCGCAATACTTCTAGCCCTGAGCAATTTTGCTAGCAAAAGCCGAGTACGCGTAAAAGTAAACGTCTAGCTATCTGCCAGAGGTTTCTTCTTTTCGGTGATCACTTGGCATTTGGGAGACATTTCGGCGTTCAACTGAATGTAGCTCTTCCAGTCATCGGGAATATTATCTTCGTGGAAGATGGCTTCAACCGGACATTCGGGAACACATGCTTCACAATCGATACATTCTTCCGGATGAATGTACAGCATCGACTCGCCCTCGTAGAAGCACTCTACAGGACAAACTACTACGCAATCGGTGTATCGGCAACCATCGCACGGTTTAGTGACCACGTGAGCCATGAACGAACCTTTCCTCGGGATTTCAGTTTTCTAGATGGTGCAAGAAGCCATACTTTGCGAATCGCGATAATTCGTCAATCAGCTTGCAAAATTGGAATCACAATTCTGTCGACCGAAAAACGGTTAAAGATCTCCAGCTTCGCGTACTGGGGACTGAGGCATCCTAGGTAGTCCTACTTTACCTGTCAAGCTAACCATCAAGCGGTATAGCGGTTTGGTGGCACCTGCCCGCATTCTGAGCCAACCCAGAATTCCAAATCCTCGACCAAGCCGCCTAATACTTCAACCGCACAGAATACCAGCCCGACGCGCAAGCGAGTGCGTCATCCTAACACGCACGGCACCGGCACGGCACACACTCGCTTGCGCCTCGAGCTGGTATTGGTAAGAACCCGCTCGCCTTATCGCTATTTGCGTTGATTCAGCGATTCCACCAGGACGATGGACCAAACGTGTCCAGTCAGTCTGGAAAAACAACACCAGTGGAAAATTCGAGAATGATAGCATTAGCCCGAGTAGAATAACGCAAGCAAATTGCAGTTCTGCGTTTTTTGCGAGGATGGACCATGGATGATCGTCAAGCGGTTTTCGACAAGCTTTCCAAACAAGTAAGACATCTGGAAATTTCCGGTCGCACAACGTCTGAACAAGCACGACCGCTCAGTAGTGGATGCCAGGCAATGGATCGGTATTTGCCCGGCGGTGGCTATCAAAACGGCACGATCGTGGAGTATTTGCGAGTCCAGCCAGCTTGCGGTGCGAACTACTTGGCCCTCTCAGCCGCTCGGGAGGCTATGAACGCAAGCCTGGGATTCCTGGTCGTTGTCGATCTGGCGCAGCAATTTTACCCACCAGCAGCCGTGGCGCTGGGCATCGATTTACAGCGCTTGGTACTCGTCCGGCCAAAGTCATCAGCGGATGCGCTGTGGGCGATCGACCAATCGCTGCGCTGCTCAGCGGTCGCGGCCGTGCTAGCAGAAGTCGACCAAATGGATGACCGAGCCGCTCGTCGTGTACAACTAGCCGCCGAGCAAGGTGGCGGGTTGGGCTTGCTGATCCGTGGAGCAGCAGCTCGCAGCCAACCAAGCTGGGCAGAAGTACAATGGATCGTCCGTCCTCTCCACGGCGAATCGCCAAGTCAAGGATTCGCAAAATATCCGCTCTCCGCAGTAGCGAGTCGACAAGTTCACGTGCAACTGATTCGAGCGCGCGGAGGCCGAGCTGGAGCAAACGTGGTTATCGAGATCGATTCAATGCGAGGCGAATTGCGAGAGGTTGTGCGACATGAGCAAACGGCTGCTATGCATCTGGCTGCCCAACTGGCCCGTCCAGCGCGTGCTAGTAACTCATCCCGATCTGGCGAACCGGGCACTGGTTCTGCAATCGCGTGATGCACGCCGCGGATTAGTCGTCGCCGCTGCCAATAAATTGGCTCAGCAGCAAGGGGTGCGTCCTGGAATGCCCCTGAGCGAAGCTGTCGCAATCGCCAAATTGGAAGTACGGGAGCATCAACCGCACGAGGACATCGATGCGCTCTGTAGCCTAGCCGAACAAGCTCAACAATTCAGCCCCATCGTCGGCCTCGAATCGCTCGACAAACAGCCGTGGCCCGGCCGCACATTGCTGCAACCGGAATGCTTGCTGCTGGACGTTACCGGCGTGGCCACGCTGTTTGGTGGCGAAGAACATTTATTGGCTTCCATCGCTCAGTGGCTAGATGACCAACGATACCTAGGCTGCCTCGCCATCGCCGGTTCCATAGGAACCGCCTGGGCGGTTGCCAACTACGCGCTGCGCAATCCGCGTGTTTCGCCGCAATCGTCCAACCACAGCCGCTTTCAATCGATTCCACCGGCTGGTGATCGCACAATTCTGGAACAACTGCCCGTCGCAGCACTGCGCATCGAATCCACAGTTGTCGCTGCTCTCAAGCGTTTGGGAGTTCAGCTCATCGGCGAGCTGTGGCAACTGCCTCGAGATGGCCTAGCATCTCGACTCGGCCAACACCTCCTGACTCGCTGGGATCAAGCACTGGGAATTATCGACGAACCGATCGCGACCTTGCACGAATCGCCAGAGTGGCAAGTCGAACAATCGTTGGAATATGCGACTGAGAATCGCCAAACGATCACCGAAGTTGTCCGCCGTTTGTGCCGAGAACTCGCGCTCCGACTCAATCGACAAAACCGAGGCGCGCTGCGAATCGTCTGCCGCTTGGATCTGGTTGACACAACTCCGCTGGTGATGTGCTTGGGACTGTTTCGCCCCACCGACGATGCCGATCATCTTCAGGCCCTGCTCACTGGTCAATTAGAACACCAATTGAGCACGCGCGGCGGCGCAGCACTCTGGCGAGCAGCGGTGCAAGCCACGCTCGTCGCACCACTGGTTTGGCAACAAACAGATTTGTTCGATGTACAGTCCACGGGCCAGCGCCAGCAGTTGTCTCGCTTGGTCGACAACCTCAGCAGTCGCTTGGGACGCCAACAAGTCTTACAGGCGAACGTCGAGCGCCAATCGCAACCCGAACTGGCGTGCACGCTTTCCCCGATGACTGGCCGCCGCATGGATGGTCAGAAACAATCGACCAATCGCAAGTTGTCCAGCCGACTGGCCCGGCGACGAGCAGAGCCCTCTCCCGACGATCCGCTTCGCCGTCCGATAAAATTGTTAGCCTCACCAGTTGCCATCGACGCCCTGGCGATTGCCGATGGCCCGCCCACGCAATTCACGTTTCAAGGCAAGACCTATCAGGTTCACAACCACTGGGGACCAGAGAGACTGGAAAGTGGCTGGTGGCGCGGCCCCAGCCACCGCCGTGACTATTTTCGTATTGCCACAACCGATGGCAGTTGGTGGTGGATTTTCCGCGAGCTAAACAGCAGCCGATGGTTCATGCACGGAATGTTCGACTGAGCGGTGAAGATAATCCGTCAAAATCTGCTCAAACCAGAATCTCTCGCACCACTCGCGCCGGCAACACGCCAGTCAATCGCATATCCAATCCTTGATATTTATGCGTCAACCGTTGGTGATCGGCGCCTAGCTGATGCAGCAGTGTCGCGTGCAAGTCTCGCACATGCACGACGTCGACTGATGCATTGTACCCCAATTCGTCCGTCTCTCCGTAAACATACCCCGGCTTGATCCCGCCGCCAGCCAACCACATCGAAAAACCCTTGATGTGATGATCGCGCCCCGGACCTCCTTTGCCCTGAAACATCGGCGTGCGCCCAAATTCGCCGCCCCAAACAATTAACGTGTCATGCAGCATGCCACGCTGCTTGAGATCCAACAATAGCGCTGCAGTGGCTTGATCGGTAAAGCCGCCACACATGTTCATATACCTCACCAAATCGCCATGATGATCCCAACCACGGTGATAAAGCTGAATAAAACGTACACCTCGCTCCGCCAGCTTCCGAGCCAGCAGACAATTCGACGCGAACGATCCATCACCAGGCTTGGCACCATACATATCCAAGATCGATTGCGGTTCGTCCGACATGTCCATCAGCCGTGGAATCGAAGCCTGCATGCGAAAGGCCAGTTCGTAAGCGGAAATACGCGTCGCTAGTTCTGGATTGTCTACCAATTCATTCCGATGGCGATCAAGCCGACCGATACCATCGAGCAGCTTTTGTTGCAACGCGCGCGATACTCCGTCAGGGTTGCGGACAAAATGCACCGGATCGCCAGTGCTGTTGAACTCTACGCCTTGATAGCGGCTGGGGAGAAAACCGGCCGACCATTGACGCGACGATATCGGCTGAGGGTTTCGGCCACCAACGCTGGTCAAAACGACAAAACCTGGCAGATCGTCACAATCGCTTCCCAATCCGTAGGTCACCCACGATCCAATCGAAGGACGACCATTGATCGCCGTCCCGGTATTCATGAAAGTGTGTGCTGGGTCGTGGTTGATCTGTTCGGTGACCATCGATTTGACAATGCAAATTTCATCCACGATCTTACGGTGGTGCGGGAGAAAGTCGCTGATCCACGCGCCACTTTTTCCATATCGGTTGAATTTGGTCAGATGCCCTTGCACCTTGAGCGGGGCGTTTTGGAGCTGCGCAATAGGTTGTCCCTTGGTGAACGACTCGGGCATCGGCTGCCCATCCATTTCGGCCAGCTTGGGTTTGTAGTCAAATGTCTCTAATTGCGAAGGCCCGCCGGACATATACAGATAAATGACCCGTTTGACCTTGGGCGGGAAATGAGGTAGCGACAGCGAACCGCTGATTCCCGCCGGCAAACCCGGTGAGTTAGTTGGCAATGAACCGCTGGCGACAAGATCTCGCGCTAGCAGCGACATAGCTGCCGTCGTGCCCAAGCCGAGTCCCGCTCGTGACAGAAAGGATCGCCGTTGCATTAGCATCGACAGGTCTTTTATTGTCGTCTTTCGCTCCGCGAAAGAATGATGTAACGCTACTTTCGCGGAGCGAAAGGCGACACTCATTATTCGCCCGATGCTTAGTCGGCTGAATTCGTCGATCATCGTTCAGTTCCTAGTATAGGCTTCGCCGAGATTCAATATGCCTCGAGCGACCATCGTCCAAGCAGCCAGTTCAACCGCGTCCAACTTCAGTTCACCAGTTTGCATCATCCCAATCGCATTCAATTTCCGTGCTTCGCTGGCAAGGCCTCGAAACTCCTGCCGCGAATCATCCAGCAGTTGGCGCAGCACATCGTATTCAAGCGGGTCTGGAGTGCGAGAAGTGACCAACTGAAACATGTAATTCAATCTTAGTCGATCATCCGCCGTCGAATCCAACAACCTGTTCGTGGCCAATCCGCGAGCCGCTTCGATAAAGCTCGGATCGTTCATCAATACCAGAGCCGAAAGCGGCGTATTGGATCTTGTTCGCTTGGATGTGCATTCTTCGCGACTAGGTGCATCGAACGCGCGCAGCATGGGATGCAAGTACATGCGTTGCCAATGTGTGTAAACTCCGCGCCGCCACTGGTTGCTCGACTTGTCGTGAACATATTCGCGCGGCGGAAAATTCAAGTGTTTATAGTAACCACCAGGTTGATATGGCCTGGCGCTACCACCTCCTACTTGCCGAACCATCAAGTTTCCGTACGTTAGCGCAGCGTCGCGTACGAATTCGGCCGGCAACCGAAATCGAGCTTGCCTGGAGAATAATTTATTTTCTGGATCATGCTGTCGATGCCACGGCGATTCCAATGACGACTGACGATAGGTTCTTGTGGTTGCCAGCAGACGAAACATATGCTTGATGTCCCAACCCGACCGTACAAACTCGATCGCTAATTGATCGAGCAGCTCCGGATGACTTGGCGCGTCCCCTTGGCCACCAAAATCTTCTAGGCTGGTCGATAACCCCTCACCAAACATCAAGTACCAAAAGCGATTTACGAACACTCGAGCCGTCAGCAATCCAGCGCCATGCCGCGCGTCGCAAAACCAATTGGCCAGATCCAATCGGCTGGGACTACCCGCTCCACGATCGATCTTGCCTAGAAAGCTCGGCAGGGCCGGTGAAACGACATCTCCGGAATCATCCAACCAATTCCCGCGCGGCAGGATACGCATCACCCGCGGCTCGATCGATACCGTGACCATGGCGCGGCGAGTCTGGTTTGCAATCGCTTGTTCCTGCTCCTTGGCCGCCGTTATCAAGCTCGCCAACTGCTCTGCTGTCCGCTTTGTACTGTCAGTGACTGCTTCAGCTAGCCGCGATTGCTCTTCTTCCAAGGACTGAATTTCGGTGCGAATTTTAGCTAACTGCTGTCGCTCGACGCGCCCCAAAAAGTCCTTCTCGGGGAAGCGTTGAGTAGGACTAGCATCTGCCCCCTTGGTCAAATGCGTTGATTCGTCCACATCGGCAAAGAACGCAGCCAGCTCATAGAAATTGCGGTCTGAATAGGGATCAAATTTATGATCGTGGCACTGGGCACATCCAACCGTTGCTCCCATCCATACCCCCGAGACATTGCGCACTCGGTCCGCAGCATACATGGCCAAATACTCTTTTGGCTGTACTCCGCCTTCGTGAGAAGTCTGCAGCAATCGGTTATAGCAAGTCGCGGCGATCTGTTCTTCGGTGGGATTAGGCAACAAGTCGCCGGCCAACTGCTCGCGCGTAAACTGATCGAACGGCAAATTATCGTTTAGCGCATTGATGACGTAATCGCGGTAAGGCGTGCTGTGGTGCTCCTGATCGCCATGATAGCCGACCGAATCCGCATATCTCACTAAATCCAGCCAATAAACCGCCAGACGCTCACCAAATGCAGGCGACGCCAGCAGTTGCTCCACGTAACGCTCGTACTGGCCGAATTTACTCAAGTCTGCTGCCGAGACCGTTTCTACTGCCGGTGGCAAGCCCGTTAAATCAAACGTCACGCGTCGCAATAACGTGATGTCGTCCGCTTGTGGTGACCATTGCCCACTCACAGCCGAGAATTTCTGAGCGATAAAACTGTCGATCCAATTCGCTGGTTCGTGAATATCTGCACTAATATCTACGCTGGGTGTAGGAACCTCGCGAGGCAGTTCGTACGCCCAGTGCTTGCGCCAGGTGGCACCATCATCAACCCAAGCACGGAGAATCAATTTTTCTTTTTCAGTTAGCGACTTGCCGGACTCCGGTGGCGGCATCACTTCAGCAGGATCGTTGCTCGTGATCCGTTTTATCAAAAGACTTGCCTTTGCATCTCCAGGCACGACGATCCGGCCACCCTCGCGCTGCTTGGTCACACCATCGAGTTCATCCAGCCGTAGATCTCCCTCGCGATGTTTCTCGTCCGGCCCGTGGCAAGCGTAACACCGATCCGACAGCAAGGGACGAATCTGTTCAGCAAAATCTGGTGACGAAATTTCTTGGGCAACCGTTACCGATGGCAGCCACAGGGGAACGGCTGCACACATTTGCAAGGCTAGCACATAAAGTGGTCGTCTATCTCTGGTCATTCGAGCCTCCAGACAATTTGTCAATTGCATGGCATTTCCGTTGGTATCGCAGGGCGTGCTATTGGCTTCGAAGTTCGAAGTGGATTGCGCAGCCCCTAAGCAGGATATTTCCACGAACCTCGGTAGGGTCTCCGCAGCAACTGATTGGCTTGTTCGTCGTTTTTGACTTGTTCGCGGTCACCATCCCACTCGATACTGCGCCCCAGTTTCAAGGACAGCATGCCCAACAGGCTGAGGTTGGTGGAATAATGCCCAATCTCGATATCACAAACGGGCCGACGTCCCGTCTCAATGGCTTCGATAAAGTCAGCCCAAAGCAGTTTATTGCTGTGACCATCTGGCTCCTGCAATTGAGCATCTACGTGCACCGGTGTCTGTTTCGCATCGGCAGGATAAAACGTCCAGCCGTCGCGCCACCCCATGTGAAAAGTCCCCTTCGTGCCATAAAAATAGCATCCGATGGAGTGTTTCTCCGCGGAGTTGCCGGCGAATCGACGGTGTTCCCATGTCGCCGTGAACGACTCAAATTCATAGACCGCAATCTGCGAGTCGGGCGCATCGGTGGTTTGCTCTTTGTCCGTGAGAATCGGTTTACCACGCACAGACCTACCGCCAACCGAAAATATTCGTTTGGGAAATTTCTCGCCCGACCACCACAAAACTTGATCCAACCAGTGAACGCCCCAATCGCCGAGTGTACCGTTAGCGAAATCCAAGAAATTCCGGAAACCGCCTGGATGAATCATGCGATTGAACGGGCGCAAGGGTGCAGGCCCGCAATACATGTCCCAATCCAGTCCATCGGGAATCGGACCATTGGCTTTGGGCATCTCTTGTCCACCGGGACTATGCACGAACATGCGCACGGCACCAATCTGACCCGCGTTTCCGTCTTTCAAAAACTTCATTCCGGAAACGTAGTGTGGCCCTAGGCGTCGATGCAAGCCAACTTGCACGGTTCGGTTGGCCGCACGAGCCGCGTTGAGCATCGCGCGGCTCTCCATCACCGTATGTCCTGTAGGCTTCTCGACGAAGACATGAGCTCCCTTCTCGATTGCGGAAATTGCATTCAATGCGTGCCAGTGGTCTGGAGTCGCAATGATCGCAATCTCGATTTCCTCTTTGTCGATCAATTCGCGAAAATCGTTGTAGGTTTTGGGCTTGGTGTTGGCCAATCCTGAAACTTCTTCGGCAGCCAACTCCAGCGTATCCCGATCTACATCGGCCATGGCGACAACTCTACAGCTACCGCTAGCCATTGCATCTCTCAGGATGTTCATGCCCCACCATCCCGAGCCAATCAGTGCGGTCCGGTAAACTTTGGATTTCGATGCTGCCCGAATTGCTGGCGCTAACCCTAAAGCCAAACCTGACGCAGTGGACTGAACAAAATTTCGCCGACTAAACACCATTATTGATCCTCAAAACGCATTGTTGGAAAGCACGAACGACCTATCGACCGAACATCCAATCGATGCAGTGCACTAATCATCGTCTCAGATCCACACAAACAATTTCACCCGCTGTACTGCGGCAATAAATCAGCCCATGGGCCAGTACCGGTACGGTCCAGCATTTTTCATCGAGCACCTTAGCCCGCGCGGTGGGGCGAAATTCCGAGCGCGAAGCGAGCCCGACAACCAATTCGCCATCGTCGCTCAATATAATCAATCGCCCGTTGGCTGACATCATCGTCGCCGAACCAAATCCTCCGATCGACCACACCACGCGACCGGTCGCAAACTCGATACACTTCAAATTGCGCTCGCCGGTATCATTTCCATCGACCCCATAAATGAACCCATCCAACATCAGACTGGAACTGAGCTGATTCTGAAACTCCTTGGTGGTCCACACGACTTGAGGCGCTTTACCAGCAATCGTTAGTAGAGCTGAACCGCGATTGTATCCGGACGAAAGGAAGACTTCATGGGATTTTACGATTGGATCAGCCGCATTACATCCGTACGTCGTTAGCCATCGATGTTGCCAGAGCACTTCGCCCGATTCGACTTCAACTGCTGAATAGGCCTTTCCAGAAGCCACTAGAATCAGGTTGCGCTGGCCGATTTCATAGGGCAACGGCGTCATATAGCCCGCTTCGCCCGCTCCCGATTTCCATTGAACTTCCCCGTTGTGCTTGTTCACCGCAGTTCCTGCTGAACCCACGTTGAGCAGCAATAAGTTATTGTGAATTACAGGTGAGCCAGCAAATCCCCATCCCGGAATTGCCGCTGCGGTTTCCGCCGCAATATTCTTGGACCAGTGCATTTCTCCGTTCTCAATTTGCAGGCAAACCAGCAACCCTTGCCGACTCAGCACATACACGCGATCACCATCCACAACTGGAGTCGATGTTGGTCCACCTTCGAAAAATCGATCGTCTAAATCCGCCGGATACGAATGCTGCCAGATCTTTTTCCCAGTCAGTGCATTCAAACACCAGACGGAGTCGACATCAGATGAATTGCCCATCGTGAACAATCGACCATTTGCGACGGCAATCGAAGAAAATCCTGTCCCCACTTGGGCTCGCCACAGAATTTTCGGACCGCTTTCGGGCCACGTATCCGACCAATTGGTTTCCAAGGAAATGCCGTTGCGTTGTGGCCCTCGCCACTGCGGCCAATCGTCCGCACACAGCAACGATACATTGTTCAGCCCGCCAACGATGACCGCGAACGCTACGGCCGATGCGCATATCTTAGAGCATCGGCCTGTGCTATCCCGCAAACTTAGATTTCCTGACAGCTTGCAAGCCAGGGCGATCAGAATCAGTTTAATTGGACTCACCACGAATATTGCGTCCACAATCTACTGAAAAATTACCGGCCAATTCATCATTTATCCACCCAGGTCGTCGCGGTCTCCCCAAGATTGACCTGACGTACTAAGTTGTTCTTCATGGAGACTCGGCAAAGATGCTTCGGCAAAGGACTCGTCGGTCTCCCATATCCGAACTCTTACCGCTCGCGCGCCACTACCAGCCAGCGCCACAGGACACATCTGCTCGAGCAAATACCTCGCCATGTTCTCTGCCGTAGGATTATAAGGCATGATGAACAACCTCGTGGGCTGGACCATTTCCAATGCTTGCCGAGCATTCGCATCTTCTTCGTGGATCAGAAAACTGTGGTCCCAGTTTTCGTCAAGCCAGCCTTTGACTCGGTTCTTGAGATCCGCAAAATCCAGCACGCGGCCAACAGAGTCAATCGTATCGCCTGTGACAAAGAAATCCGCGACGTAATTGTGGCCGTGAAAATGTTCGCACTTTCCACCGTGCTTGTAGAGACGATGCCCCGCACAGAACTTGATGCGTCGCATAATGGTCAGTGGCATGGTCATGTTACTCCTGTTCCGCTTCATTCCTGGATTTCGCCAACATTGCCGTGAGTTTTCGGTTCTCTTGATGTCGCGTCGCGTCACGAGCTGACTTTTTGTCTAGATTTCTGCGCAACGCCGATTCGAGATCCACACCAGTCTGATTGGCAAGACATATTAATACAAATAATACGTCCGCCATCTCGTCGGCCAGATCGAACGATTTGTCAGATTCCTTGAAACTCTGTTCACCATAAGTGCGCGAGATAATCCTGGCCAGTTCTCCAACTTCCTCGACCAACTGTGCCAAATTGGTTAATTCCGAAAAGTAACGCACGCCCACACTGCGTATCCATTGATCGACAATTGCTTGCGACTGAGCGATCGACAACGGTTGCAACGCCGGGTTTTTCTCAGTCATATCGAGCATCTCCCCTGCTAACTCAATTGGCGTCGAGCGGGTTGACGACCAACCCGCTGAGCAGCTTCGGGTAGAAATATGTGCTCTTGGCCGGCATGCGTTCGTTATGCAAACTCACCGCGCGAATATCGTTGACTGTGGCAGGCATCACCAGCGCTGCCAAAGGGTAGTGTAGGTTGCCCTCCAACCGTCCTTCCAGCCCTGCAACAACTTCGTCGACTTGGTGCACATATGTCGGCTTAGGCAACTCTTTTTCATGCAACCCTAACAAGTCTTCAAAGATCAAATGGTGCAGTATGGCGACACCCAGCCCGCGCCAATCGTCGCTTTGATTTGGTGCAATCGATCGCATTCGATCCGACGCGGCAGCTTTCGCGTTCAACAATGTCCAAACTTGGTCCTTGGCCGTGTAGATTCCAAATACCGCTTGCTCATCGATATCTTCGATGTGTTTCCATACCGCTCCGGCCGCCCCAGGCCCCGCCCCGACATTTTCACAATCGAAACAATCGCCAACTCGTATTCGCAACTGCTCGCTGTCCATTTCCGTACAGCCATGAATTAATCGGTGCGTGGGCAATACAATTAATCCCGGATCGTCCATGCTGATCAGCATCGATAACACCGATTGCGCAGGATGGTTGTCTGGCAACGTTCCATCCGCAGCCGCAGCCAACTCGTCACGATAGTTGCAAGCGGTCTCGTATCGATGATGACCGTCCGCGACGAACATCGGTTTAGCATCCACAATCCCAGCGACCCTGTTGATCAAGTTCACGTCGCTGACCGGCCATAAACGATGCGTTACGCCTAAGTGGTCGGTGCACTCCAAGGCCGCTGCACCAGCAATGTGGCTCTCAAGCAAAGACTGCGCCTCGTTCTCGGGATCCGGGTAAATCCCAAAGATCTGGCTGAGGTTGGCTTGGCAGGCTCGTGTCAGTCGCAGACGATCGTCCTTGGCCTTTGCGTGAGTCTGCTCGTGAGGGTAGATGTTTCCCTCGCCAAAGCGCACTAGTTTTATCCGCGCCATGAATCCGCGTCGCGTGTAAGTGCGACCTGCGTAATCAAATACCTGATGGTAAACGTAAATCGCTGGGTCAGGCTCAGGTTGCAGTACGCCGTCGCGCTGCCATTGTCGATAAAGAGTTGACGCGCGACCATACACTGCGCTGGGATCCGCGTCGCCAGGCTCCGGCTTGGTCAACTCGAGCCGGATAAAATTGAACGGACTGTTCGCATACAAGCGAGCTTGTAGTTCGCCATCCACCACATCGTACGGAGGAGCGACAACATCGCTCAACGATCCGACTTGAGCCAAATTATAACGCAGTCCACGAAACGCTTTGATATGTGGCATGTTGAGTTCAAGTTGAGAATGAATTCGTCTATTCGATTAGGCAAGTATTCTCCACTGTTTTAACCGCTAGCAGTAAATTCCGGCAGGGGACTTAGGCGAGCGGCGGCATTACCAACACAAGCCCGATGCGCAAGCGAGTGTGTCAATCCTGGCACGTACGCACTCGCTTGCGCATCGGGCTTGTATTGGTAAGAATCACTCTGACGTTCGCCTTATTAAGCACCAATGAATAAGTAATTGTGTGAATCACTTAGGCGAGTTTCTCCGAGTCTCGCGCAATCAGCGCCTCGGAGAGACGCTACGACGTGAATTAGGGCTAGAAACTTTAGCTCGCTGATCGAGGCTCAGCCATAAACCAGTCCACCACAGACATTTATTAGTTGTCCGTTAATTGCTCGCGCTTCGTCGCTTGCTAGAAGGACCGCTAGCGGCGAAATCTCATCTGGCTGAACCCGCCTACCCAAGGGCGAAGCTTGCGTCTCAAGCTGAGCGACCGAAGTATTCAACCTGCGCGAATCATACACCAGACGCCGGTCGTTCATTTCGGTAGCGGTAACTCCTGGACAAATCGCGTTGCAGGTGATTCCCTTGTCGCCAACGTCCTTGGCTGTCGAACGCGTCAGACCCGCCAATGCGTGTTTGCTGACAGTATATGCCACTCCATGCAATGCCGGCACTTGCGAATTCACTGAGGAAATATTGATGATACGTCCCCAAGACGCTCGCAACATATCAGTCAGAACACACTTGGTGAGCAAATACGGTGCGGTCACGTTCACCGCCAATGTCAAATCCCAAATGGAATCATCAAACTCTGGCAATGGTCGCGGATCAATGCTGCTGCCGATTCCGGCATTGTTAATCAATACTTCGATTGGCCCCCAATATTCGCGCACTTTCTGAACAATACGCTCTGGTGCTTGGCGATCCGCTAGATCATCGGAGATCAACAACACCTTCCCTCCTGCTGCTTCGATCTCGTTGGCTGTGCTAGCCAATTGATCACTGCTTCGCGCGGTTATCGCCACACGTGCACCCGAGGCGGCAATGGCCACTGCGATTGCCCGACCAATTCCTCGACCGGCACCGGTGACTAGCGTGATCCTTGACTGCATGTGATTCTCGACAACTTGTAACAACTTTGCCTGACGGTTTGTGGACTGATCCGTTTATGAGATCCCGCCCAACGCCAAAAGAATGCCGCTTCTGATTATTTCGATGCCACATTTTCGTCGCCTACCACCGTTAGCAGAATCGGGCGCGAAGTCGCTGCGCCAGGTGTCTCTGACTTGATATGAAAGAACCGCTGCTGCGGGGCAGTTGTTTTCGAAGCAGTGATAAAAAACTCCCTCTCTGAAGTCCCTTCCACGATCAACAATCCGTTCAAACCAATATTATCCACATAGGAACCATGCGGCAGGTTCCTGCCAGCATCCTCTTTGCCCAATGGTATTCGCGCATCGAAGCCATTGCGTTTGGCGATTACTCGCGCCGATATAGTCTGCCCTGGTCGAATTACCAACGAGGAAATCTCTCGGTGACTATCTTTCGCGTCCGCAAGTACGACCTGCACTTCCGGCTTGTCAGTCAGACGCAGCGTTAATGGTATTGACAGTTGATGCTCGATCGGCGCGCCTTCAAAAACACTCTTGGCTCGCAAACCAACGGTAATTGTATCTTGGTTTGGCAATAACGGCGTTTGGTCGGTCGCAAATACGCAGCCGTAACCAATCAATTGGCCGGGTTCAATGACAACGGGATTGGTGGCTTCGAATCCCTCGGGCAATCCTTCCAGGTGCACTTCAATCGCCTCTTCCAGCCCGTCCAGACGCTTGGCCGTTACCTGCCATTCGCGCCCGCTGCCTACCGGCATCTGCATCTCATTTCCCTTCACGGAAATTTCAAAGTCTGGCTGAGGGCGACGTACGATCAATTCGTACTTGAATTCATCACCGCCAAAGCCCCGCGCGTCTTTGACCCGGACGATAAATTCGCCCGTACCAGGAGCCGAAAAAGTCAGCCGAGAATCGCGACCAATTTGTCGCGACGCGTCATCGTCATTGGAAAAGTAAACAGGAAACATCGGCAAACCGTTTGGCAATGGTGGTTGGTCGGCAGAAATCTCTCGCACGATATACGCAGGTGCCCCCAGCGCATGCGAAATCGGCGTCGTATCAAAAAAAGTAAACCGTTCGCCAAAACCCGGGTAGACGATATATCCCGAATCAGGTCCTCGCGGGTACATCCACAGTTTGACAACCTCTCCATCGGAGTACAGGTACTCGTTCAACTCCATTTCCTCCCAGTTGTGTAATCGAAAATCACCACTGGTTGAACTGTCCTTGCCGCGAAACGTAAAGTAAGTTTCGCGCACTGCCTGCAACTGAGTTCGCAACACGCCGTGGCCATGGGTATCGACGACCTCCAGACAACTATCAAGCGGCGACTTGTTGCGATCCGCCACGACTTCAAAAATCCAAGATTCACCCTTCTCAGCTCGAAAATTGAACAAATCAACGTCCGTCCCTGAATTTACTGGTGCCTGAATTTTACCTTGAATTTTTGTTGGTAGTTGCACCAGCATCGCCGCGGCGGGTTGATCGTTGGGCTCAATTTCCGATATCGAATCCTGCGTTTCCAGACTCAGCACAGCCCTAATTCCTGTGAGGCGTTTTTCGCTTGCATCTACTAAGTTTTGGCCCGACAAAGACTTCGCGCTCATCGGTACCAATTGCACCTGCTGAAAATTGCCCGCCAAGTCGATTGCCGCGCATTGCGATTTAGATAGTACGGAAACCCCGACCGGTACATCCCGAGTGCTTCCCAATTGAGCAACAGGCTGTAGCGAGTCAAGCGACCAAGTCTTGATAGTTCGATCGTTAGCAATCGAAACAACTTGTCTTGTCTCCATCGCAAATTCAATTCGCGTAATCGAGCTCTCATGAGCAAAAGTAGACACCAACATCGGGTTAATCGTTGGCTTGTCTGTCGAAATCAGCTTCCACATCCTCAGTTGACGATCCGCGCCACCTCCGATGATCGTTGCTCCATCGGGAGCGAATCTCACCGCCAACATTTCCCCTTCACCTTGCCCCAAAGTATCGAGTCTCTCCCCCGTCGCGAGATTCCACAGCTTAATGGTTTGATCGCCACTTGCCGTCGCCAGTACTTTGCCCGACTTGTCAAAATCCAAATCGTAGATTGCACCGTTATGCCCAGTAAAACTGCGCGCGATTTTACGTTGCTTGATGTCCCACAAGTGCACCACGCGATCATAGCTGCCCGTTGCAACGTAGTGTCCATCCGGACTCACTGCCGCACAATAAATCGTATCGTCGTGTCCTTCAAAGCTGGCGATCGTCTTTCGCTCCACCCAATCGATTAACGAAACTTGTCCACCAAGGCCCGCAATTCCCGAGGCCACAACCAACAGCTTGCCATCGTTGGTTAGCCGTAATTGATTTACTTTGCCTGGAAAGTTATTGGCCGACCAGAGTATTTGTTGGCCACTCAACTGCATGAAATCTACCCGACCAAATCGCCCGATCGAGACCAAGCTTTCATCGACCTTACACAATGCTGTGGCATGGCGGCTCCCAAGTGGATCGCTGAGCAACTTTGGAAACCGCAATCTCTCTGTCAAAGGTAACAAAATCGGCTGCGCAGCTCCCTCGTCAATCCATTTTGCAATAGTCGCGATTTCGTCTGCCGAAGGTCGCGGTTTATCCTCCGGTGGCATGCGAGTTTCATCCGTCGCCCTCAATACCTTCAAGAGCTTACTCTCGTCAGAATTTTCAGCCACCATCACCCGCTCGCTCCCCGCACCTTCGAGCAAAGCTCGGTAGCTTGCCAGCGACAAGTTGCCTTCTCGATCAGTATCATTGTGGCAACCCACACAGTATTTACGAAGAATTGGCTCCACATCTCGCCCGAAATGCAAAGCTTCCGCTGCATCTACACCCACGGATGTCCCGAGAAAAGAAAACCAAGCCAACATCAATCCCACACCGCAGCGGATCATCACTTCAACTCCCAATTCATTTCTCATAAGCCTCGTCCTTGAGCCTGCCGTTCACTTTATGAAATCGTAGCTCAATTGTACAATCGCTTGCTCCTAGTTACTCGTTGGTCACTGCAGTCAGCGATCACCAAGTCCGCGTACCAGCCATAACTAAGTTTACAACCAAGAACTCAACTATCGATCACGCCTTTACCCCCCAGACCAGAACAAGATCAGCAACTACTATAGCTTAGTTTAGCCTACTGCGTTGACCCTCCCGGCATCAAAGCTATACTGAGTCGCATTCAAGCGTTTCAATCATCGACCAAGCGATACGGGGTGTAGCTC
>SYJV01000480.1 GCA_005798335.1 Planctomycetaceae bacterium | reverse complement strand
TAAAATTCACCCGACCATTCGGCGCCGGGCACCTACGTACTCACGTTAACATAATCAAACCACAAAAAAATTTCAAAAAAAATTCCGCGTCATGACGCACAACGCTCTTGCTATTCATCGTTACATCTTGCGCTTCGGGCTGGTACTGGTATATTCCCATCTGCCGCTCGCCTAATAATAACTATTTCTCGGGCCTCCGATCAGATACGCGCGCATGGTGCAAGATGAAAAGTTCGTTAGCGGCGGTCCGCTGGCAAGCCTCTTGGGCAAGAATGGCGCATTACATAATCCGCATGGGCCCGGGATTTGGATAATCCGGTCCTGCGGGTGCTTGTCCTATCGATTGTTCGATTTCCCAGCCAAACGAATATGAATCCCGCGTGCTTAACCTCGTCCTACGCGGAAAGGGTCCAGGTCGATATCTGGCTTGCGACCATCCATTAGATCCGCCATCATTACAGCCGTTGCACAAGAAAGATGCAGTCCCGCTCGAAAATGCCCGGCAGCTAGGAAGAGATTTGTTGCGCCTGGCACCGATCCTAGGTAAGGCAAGCCATCGAACGATCCTGGCCGCAAACCTGCCCACGTTTTTTCAATCTTGTCGCGCGTTAGTGCGGGGCAAAGTCCGCTAGCCCAAACGTGCAGTTGGTCGATTATCTCTGGCGTTGTTGCGACACGATACCCAACTTCCTCTTCGCTGCTGCCTGCGAGTATCCGGCCATCGTCGCGCGGTACAAGATAGCGATGCCCCTCATTCACAATTCTCTGCAACAGAGGTTTATCGAGCCGATACAAGATCATTTGGCCGCGAATCGGCATAATTCCACTTCGCAGTTGCATTTGTTCCAAATGAAGTCTCGCCCAAGCGCCCGAACAAATGCAAATTTGTTTAGCGGGTATTAGTTCGCCGCTTGAATCCCGAATTGCGGCCTGATTGGATCTTATGATCAGCTCGGTTCCAGCCCAATTCGGGCAAAGCTGGACACCCATCTGAAGGCACGCCAGTGCAAGCGCTTTTAAGTGCCGCGGATTGCGCACTTGGCATTCGTCAGGTAGATACCACGCCGCAATGACCTGCCCCGAAGCCACTAATGGCATGAGCGAGGGTTCCAGGTTCGATATATCTTTTTCGTAAACTCGTTGCGATATGACACCATGTTCGCGCCACCAAAGTTCGTTGGCAACCAAAGTTGCCGCTTCCGTTTTCGATCTAGCCACATAGAGCCCACCGCAACGCCGAAAGCCCGTATCGATACCAGTTTGCGAACGTAACTGCTGTGCCCATTGAGAATGTAATTCATGGCTGAACGAGCGAAGCTGTTCCAATGGGTCGACGATAGAATGCGTGGCGACCGCAGGCAATATTCCCGCTCCAGCCCAGGACGAGCCTTGTCCAATTTGGCCTTGGTCAATCAATTTCACGCGACGTCCACGCAACGCCAATTCGTAGGCTAGAGACAAACCGATCACGCCAGCGCCGATGATCACTGTGCATAGTGGCTGGGATTGGGACGAGAAACTTTGCTGTTTTTCAAGCTCAGCAGTCGAAATACTAGTCGACCGGGGCTGTTCTTGGTTCAAATTCGAGTAAACTGATGCTGGACTTTCTATACTCACTTGGCAAATAATCTCCAAAGAGCCAGTCATTTTCGGTTTGTCAATCTGGTGGTGCGTTTCTATGGTGGGCTGGCAACATGGCAAAAGTCACCTCGGAACAATTGATTGAGTTGGTTCGCAAAAGCCAACTTGCGGAATCGGAATCCATCGATAAAGCCGTCGAAGCGATTCTCGCCCAATTCGAGGGCAAACTACCCGATGATCCTGAAGAACTTGCCAAATTGCTCCAGCAACACAACTTGGTCACGCGCTGGCATTGCATGAAGTTGCTCGATGGTAAGTACAGGGGCTTTTTCCTTGGCAACTACAAGTTACTGGGGCACTTGGGCACCGGAGGCATGAGTAGCGTTTACTTGGCCGAACATACAAAGATGCATGACAAACGCGCCATCAAAGTGATGCCTAAAAGCCGTCTTGGCAATTCGTCTTACTTGGCAAGGTTTCAGCAAGAAGCCAAAGCCATCGCATCCATGAATCACCCCAATATTGTGCGTGCATTCGACATCGATAATGATGGCGACACTCATTATATAGTTATGGAGTATGTCGACGGAGCCGATCTGCAGACGTTCGTCAAAAAAAAGGGGAAGCTCTCCTTCGATAAAGCGGCCGAGTATGTCGCGCAAGCCGCGCTGGGATTGCAACACGCTCACGATGTGGGCTTGATCCATCGCGATGTCAAGCCGGCCAACGTGCTGGTCAATTCGTCCGGAGTTGTCAAACTGCTCGACCTCGGCTTGGCGCTGTTCAGCGATGACAGGCAAGCTTCGCTGACGATCGATTACAACGACAAAGTGCTCGGCACGGCGGATTATTTGGCTCCCGAACAGGCCCTGAATAGCCACAAAGTGGATCATCGCGCCGACATTTATGGATTGGGATGCACACTGTATTTTCTGTTGACGGGCAGCGCCCCTTTCCCGGAAGGTACGATTGCACAGCGCATTGCCAAACATCAAACGCAAATGCCTACGGAAATCAAGAAACTTAGACCCGACTGTCCGGGTGAACTTGATGGAATCTGCACGAAGATGTTGCAGAAGGATCCCAGGTTCCGTTACAGCTCGGCACAACAAGTGGCCGAGGTTTTGCGGGAATGGTTGGCAAAGTACAAGGCCGAACGAAAGCTCTCGCGGACGCGAGCTGGAGGATCGGGCAGTTCGTCAGATCTGGGAGCCGATGATGCTGCGAGCAGCGCCAGCGGTCAGCTTTCGGTCGATACCGTCAGCAACCGTGGCAGCGATACACTCGCTGGTAGATCGTCGGGAACTGGCAGCTCCACCACGAACTTCTCGGCCTCGGACAGCGGTGTTCTGGTGCGAATTAATAATCGTGCCGGTGCTTCGGACGTTGGCAGCAAGATTGATCTCGAGGCAGAAATCAAGCGTCGAAGTGCACGCAACGCTTCCGGTTCCGGCAAGGCGCTGTCGAGCAATGCCGCTGCGTCCAGCGGCGTCAATCGCTCGGTCGTTGCCAAACCAGTATCCAGTGCAATTGTTCCGCAGACTGTAATCGTGCATCGACCATCGACGTTTTCTCGCGCCGTATGGGTCGTCGGACTGACAATTATGTTTGTGCTGGCAGTCTTGCTGGGCGCTTTCATTCATGAAATCGCTGAATCTCGAGACGCCTCACCTGCTGGTATTCAGCAGCCAACGATTAAGTAGGCCTGCTAGCGACATTTCCTGGTATCCATCGTATCTAGATGGACAGCGCCACTTTCATTTGCAGTGGAAAGAACAAGTCGTTGCAGCGAAATCGTTTAACCCGCAGCCGCTAGGCGAGGATTGGGTTGAGTTTTCGAACTTATTGCAAAGCCAAGCTCAACCCAATCCTCGCCT
>SYJV01000479.1 GCA_005798335.1 Planctomycetaceae bacterium | reverse complement strand
GTGAAAGTCCGTTTCACATCGAAGCAACTAGGTGAATCCAGTAGCGGAATACAGGTAGAGTATATCAACACCAATCATGGTGGTGCTCCAACAATCGCGGCAACCGGCCGCAAGATCACCGTGGATCTCGGTCGCAATGACGTTTCTGCCCAACAGGTTGTCGATGCAATGCGAGCCTCTGCCGTTGCAACGAGCCTCGTAAGCATCGAAGTCGAACCAGGAAGTAATACGGGTACTATCGTTGGGAATCGGCTGCTCAGTTACTCGCCCGTAACTCTCTTGGGATTAGGAAGTTCTTTTGATACGGCCACGAACTTAGGTGTGATTGGTTCTTCCAGCTTGCTTCAAAGTAGCCTCATTCTGTCTTCCTCGGTGGATCCTGAGCCGTTTGCACTGGACCTATTGGGTGGCAGTGATGATTCAGCTCACAGAATTTTGCCCCAGAACCTGATCGGCGGTTTTGAGAACCACGTCAACGCTACGTTTGGGGCAGACCCGACGGCTGGAATTTCGACGATCTACTACAATTTCAAGACAACCTACAGCCGAGATAATTCCAACAACCCATTAATAAACTCAATAACCGCGGAACAACGCCGCCGTACTCGCGAGGCGCTCAATCTTTGGGCGAGCAAGATTGGCGTCCAGTTCATTGAGACGGCTGATCAAGGCATTACGATTGCCCTCGGTTCATTGACAGGTCTTACGCCTGTGGCAGGAACTCAACTTCAGACCGAGTCGATACTGATCGGGCCGAACAACACGATCAATTTTGGCGTTCGCATCGACAAATCGTTTGCTAATTCGATGATCATTCTGGAGGCGACTCGAGCTTGGAATAATTCCTACGGCGAGGACTACTTCAGAGCATCCTTGGCATCAATCGGCATGATACTCGGGCTTGAGCACGCCGGCGATTTACCTGAGACGACGCTCATGCGGCTGGACCCTGAATTCATGGCTGGGACGGGTCCTACCCAGAATCCTAACGATGCTCAGTTGGATGCCAGCGAAGAAAAGTACGAAGCCATTTTTCCTGGGAACCAAGACATCCTCCATGCACAATATCTGCATCGGCCCGATGGTTCCGACATTGATCTGTACCGTTTCGAAGTCGATCTTGGCAGCACGAACCGAGCTGGCCTGTTCACCTTGGAGACCTATGCGCAGCGATTGCCTAACGCAAGTGAACTTGACAGTAACCTGCACTTGTACAAACAAACTCAAGCAACGGCGAGAACGAATTTTTCGGCTGGAAACCAGCTATCGGTGGAATTTACTGCGATTCGGCCGGGAACTCAAGGAAATGAACTACGCATCTTTTTGACGCAGACCAATCGAGGGGCTGCTGTGCCGGGAATCACGGTGTTTCCCAATGCGATCGGTATCGATTTGAATTCGACTCCAGGTAGTGAAAGTACCGTCGACGATGTCATTCAGGTGCTGCGCAGCTCTCCAGAGGCCAGCAAACTAGTTTCAGTAAATCTCACACGCGGCAGTGGAACGACTAGGATCGGTGCGAATCAACTGACACAGAATCCAATCGTCCTGTCGGGCGGCAATATGGATTTGATTGCGCGAAACGACAATTACTTTAGCCGTGATTCCTTGATCCAAGTTCCTTTGTCCAGCGGCGTTTACTTCGTTGGTGTTAGCGCCAGCGGAAACGATGAATACAACGCAGCAATTCCAGGTACTGGGTTTGGAGGTCAATCCCAAGGCAGTTATGAGTTGCGCATGACTTTCCGAGGTCAGGTGGCGGATAATGATACCATCCAAGACGTCTCGCTCAATTCCCAGAACGACCCGTCAGTCGGTTTCGATGGAGATGGTGACGGAGCTGCCGGAGGAATTTATAGTTTCTGGTTCCAGACGCGACCGCTCAATCGTACGCTCAGCTTCAATGCAGGTGTTTCGGCAGCGATCGAAGGGCGTGTGATCACTATCGTAGGCGCCAATGGCGTCATTCGCGATTTTGAATTTTCTGCTGATGTAAATGTCAGTCCTGGTCGCATTCGCGTACCTTATGCCGTCGGTAACACTCAAGGAGATATGGCGAATGCACTGGCTGCGGCCATTACATCGCAATCTGTCCTCGGAGTCAGTGCGATCGCCAATGGAATCAGAATCTCCCTGCAAGGCGAACGCTCCATATCTGTCGATCCTAGCCTACGTTTGCTGGATGTCGGTGGCAAGTCGATCTTTGTCGATAAATCCGCAGGTCCCAACGCCGACGGCAGCTTGCAGCGGCCATTCAATAACATCGCGGGCATCGGCGTACCGAATGCGTTTGCCGCTGCGTTGCCCGGTGATATTGTGCGCATTGTAGGCAATGGTGGTGCTGATGGACGCTTGGAAACGTTTGCCGATAACTTTGCGTTCGAATTTGGCACCGGATTGTTGCCGGGAGCCATTCTGTCGGATGGTTTGGCGATGGATGTTCCCAAAGGCGTCACGACCATGATCGATCCCGGCGCAATTTTCAAGTTGCGCGGGGCTCGGATTGGCGTGGGCAGTTCCAACCTTAACATCGATCGATCGGGGGCTGTTCTACAGGTACTCGGTGCACCAGTACTGTTAGACAACAGTGGCAACGTGATCCGCCACACCAATGGAAATAAGGCCTCTGGCAACGTGTTTTTCACTTCGTGGTTGGACGAATCTTTGGGGCTGGACAATTATGGCCCATCAACCACGCCTGCTAACGGAGACTGGGGTGGAATCGCATTTCGCCGTGATATCGACATGGCCTCAGGTCGACGCGACCTGGAGGACGAAGGGATCTTTTTGCAGTACGTAAATCATGCCGATATTCGCTATGGCGGCGGCAGTGTCGTTGTGGATTCGGTGCAGCAGGTTATCAACGCCATTCAGATGTTTGATACGCGACCTTCGATTACTCACAACCGGCTCACACGCAACGCCGATGCGGCCATTAGCGCTCTGCCAAATAGCTTTGAAGAAACGAATTTCCATGAGCCGCGATTTCAAGTCAGCGGCGCGTTTACTAGTGACTATGACCGAGTTGGCCCAGAGATTCACCATAACACTCTGTTGAACAACTCACTGAATGCTCTGTTCGTGCGCGTGGATACCCCGGCAGATGGCGAACCAAAAACGTTGACTGTTGCCGGGCGATTTGACGATATCGATATCGTCCATCTTTTCACGGACAATTTGATTATTGCCGGTGCACCTGGCGGTTCGATCTTGGACGGTTTGATTCCTCCTGCAGAATTGGTGTCAGTTGGTCCGGGTGTAGGTGGCACACTTCTGCCAGGTGTTTACAACTACAAGCTTACTTTTGTGGATCGCAATGGCATTGAGAGCGTTGCTTCTAACGCGACGACCAGCGTGTCTTTGGGAGTGAACCAAACTGCAGTTTCCATTGCGGGTATACCTGCGGCCGCGGGAGATTTCGTTACGCGGAGGCTCTATCGCAGTAGCAGTCTGGGCAGTGGTCCCTATGAATTGGTCGCGTCACTAGACAAGGCCACGACAACATACTTAGACATTGGCAAGACGCTTGGCGGCACTTTGGCGCGAGATCGCGCAAACGCCTCAGGTGTGGCACTCGGCGACTCTGGTACCGGAACTCTTCCAGCAGGGAGGTTCAACTATCGCATCGTGATGGTAAATGCCGTCGGACAAGAAGGGCTCGCGTCCAATCCGACTGCGGATATTGTTGTGCCAGTTAATCGTGCCATTCAGTTGTCCCAGTTGCCCGCGACCGAAGCTGGGTTTATCGGCAGACGAGTTTATCGCAGTTCAAACACCGGCAACGGACCTTATGTTTTGGTGGCTGAGTTGCTGGACAGCACTTCATCAAGCGTTTCTACGCTCCTTGACGACGGCTCGGTCAGTGGTTCCGCGCTGTCACCAGAATCGCTAGCCGTCAAGCGTCCAAGGGCCAATGCTTCGCTGGTGATCGATCCTGGTACCGTGCTGAAACTCGAAGGTTCGCGCATCGAGGCAACTTTTGGGACGCACATCCTTGCGGAAGGCACCGAGGATTTACCGATTATTTTCACTAGCAAGCTGGATGATCGCTTTGGCGCCGGCGGCACTTTTGACACGAACAATAATACAACCGCCAATCGACCAGCTCTGCGCGATTGGGGCGGTATCTATATGGCACCTACTTCATCGCTCAGCCTTGATCACGCTAGGATTTCCTACGGCGGCGGCGTAACGAAGCTGGACGGTACCTTCCGCGCCTTCAACACTATCGAGTTGCATCAAGCCGACGCGAGAATTGCCCATTCGGTCATTGAGAACAACGCCGATGGTTTTGGTGGCCAAGGACCAGGCACCCGTTTCGGACGGCTGCTAAACGGTCATTCGACAATCTTCATGAGCGGTACTCAGCCGACCATTATTGACAACGTCTTTCGAAATAATGTCGGAACGGTGCTCGAACTGGATGCCAACAGCATGGTCGATGATATCCAAAGCGACTCCGGTCGCCAGCGTGGACTTATCGATCGAAATCCTAACTATGCCGCCAATCGTGGACCACTGATCCGAGACAATCGCTTCTTCAACAACACACTCAACGGCCTAAAGCTTCGCGGCGACACGCTGACGACCGCCAGTGTTTGGGACGATACGGATATTGTGCACGTGCTGTACGATGGCGTGTTTGTTAACAACTACCAACACGAAGGTGGCCTGCGACTGCAAAGTGCTCCTGATGAATCGTTAGTGGTCAAATTCGACGGCTATGGTTCAAACTACAATCGAAACCTGGGAGCAGGTATTACCGCCAATGGCCAATTGATTCCAGGTAGCAATCGAGTCGGCGGAACTTTGCATTTGTTGGGCCAGCCGGGCTTTCCAGTAATCTTGACCAGCCTGTTTGATGATACTGTTGGGGCAGGTCTCACGCCCGATGGGCGTTCGCAGAACGATACTAACAACGATGGCATCGGTTCGATTCCTGGCCCAGCCGATTGGCGCGGAATTCTCATCGATCAATATGCAAATGACCGCAACGTGGGCATCGTTCTGGAAACTGAGGATTTTACGGCCGCCGCGCCTGGACCAAACGGCCAAGTAAGAACTGCACAAGGGTTGGGAAGTCTGGCGGCGAATACCGCTTCGGGATCGGAAAACTTGCGGCTGGGATTCGTCGTCGAAGGTGTTTTGAGCCAAGAGCAGGACATCGACGTATACAGTTTCTCCGCCGACGCCGGTTCCGAGATTTGGCTTGATGTTGACTACACCAAGACCAACCTCGATATGGTGCTTGAATTGTTGGACGCCAGCGGTGCGCTACTGGCACGTAGCGACAATAGTACTTCTGAAACAACCGACCCCAGTCTGATCACGCGTACGCTGTTGGTAGACCCCAGCAGCGTCAATGCCCTGCCCGTGCGCACTGCCAATGTGCGCACGCACCGCAGTGGCGTGCTCAAAGAAGACGGTACCACCAACGTTCGCGATCCAGGGCTCCGCGTCGTCCTGCCCGGTTCGCCAGGAGCGCGAAGTTCTTATTATTTCCAAGTGCGGTCCGCCGGAACTGACATTGCGAATAGCCAAGGCGGATTGAGTACCGGTTCCTATCAAGTACAGCTCCGGCTGCGGGAACAGCAAGAGTACGCTGGTTCACTGGTAAGCTTTGCCGACATTCGCTACACCATGAACGGCGTACACCTCCGAGGCATGCCGAGCACTTCCCCGTTAATCGGCGAAGCAGCCGAAGATGAAAGCGTTCGCAATGGTGATCAGTTCGCAAATAATGGCACGGCTGTCGGGCGCGTCCAGACAGGTAGTCGTCCCCAGTATCTCGGAAATATTCTGAAAACGGCCAACGGCGGCATCAGTTTGGCGGGGTCGCTGAGTTCGGCGGCGGATGTCGATTTCTACCGTCTCGACATTCGACCAGAGGATTTGGTTGGTGATTTGAACGGTGGTTTTGCCTCGGTTGTGTTTGACATCGATTATGCGGATGGTTTGAATCGACGAGATACCTCCATCAATATCTTCCAGGAAGAAACATCATTTAGATTTGGGACTCAATACAGACTGGTTTACTCAGGTGATTCGAGTAACATCGCGGATGACCAGGCTAGACCATTGTTAGTTAACGATGTAACCGATCTTTCACGAGGTTCGGTGGGTACCAAGGATGCTTTCATAGGTCCCATCGCATTGCAACATGGAACGTATTTGGTTGCCGTTTCTTCTGCGGCTTTCCAACCAAGAACGAGGATCATTAATCAGTTCAATCTCGAACCAATCAACTCCGTGAGGCGGATTGTCGACGAGGATTTTGTGGCCGGCGCCAGTACAGCGCTGCCGCCCATCGTAACAAGTTTCCTACCGCAACCCAACGCAACGATCGGGGCCACAGGCGAGCTGGTTTCGAAATCATTTGACCTCGGCAAATATTCTGCGGATGACTTGCCTGCAACCTACATCGACTATGAGTTTCCGACGGGCGGTACGTTTTTTAATATCTTGGTTAAAGACTCTGCTGGCCAGGAAACTCAAATTGCTACCAATTTGTTTGGTGGTGTTTTACGGTCAGGTCCAGGCTCGAAATCCATCAAGTTGTCGTTAGCACAATTTGCAGGCCAAGATGGTCTTACAATGATCTTCCGAAGCGATCAAGCAACCACGAGAATCAATAATGTGATTGTTGGTTTTGCCGAGCGTGGCGAGAGAGTTGGCGTGCCGGATGAACCGGTTTTGTCAAACGGAATTTTCCTGTTTGGCGATGCTGACGCCACGCCTCCGAACCCGAATGCTACACGATCAACTCGAGATTTTTCACTAGAAACCTATACGTTTGCCGATGGACCGAGGGTCGTTTTTGACTACGAAGTTTTTGCAGGTCAGTTGGATGTTTTCGTTCGAACTCAATTCGGCATATTTCGAATTGCGACGACCGACAATCAGAACCGCCCACAAAATGTCGTCCTGTTGGTTGCTGGTTCGCCTCAGCGAGCATCACTTGACCTAAGTCAATTTGCAGGTCAGCCTGGCCTTTCGATCATCTTTCGTGGTCGTGGGGATAATACCAATGGGCGCGTGCGAATTGGTGCGGTAACGATGGAATTGGCAGATGGCTCAAGGATTTTCTCGGGCGAGCCCAACCCAACGTATGTTGGCGTTCCTGTGCCTTCGACCACCCTCACACGTGGTGCCTACCAATTAGAAGTTCGATTGGGAGAAAACTACTTTGTTTCAAACAGTCTTGGTGCGCCCACGCTTACCAAGTCTTTCGATACCAACGATCGATTTGCAGAACAAGTTACGTTGGTTGCTCCGGCTGGAGCGAACGTCGCCGATGGTGACGCGTTCGAGGTCAATGACGGTGCAACTAAAATAACGTTTGAATTTACGACTGATGGAGCCGTCGGATTGGGCAATGTACCAGTGGTATTTGCGGCGGCAGATCCAGATCATGTAGTTGCTAGAGCAATTCGCAATGCGATCAACAGTCCGAATATTCAGACACGCTTGCGAATCAGCGCAGCAACCGCAAGTGGCGCTGCTACCGGCACCACCGGCCGGGATCCGAGAGTAAATTTAATGGGTAATGCTGCGGTCAAGACTGTTCAATCGGCCAATCCGGCTGGCAGAGTTCAAGTAATTGCTCATGCCGGAAATGGTGATCGCAATATTACTCGCGAACAGAGCCAGATGCTGATTCAGAACAGCTATGTTAGGGAAGCTCGCGACTATTCCATTTGGTCCGAACCATCACCACGCATGCAAGATCCCCGTGATACAGCTCAAGCTGGACTTGGCGGCGGGTTCTTTTTCTTTCAGCCAAGCATTCAGGCCAAACCCGCCTTGGCCGGCACACAAGCCGTCAGAAATCTTCCAGTACTTAACGAGAGTGTCCAAGGTGGGTTGCTGCCTGGACTGGTCATTCAGAATAATGTTTTGGAAGAAGGCGGATTGGGTGGAATCAATGTTCAGGGCGAAAATCCAATATGGATGATTTCTCCTGCCTTCTTACCAGCCGAAGATAATCTATTCAGTGCAAACGCTCCTGGAAATATTCCTCCAAGGTCCCACTTCGGCTCGTACCTTGATGATGGTGACTTGTTGGTAATCGATTCAGATCGAACAAGATTGCGTTTCGAGTTCGAAGACCTTGCTGGCGGTGGCAATGGCGGCACGATCAACGGTGCCTCATCGGTTGAAGGGGATGGCTATAATTCCGATAGTTCGATCGCTTGGTTCCGCGATACCGGTGGCAGCTTTTATCAACGATTTGGTACTCCATTCGCGACCAATGGGTTGGAGACCATGCAAGCGCTGCGAGACTCTTTGCTGGGCAGCATTCTTGTTTCGAATGGTACAACACAGCAGGTGCGAGCCACAGTAGCCCAGAGTCTGTTGGGCCCAGATCCGGCTGCGCCGCCAAGCAGTGCCACTCAATTCTATCCCGAGTACTTCAATCGGCCTGCGGTGTTCTTGGAAGGTGTAACCGGAATAGAATACTATGAAGTCGATGACCAGGGCTATCGTACAACCAACGGTTTTAACGACCCACTCGATATCCGTCAGTTGGATCTTGGCGAATCACCTCAGCCTCATGCGCGCATCATTAACAATACGATCATTGGCAAGGATGGCCGAGCGAGTTTCAATGGCGAAGCAGCCGCGCGAGAATCGAACGATACGCTAAGCACGGCCATTCAGACTTGGCAGGGCACTGCCCACAACCCTCTGTTCTATAGTGATGTAGGAATTATCGGCGATGCCGGTATAGGCGTTGGAGCTGTTTCCTCTGCTGTGCCTACCGGAGGCAATGGAGGCGGCTCAACGACCACTAGCGCGTCGGGAAGCTATAATTCGAATCGCTTCCTCATGAAGTTCGAGAACGGAGTCAGCCTGCAACAACAAGCACAATTGATCTCGGCGCAAGGCTTAGAAATCGTCACGACCTTCGAGTTTCTAAATTCAGTTTTGGTCAAACCTGCCGGTGCAAATGACATACTGACTTTGGATCGACTCACAGGCTTGGAAGCTTTACCAGAAGTTCAACTTGTCGAAGGTGAATTCTTCCGCGAGATTGCTCGTGTTCCTAACGACCCACAGTTCCCACAACAATGGCATTACAACAACACAGGACAAACGGGCGGAACAGTTGACGCAGATATCGATCTCCCAGAAGCCTGGGATAGGTTTACCGGGTCCAGTCAAACAGTAATCGCAGTGTTAGATTCTGGCGTCGATCACACGCACCCTGATCTACGTGCCAATATGTGGGTCAATCCTGGAGAAATTGCTGGTGACGGCGTCGACAATGACCTCAATGGATATATCGACGATATTCATGGTATTGACTCCTTTAACCGTGATTCAGATCCCATGGACGATAATGGACACGGAACCCACGTCGCCGGTACCACGGCAGCGGTCGGCAATAACGGCACTGGGGTTACCGGTGTCAGCTGGAACTCCAAAATCATGGCGCTCAAGGTAGGGAACGCTGGAGGTGGTATTTCGACATTCGCGGTCGTCGAAGCGCTAAATTACATGGTGATGATGAAGACTCGCTTTGGTATCAACATCGTCGTAAGCAATAACAGTTACGGAGGTGGCGGTTCATCGCGGTTCGAACAAAACGCCGTACAAGCCTCTATCAATGCGGGTATTTCGTTTGTAGCAGCAGCCGGTAATAGCAGGCTCAACAACGATCTGTTTCCTAACTTCCCGTCGGACTATCCCATTAATGGAATCATTTCGGTCGCGGCCACCGACGATCAAGACCGGCTGGCAAACTTCTCGAACTTTGGCTTGAGGTCGGTGGATCTTGCGGCACCAGGTGTCGGCATTTTGAGCACGACACTGGGAGGTGGATATGGACTCAATAGTGGCACGTCCATGGCATCGCCGCATGTTGCCGGCGTAGTAGCATTGCTGGCTGGTGCAGTTCCTGGCGCGAGCGTTGATCGTTTGAAAGCTGCGATTTTGCTCGGTGCAGATCCGCTGCCGGGATTGACGAACGTAACTGATTCAGGTGCGCGACTGAATGCGGCGAAATCCTTGTTTGTTTTGGGCGCCGGACTCAACGGTTTGGCGGCCACAGATGTTGACATCTATCAATTCAAACTAGGAATTGGAGAACGAGCACTTGTCGACATTGATTCGGCTGGATCGGGGCTGAATTCTGTATTGCAAATCTTCGATAGCCGAGGAATTCCTCAAGCGTTTGTGAATGCCAATGGCGTTTCAACTCTGATTAGTGACAATGATGCAGCGCCTGGTGAGCCCACTAGCGTGGATGCCTATGCAGACTTCACCGCGACGGCACCAGGAGTCTATTACGCAGCGGTCAGTTCGACGGGCAATGCAACATTCGATCCGTTGTCGTTTGCCAACCGACGAACGGGTCAGACAACTGGAGCTTATCGAATAACCATTAGCGCTCGGCATTTACAAGATTTCGTGATTAATGCCGAGGACGCATCGGCCTACCAAGCGGGCGAAACGTTCACGATTTTTGGCGTTCCAGATATTAATGGTAGTACTACGAGCGGAAGAACTTTTGAGTTTCTATTCGGTTTTGGCGCGCAGCCTCAGCCTGGCAATATCCCGATTCACTTGCAGGCAAATTGGCGATTCCCGGACGTTGCACGAGCAATTGCAAAGGCAATAAACGAAGGGCTCAATGGAGGCCCCGCCGTAGCGAACGCACAGAGTTTGCCCAACGGAATTTTCGGAACGGCCAGTCCCTTGCCACCGGTACATGCGCGAGCGATGGGCGGTTTAGCGAATATTTTGGACGCAGATTATAGCGGGTTCGTTGGTGACCCGTCGATCTTGATAGATTTGCTGGGTCAAGTAGATGAGCTAGGTACCAATGCAGTCAGTCATCGTGAGATTCGACGTCAACTGCATGGTGATTTTCACGAAGTGAACCAGGGTTTGGAAGTTTTTACTCGGCGTCTTGATGGACAAACACTGTACACCACCACGACTCTTCAAGGATTGCCTCCTTTTCTAAGCGTCACAAGTCTCTCTCACATGGGTTTTGGGCATGATCGGGTATCCACCGTTCCGATTTCCAAAACTTCGATTGCAGATGGAACCTCAGAGAAGTTCGTCGTCATTAATAATGCGGCATGGATAGATGGTAATGGAACGATTGTTGTCAGCCCAGACAGGTCCGAGAACAACAATCTCGACCAGTTACTTCCGGAAACTGGGATTCTCGTTTCGCGCGGCGCTAGCCCAACTATCTTGAACAACGTCTTCTTTAATTTGCAGTCACCAGTAATTAACGAAGAGTCGCGCCGTTTCCCGCAGGTGCCTCCGTTTACGGGAGGTTTTGCACCCTATGGTTCAAGTAACTCAAGCGTTGTAGCCAAACCCAATCAAATTGTGCTGGGTGGCTCAGTCTACCAGTATGATGAACCTGCATCGGGTAAGACTCGGTATAACACGGGCGTTCAGCAAGTGCCCACGAATATTCCCAACGTAAGTTTGGATTTTAATTTCGATGCTCCAGACAATCTGCGCCTGTTTGTAAATGCCCAGGCAGGACAATATCTGCCCGCCCAATCGTCGATACTGATTGACAGCGGCATCGATTCCTTGCCGGAACGTCCTTTGTTTGCGTCGGTTAAACAGGCAGTTGGCATTCCAGTTTCTCCAGTACAAGCGCCTGATCGCGATGCAGTTGGATTATTGCGCGTGGATGATCCGTCGGTCGCGCCCCCCAGCGGCCTGGGACAAAATGTTTTCAAAGATCGCGGGGCGCTGGATCGAAGCGATTTTGTTGGCCCTTCCGCAGTATTGCTTGATCCAGTCGACAATGACTCACTGGGTGTCGATCAAGATGGAGCGATTTCCGTTGTGCAACTAGCCTCGGGAATCTATTCGCAGTTTCGTATTCAGCTTGTCGACGGCAATAATTTTCTAGAAACGACCAGCGGCATAGGAATCGATGACGGTTCGGTCAGCACTGCTGCCGTAACCGGAGTCCGAACTGGAGGTTCTTCCGTAGTTCTGTTCGAAAACGGTCGCTTGCTGGTAGAAGGTATCGACTACCGCTTTGCTTACGACACAACTCGGAATGAAATTATCCTCACACCGTTGGCTGGAGTGTGGCGTAACGATCGCGTCTACGAGATTCTGCTGAATAACAAGAATCGATTTGTCGTCGTTGCCCCATCAGGCGATACGATCGAAGATAGCGATCAAATGATCATCCGCGATAGTTTGGGAGGAAACGTTCACTTTGAATTTGATAGTGGATTCCGGCTACAGATCCCGCAAGGCCTGACCTTGCAAGTGCCGCTGGCCGGTGGGCAAGCCGGTGGCGTAATCGATGGTGATCGCTTTTCAATTTCTCAAGGGAACCTCAATGTTACCTTTGAATTGGATAGCAATGGCAATTTCTTGGCTGGCAATATTCCCATCGTCTTTAACAGCATTTCCACACGCGAGGATATTGCCAACACCATCGTACAAGCCATTCGTGGCACCACGCTTACGATTAATCCCATTGTCCTGCCCGGTGGCAGCGTTTATCTTGGCTCGCCAGCAAACACTCGCGTGAACACCGCTTTTTCAGCGATTACCCAACCCGTCCAAACGCTCGGAATTCAGGTCCCGTCGTTGGGTGCGCGCCCAGGAGGTGTCACCGATGGCCAGCGAATTTCGATCAGCGATGGTCGTGTGAGTATCATCTTCGAATTTGATACCGATGGGTCAAGCAGTCCCACCAGTTTCCGCATCGACTCGTCACAGGCTAGCAGTGCCAGCGATATCGCCAATCTGTTGGCTCAAGCGATCGTTGCCAGTGGTCTGAAACTGCAACCTCGATTGATCGGTAGCGATGTTGTCCACCTTGGTCTGTCGCCATCGGGCTCTGTAAACTTGCTAAATTCCCAACTTACATCGATTGGGATTTCTCGATCGATTGCGGATGGTGAGCGATTTACAATCACCAACGGCGTGACTTTGAAGACATTCGAGTTCACCACGGATGCAACCGTGGGCGTTGGAAATACGCCCATCCAACTGAGCCTATCGGAAACTCACGAGCAATTAGCAGAGCGCGTCGAACAAGCGATTAACATTGCCGGAGTTGGCTTGCAGACTGTGCATATTAACGACGGCAACATCTCGGTCGGCGGAACCGAACAACATGTTATCAACGTTGCTTCTGCGCCTAGTTTAGGACTTTTTGGCACGCCAGGTGTAGCCTCCAATACCACGTTGACCATCATTGGGTCACTGGTGTTGGAAGTTCCCGCACGAGGTGGACTGGATCTAGTGGATGATACGACATTGGTTCTTTCCAACAACGGTCAAACACTGGTAATCGAATTTGATGGCAATTTTAGCGGACCGACGCAACCGACCAACTCGGTAGTGCGTTTTAGTCCGATTACCTCAGTTAATGCGATTGTCCAATCGATTTTGAATGCCATTAATACGTCGAATTTGAGTATCGTGGCGACCAATTTGGGAGGAGGTCGTATCGATTTGGGGGCGCTGCCCGACTCGACAGTGTCACGCAATTCATCTGCGGTTCGTCAACTGCGAGGAAACGTTGGCGACGGACAGTCCTTCACGATCCACAACGGCGTGCGAGGAATCACATTCGAATTTGACAACGTTTCGAACAATAATGGTTTTACTGCGGGACGTGTGCCAATCCTGTTTAGCAATGCGAGTAGTCGCGCGGACGTTTTGTCAGCGATGAAGGCCGCTATCGAGGCAGCAGGACTAGGATTGCTAACGCAGATTCTCTCGGGTTCCTCAATCAAACTGCTGGATAATCCACGGTACACCTTCACCAATAACGCTCCAACGTTACAAGTTTCCGGCGTGGCAGGTGGTGCGACTCC
>SYJV01000478.1 GCA_005798335.1 Planctomycetaceae bacterium | reverse complement strand
GTTCAACGAACGTGGGATAAGCTTCCAGCTTGTCAATATCTTGTGCAAGCAATGGCGAAACTCCGCTACAGGTTGACAAGCTGGAAGCTTATCCCACGTTCGTTGAACGGTATTTCGCGTAAGCAGCAAGAAGGTCCGGCGTTGTACGCGGTTGCAAAAAAGTCGACTCGTGGTAAGAATGCTAGCTTTAATGCAGAAACCTAGCTCAACGAGGGATGCAGTATGTCTTCGATTCTCAAGGTACGGACGTTGTTGTTTTGTGCGATTGGCTTGTTCACAGCAGACGCTAATCTGTGGGCCGTTCCCAATGAAGTCAAAATCACAGAAATTGCCCCTGGAGTGTATTTTCGCAAAGCGCAAACTGCTCCGGTTTTTACTGGATGTAATCAAGGCTGGGTGATATTCAAAGATTATGTGCTGGTGATCGACGCCAACTTTCCCGGCCAAGCTGAAGAAGTAATCAAGTTGATCCGCGCTTACACCGACAAACCGATTCGGTTCGTTTTTGATACGCATTACCACGGAGATCACGCCGATGGTAACCAGAAGTACCAGGAAATCGGCGCTACGGTAATCGCCCACGAACGCAGTCAGCCTCTGTTTGCGACCAAGGGTATCGAAGGCTTTAATCGGTCCAAAGATAACGCGCAGAAAAAAGCTGAGTATGGTCATTTGAAATATGCCACTCCGTCCCAATACTTTAGTCACAAACTGGTATTCGACGACGGCGACCAGCGAGTCGAATTGTTGTTCAATGGTCACGCGCACACCGCAGGAGACGCAGTAGCTTGGTTACCAAAGCGCGGAATTTTGTTTACCGGTGACGCATGCGTAAACGGTGCGTTCAACTACACCGGCGATAGCAACACCGCGAGCTGGATTGCGACACTCGGTGCCATGGAAGAATTGAACGTTAAACAGGTTGCTCCCGGACACGGAGAGCTGGCCGGCAAAGAATTGCTTGCTAACCAAAAACGCTACTTTGTTGAACTGCGCAGCGAAGTTCGCAAGCTGATCGATGCAGGCAAGAGCTTGGAGCAGATCAAGGCACAGATCAATATTCCATTTTATCTGGAATGGGCCGGAGTTGAAGCTAAGACCCGCACCGAAAATATCGAACACGTGTACGGCGAGCTGTCCGCGAGCAAGTAACCTGAGTACCGGCGTGCCAACCTGTCGGTTCAGCGCTCACCATGGGAGTCCGACGATTATGCCTGTTGCCGCCAAGCTCTGAACGAGTGCAGCGTGGCGGCTCCACGGTAGCGTATCCTTCAGAGCTGGTGCACACGAACCAGCTCGAAAATGTCCTAACGCATATCGGCATTCGCATGGCGGGTGTAGGGTCATCGTGTACGGCAACAGGACCATTTCTCCGAAAAATTTGGCGCCTGAAATGGCTGGCTGCAAACACGGCATGCGCTGGTGGCCATGCCGTTCAAGCATTGCGTCTTCGAAATACAAAGGATGATGGCAAATCTTAGCGGACTGCCAAAGGTACATTTGCGCCGACCAACCGCGATCATAGTTTAAGTACGCCGGAGGTAGAGCACGTTTTGCCGCGGCGCTATCGGGAACGCGTCCTTCGTATGCAGTGCTCGGTGTGGAAAGTACATCCAACACATCCGCTGACGGACGCGGTCTCAGACCAGCATCCTGATTACCCGGCCGCGCTTTCGCGACATTCGGCGAGTCCACTTTCGCCGGCTCCTGCGATGGATTAACCGCCTGTGCCGGAACTGGATCGGGCGACAACGGATTCGCGATCGCAACGACTCCCGGGCTCGCCGCTGAATTGGAACGTTCGGTTAGTGCAGACACCGTTTGAACGCTTCCCGCAGGAGAATTGAAAATTGAAGCAAACTGAAATTCTCCTGGCAATTGAGCCTGTACTTGGAAATTTCCGCTCAAACTGGCCGAAACCGAAAATATCAGCGCAAGTAGATTCGTTCGCGTAGGCATCCTGCCTTCTCCACTTGTAAAAGTTTGCGCAAGCACTGAACGTCTCACATCGGAACTTCCCCACGATGTTGGAGAATCGTCATAACTGTGTTCGACTGTCGCCACCTATCAGCTTCAGCAGCACCGACATCCAGCGCATAAACGGCATATCCAGGAGAGTAGAGCAATTGTCCTCAAGTGCTCAGTTCCGGAAGAAATCAATACTATTGTTGTCCTCAGAGGCCCAACTCATTCAGCTTAGCTCAGTGTTCACAAAACGATTGAGGACAATCCTTTTACTCTCTAGTAGAGTCGCTTTTTGAGGTGCTGTCCTGTGATCGAACTGGGGCAGCTCGCGACTTGTTCTGGAGTGCCGCAAACGACGATGCGGCCACCGTTTTCGGCAGGCCCCGGGCCGAGATCGATCATGTAATCGGCAGCAGCCATGAGGTCTAAATTATGCTCGACGATCACCAGCGAATGACCCGCGGCGAGCAATTTTTCGAAGCAGCCGATCAGAACGCCGACGTCGCGTGAATGTAGTCCGGTGGTTGGTTCGTCGAGCACAATTAATGTTCGCCGATTGCTGCCTTGAGCAAGATAAGCGGCCAACTTTAATCGTTGCCCTTCACCGGAACTGAGTGTGTTTGCAGCTTGCCCAAGTTGCAAGTAGTCCAGTCCAACATCGATTAACGGTTGCAACTTGCGACAGATCTTGTCGGCTCCGCGAAAGAAATTCGCTGCGTCGCTGACCGTCATCGACAGGATTTCTGCGATGTTCCGATCGCGATAGCGTATCGACAAAATCTCTTGGCGAAATCGTTTGCCATGACAGGTTGGGCAAGTCATCGAAACGTCGGCCAGAAACTGCATGTCGACATCCAGCGTTCCTTCGCCCTTGCAAGTCGGGCACCTGCCCAGGTCGCTGTTAAAACTAAAATGGCCGGCTGTCAAGTTGCGCACGCGCGCATCGAGTGCCTCGGCGAATAATTCCCGAATTTCGTCGAAGGCTTTCACGTAGGTTACTGGATTGCTGCGGCTGGAACTGGCAAATGGGCTTTGATCGACCAGGATGCAATCGTCAATCGACTCAAAGCCTGCTATTTCCTTGATTCGCAAGAATTCGATCGATTTGTTCGCCAGCCGCGCTGAAACTGCAGCGGCCAAGGTATCTTGGACCAGCGAACTCTTGCCGCTACCACTGACTCCCGTAATCACGCAAAGAACACCCAGAGGAATCTCGACGTCGAGGTGTTGCAAATTGTTGTGGCAGCAGCCGATCAGCTTAATGGAACTTCGCCCAAGCTTGCGACGCTCTGTCGGCACTGCCAGTTTCTTTCGACCCGATAAGTACTGGGCGGTTAAGCTAGCTGGCGCAGCAAGGAATTCGGCAGCATCGCCTGCAAAAGTAATCCGACCACCATGCTCACCAGCGGCGGGGCCAACCTCAACCATCCAATGCGCACGCTGCAATAATTCGTCCTCGTGTTCGATCATCACCACGGTATTACCCCGGTCGACCAATTTTCCGATCGCATCTCCGAGTCGACATACGTCGTGCGGGTGCAAACCAACAGACGGCTCGTCGAGCACATACAACATATTTACTAAGTTCGATCCCAGCGTCGATGTCAACGCGGTGCGCTGTGTTTCGCCGCCACTGAGCGTGCGCAATGTGCGGTCCAATGTCAGGTAGCCAAGGCCAACTTGCTGTAGGTATCGTAGCCGTGCAAACGCCTCGTCGTGCGACTGCCGAATAGTTCGCGAATTGGCTGAGAGGCATTGCAGGTTGGATAAAAACTCTACGGCTCGGTCGATTTCCAGCTTGCAAAACTCCGCAAGATTCAGGCCATCGACACGGAAACTGAGCGCCCAATCGTTCAGCCGCTTGCCTTGGCAAGTCGGGCATGGCCGGTATTTTCGCCAACGGCTGAGGAAGACGCGAATATGCATCTTGTACTTCTTCCGTTCAAGTCCAGCGAAGAACCCACGCAAGCCTCCGTAATCGTGTTTGGCGCTTCCATCGATAATCGTATGCACTTGGCGTTCAGTGAGTTTCCCGAACGGTCGATCAATGTCGATCTTTAATTGATCCGACAAATCTACGAGCTGGGCAAGGTGATGTGTGTACGCTGGAGAGTTCCATGGTGCCAGAGCCCCTTGCCGAATAGAACGCGACTTGTCTGGAACGATCGCGCCCATATCCAGCTCCAACGTATCGCCAAAGCCTTCGCAAGTCTCACACGCTCCCAGCGAACTGTTATAACTGAACAGTTGCGGTTCCGGACGAGGATACTCGATAGCACACTTGCGACAAACAAGTTGCTCGCTCAACTCGGCCACCATCCATGGCTGTTGGTCAATTTGCAGGACCGTCGCCGAAGCCCACAAATCCAACGGTTCATCTCTTGCATCAGGAGCTGCTGCAGAAACGCTGGACGCAGGTGGACAGGGCGCCGCCAAGAAACCGTCAGCCGCGGGCGGTGCTTCGGTCACTTGCCTAGGCTCGCGCAAGAAATTGGCAACTAGCAGCGCGATGCTTCCGCGTCCCCAATGAAATGCAGTCTCGATGCTCTCGGTTACTCGGCTGGAATCGTCGCCACCTTTCAGTCGATCAACCAGCGTCCAGCAGGATGCAGAACTAGAAAGGTTGTCGGCCAACTCAGCGCGGGAATCACGCCCCAAATGAATCGTGCGGCCTTCATGAATCAACCGCACAAATCCGGACGCCTGCAATTCCGCCAATACCGTTGCTCGTTCGCCGATATCGCACCAAGAAACCTTGAAGGCAACAAGCACCTTTGCGGATGCGGGCAGCTCCGCGACGAGACTTGCGACACTTTGTGGCGAGTGCGGACTTATCTTCTGACCACAACCAAGGCAAAATAACTGAGCGACGCTGGCATAGAGCAACCGCAGATAGTCAAGCGTCTCGGTGGCGGACCCAACCGTGGCGCGGTTACTGCGCGAAGCACTTTTCCGTGTTACCGCCAGTGCTGGAGGCAAGTGATCGATCGAATCGAAATCAGGTTTGTCGAGCCGTTCGAGAAACTGGCGCGTATAAGCCGAGAAACTTTCGATGTAGCG
>SYJV01000477.1 GCA_005798335.1 Planctomycetaceae bacterium | reverse complement strand
GGCTTGTATTGGTAAATTCCCATCTGCCGCTCGCCTTATTGACTTGGCACCATTCTGCGGAAGGATATTGCTGAGACACCTTGGCGACAAATCCTGCGAAATCAGTAATTAAGCGGATCGCTGAAAAATAACATTGCCGGTTTTTCCAGCAGACATGTTTGCTTCCGATAGTTGCTTTTGCGCTGGGAATGTACTAGTTGGGCAATTCCGTGTTCCGAGTCTCGCGTGCGAACAATACTACGACGATGCCGACAAGGAACAGCGGGGCCAACATCATTGGCTTTTGATCAGCCGGAATGGTGATTATCCCGAACACCACAAAGGCCACACCAGTTGCGAGTCGGCCCATATTAAAACAGAACCCAGATCCGGTTCCTCGCAAGCGAGTCGGATACAGCTCGGGAAAATATACAGCATATCCAGCATGCATTCCGGTGGTAAAGAAACCGAAGATTGGCAAAACCAGCATCGCTACCCAGACGTTGGTCGTGGGCTGCTGCACAAGCTTGAACATTAGCAACGAAATCGCAAATGCGATGGCTTGATAAAAAACGAACGCTCCTTTGCGGCCCAGCGAATTCGAAATCGTTCCAAACAGGACCAGCCCCAAGCCCCCTCCAACTGAATTCAGAATCATGCTCAGCATTTCCGCATTTTTGATTTCCGGTTTGTGCTGACTCAGAATCTGCTGCTTGTTAACCGCATCGTGCGCGACACCAGCTTCATTCAGAATTCGCCACTCGGCGTGCTTGAGCAACACATCCTTGCCAGAGATGTGCACTCCCCAGTAGGTTACCAGGCCAATGGACGAAAGCGTCACAGCAATCAACGTATTCTTGATGTTCTCGTTGTTGAACAACTCGGCGACTCGCCCGGAGCGTAGACTAGGGTCAACCTCAGCTTGACGACGAGCGTCGATCCATTGTTGGGGTTCGGCCAGTTGAAATCGAATCCACACGGTCAACAGTGCCGGTAAGACGCCGATGGCAAATCCCCAACGCCACGCCGATTCGCCCAACCCAGCGTTGCCGACCACCAGGGCGCCAGCGACAGCGGCAAGAATTGTTCCAAACACACTCGAAGCATGGAAAATGGAACTCATCACGGAACGTGACCGTTGGGGCATGACTTCCGCTACCATCGCAGACGCTACTGCCCACTCACCGCCAACTCCCATCGCCACAAAGAACCTCAGCACAACCATTTGCCAAGCGGATTGAGCGAACGCAGTGATGCAAGTGAACAAGGAATAGAACAAGATCGTGATGATCATCGTGCGCGATCGCCCGATCTTGTCTCCCATCACACCAAACAGGACTCCGCCGAATGCTCCTCCCAATAAGAAGCTACCAAAGGCCCAATCATTCCAGCTCGCAACCAGTGCGTGCGTCGGCGCGACTCCTAACAGCGCGGGCATCGCCTCACGCATCGAAGCTACAAAAATCTGGCCTTCAAAAACATCAAACACCCAACCCAGCGACGCGATCAGCAGCACCAACCATTGATATCGCGAAATGCCTTGGTACCAGCGCAAGTGAGATTCCGAAGTACCGTTTTGCATCGCTGCCTCGTGGAGTTTCCTGGCCAATTGCTTGAGCGAGTGAGATCAATCCTTAAGCGCGAGAATCGCATCGCTGGAACCTGCGGTTCGACATCCTGTAACCGTGCCAAAGCCAACTCGCTTAAGCAGCGTCTCGTACTCGTTTAATGTTCGTTCTTTGCCTTCCGTACAGGTCAACATATTCAAATTCTGCATCACCGCCCAGCGAGGTCCTGACTTGTCGTCCAGCAAGATTTTCTCGGCGATTAATAGTCCACCACCGCGCGGCAGGCTGGCATAGATTTTGGCGACCAATTGATCGATTTTCTGCACAGTCCAATCGTGGATAATTCTCCCCAAGACATACAAATCTCCCGGCGGTAAATCGTCTGTAAAGAAATCACCACTGACCACTTGAACGCGATTCGCAACTACTGATTGCCCAATTATTTCACGAGCAAGTCCAATTACGTCCGGCAAATCATACAAGATGCCGCGCAGAGTCGGATATCGCTCACAAGCCGCGATGGCCAAATGCCCGGTAGCGCCACCTAGATCGACCAAAGTCGAAAAGCGGCTGAGATCAAACGCCGATACAACTTGAGGCGAGGCAACGACCCCAAATCCATTCATGCCCATTAAGAATTCGCGTTTGTCTTGATCGGTCTTAAAAAAGTGGGAAAAAAGTGGTCCATCCCAACCGTAACACTGTTTCCAACGATGCGTTCCCTCACGCACCGCATCCTCTAAATTGCCCCACAATTTCCATGCTACGGAATTAGAGTAGTTGATGTACCCGGTCATTCGCCGTGGGCTGGATGATGTCAGATACTCGCGAGCCACCGGCGTATTTGCGTATTGCTCGTCGTGGACGCTGAGCAGATTCAAACACACACAGGCGTTCAGTAATCGCTCGAGCCCATCTTGGCTGCATTGCAACTCTCCGGCCAACTCGGCAAGTGTCTTAGCGCGTTCGCTCACGGCATCGAACACACCTATGGAGACTGCCGCAAACATCGTTTTCGATCTGCGGAAACTTTCAATCAAGTCCAATACAATTTCGGGACTTGGAGTCGTGATGTCCTCAGCCATGGTTAGGGCGCCAACAGTTTTGCTAATAGGAATTCGTTGGCCGTTGAGTAATTGTCGGACTTTGAAACACCGGGAATCAGCAAGTGGCATTCGTGTCCCAATTTGTCCGAATGTTCTTTCAACTTGACACCATAAACCGGATGGTGAATGCCGTGACCAGCATTCTCCGATGGCAACGTCATGTTGTTGGAGTATGTCATCAGCAACGGTGGATCGTTCTTGTCCACATGATTGTAGGGCGAGAATTCTACGTACAGTTTTCGATGTTGATCGTAATTCTTGAGTGCACCTTTAATTGTTGGTTCGCCAACCGACAGATTAATCATGCGATGCAGTAGCACGTTGGCTCCCAGCCAAGGTTCGATGATTTTCGGATCGATCGACGTTTGCCCCCCAGAAACTGCGGCGGCGGCAACTCGAGTCGAGTACCGTGCAATCGGATCAGACGAATTGGCATCCGCCAAGTCATCATGCAACAACAACCACATCGAAGTGCATGCACCGGCGCTGCCACCGGTAAGCGCAATGCGATAGGAATTGATATTCCAATCCTTAGCTTTCGACCGAATAAACTGAATCGCTCGCGCCGCATCGTGGACCGGCGCGGGCAAAATCGCTTGATTGGTCAGTCGGTAGTTGATCGCCGCATAGGAGATTCCCTTTTCTAAAAATGGTTTAAAATTGGCTGGATCCTGTTTTTTGTCTCCACTGGTCCATCCGCCGCCGTGAATGTACACCAGTAGCGGACGAGGACCATCGCCCTTGGCTTGGTAGAAATCCAGTACATTTCTAGCGTGTGGTCCGTAGGAAACGTTTTCGTAAGTTGGCGCGATTGCCGACGACTGAGCCACTGCGCTCGCTAGAAACTGAACCTGTTGTGGCAGCATCATCGCAATAGCCAACATGCATGGCGTTCTAATTGTCATATTTTTGTTCCGCCATCGTCGGGGAGTTTCGCTCAGCCGATTGGGAGAAAGGATCGAGAGGACGATGCACAAATTAACCTTGCCAACACTCGCAGTCAATCAACGGCCTAACTAATTCAGTTCCCAGCAAAGATTAACTTTTCGCAGACTGAGTCGCTCGTTCAAAATTCAATTTTTGCGAGAGCTGAACGCCAAGCTTCGTAGAAAACCGCTCCCGCCAATTCTTAGCGTCGAATGCTCGAGCCTAACGCTAGGAATGCAATGCAGACCACACTTAACGCTTCTTGGGGCCCTTTTGGTCCAAATCGTAGAGCGATAGATGTCGGTAATAGACTTCCAGACAATAGATGTTGAAACAGGTTGTATAGAGCCGCCCACCCGAGGCGCCAAATTGATCCAGATCGGGAGACCAACTGCCCGCTTCGCGTCCGCTCTTGACCTGCATCGCGGGCAGAACTTCCCGCATGCTGTTGTTCCATTGCGTCCACGCTTCACCGCCGACGTGATGCAATACTTGAGTCGCATAGTACCAATAGTAAACGCTGTACCGCGGATCACCCTCTTGTGGCGAACTGGGCAACAAGTCTCGCTCAATAGCGCCCAGTATCGCAGGATGAGACTTGGGCCAACCAAGATATTGTCGGCACAACAAGCCGACCGCTGTCATGCTCAATGAGGGGCGTTCCCCTTCGGTGTACGAGTATCGCGACGAATCGGATGTCTGCACCGCATCCAGGTACTTGCTGACATTCTTAATTTTCTTAGCATCGGGACCGAGTCCTGCCATCTTGCCGGTCATCAATGCCATCAGATACCAACCGGTCATCGACAGGTCCGCGCCTTCTTTGGGTTCGTAGCGCCATGCATTTTCATTGCTCTGGGACCATTCTGCAAACTTGATCGCTTTGGCAGCAGGCGTGCGCAATTTCGAGTCACCGGTCATTCCGTACGCTTCGCAAACGGCAATCGTTGCCAGTGCTTGGGCGTACATTTTTTGCCGGGACGGCGCTTCGTTACTAAAAAAACCTTCCTTGTCTTGCTTGGAAATTAGAAATCGCAATCCATACTCTACAACGTCAGCGTATTTGCCTTCCTTGTGCGTGTATCCAGCACCAAGAAAGGCGTTGATTGCCATAGCCGTGGCCGCAGATTTATTTTCGGCCATACCGCCATCAGAGTAGGAACCGGTCAAGCTCCAACTGCCGTCGGAACGCTGGTTTTTTACCAACCATTTCAATCCGGCTTCAACCGCTGCCTCGGTGGTTGGCGTGCCACCGTATTTCCTGAGCAACGCACTCTTCATCGCGCTCGATCGACCGGAGAATCCCTCGCTCAGTCCAAGGTCTTCAAGTGATGGCTGCGCGGTACCGCCTGTCGGTATACGAATCGCGTCGAACGCACTAGTGAGGCTATCGGTATCGAGCGTCTGAATATTTGAGGTTGCTAGTTCATTAATTTCCGGCGCTTCAACGTCTTCCGATGAATCACCGTTGGAAGTTAGATTAAACTCGCTCATTTGCAAGCCGTCGGATTTGCCGAGCAAGAGTGTCAGCGGCCCTGCTGCGAATCGCGCAATCGGTGCCGCAGCCAGAGCTAGCAAAATCACGACATGTACTATGAAGCTGACTAGCCACGAAGGTACCGCTCGCTTGCGCTGCTTTTCCTGCCAAACTTCCATCTCGGTTGGTGGGTTGGCATTCTCAGCCGGCTGCTTCTGCGGAAACTCTGCAATGTTAATAGCGCTGTTGTTGGTTGTTCCAGCAATCGATCCAACAAGGGACACAGGTGGTACAATCACCGCTGCCATTGCTGGCATGGATTTTTGCGCCGGTGGAACTTGAGCCAGAGGTGGAGGCGTAAATTGCGGCGCAATTGTTCTTGAAAGTGGCGGAGGTATTACACCTCGTTGGTCAGAAAACGGCACCGGCAATTCGGTCGATTCCCGCTCCATAGCAACTTCCATCGCTGAATAGTTCACATGCGAACCTAGAGCAAAACGAATTTGCCATTGGATCGCCAATTTGATAAGTGTGTGGCTTTCATTCTATACCGCAAGGGTCGCTCCGTGAAATGCGGTGCCAATTGAATCGTCGAGACTTGCCCACGACACTACAAACCCCAATCGAACAGTAAGTGATTCGTTCCGCAAACGTACCCAAAAAGTTCAGCGTAAAAATCATTGAACTTGCCTTTGAATCGCAGCAATAGCGACATCACAGCCAGAAAATTCATGATTTGGGGTAGACGAAAAGCGAATCGTCAGT
>SYJV01000476.1 GCA_005798335.1 Planctomycetaceae bacterium | reverse complement strand
GACAAAACCCCAACTCAAATTGCTGCGCAGACTGCAAACACATCCTTGGCTTCCTTGTTTCGTTGAAAGTCGTTGTTAGCTAACAACTTGTACGAAACAATCCACCACTACGTTCACCTCGGCATGAATAATCCGGGCTAACGTAGTACTGCCGCTCCTTGTTCGATCGCACAGTGGCAGGCAGGCCAGCAAACGGATTTCGCTCGATCAAGCCATCTTCGACCGCTTGCGCGAAAAACTGTCGGCAACGGCCAGTGCGACGACGTACCGTATTGGGTGAAAGACCTGCCTTAGTGGGCAAGCTTCTCATCGCCAGCGAGCACGCCAAGTGCGAAGCGGGCTTCAGCAAACGCAATGCGGCCTAATCCGGTTGATCTGTGGCGTCGCGATGATTGTTAACCAGAGGTTACATCGGAGACGGTCCGCGCCCTGGCTGGCGAGCAAGGGTATGAGTCGGGGATCGTCGCTGCCGCCGAACTCGGTTTGCACGCGGACGTAGTAGGCGCTGATGGCTTGGGCTTGTTGCAAGTGATCGTAGCCAGCCCAGCAGATGACTAGCGTTCCGTCGGGTCCTTCGCAGTGGGGGAAGCTGATCCAGCGTTCCTTGGGTACATCCAGCTTGCCACGTAGCGACCAGTAACGAGCTCCACCGGTCGAGATGAAGTCGGCGCTGGTGTACTTGGGTGGAACGGGAATTGGAGGAAGGTCATTTGTCATTTGTCCTTTGTCATTTGCAAGTGACGAATGCCCCGTGACTAATGACAAATGACGGTCTTCTTCTCTCTGCAAGTCCCAGGTCTTCTCCCACTCCGCTCGCTTGCGAAGTCCGGAGTCCTTGTAGCGGAGGATTGGTAGGTGAGGAACGCTCTCGGCAAGTACGAGTTCTTCAACGAGTGATTGCACATCGAACGCGGAATCGTCTCGATAGAGTTCACCGACTTCCATGAACTGAGAATCTCGACGAGCGGAGTCGGCGAGTTGTGTGACGGAGTAGATGGATATTTCACGCAAAGGCGCAAAGGCGCTAAGTTCAGAAGTCTCATCCTTTGCGCCTTCGCGCCTATGCGTGAGATCTGACATTCGTCCGTCGAAGTCGAAGTATGTCTCAAGACGCAGCAGCAACCATTCACGCAGAGCACGTTCGAGTTGTGATTCCCATGGCTCAGTGTTCCAGCGGCGTTTGTATTCTGGCTGCTCAATCAATCGAATATTGGGATCGTTCTCGATTAGCCCGATACGTCGTTCGACCAATTTCTTGTAGTGTTCTGGCCAGTCTGAGGAGAGTTCCGTGATCGCCGTCAATCCGTGGCGTTCAAACCAAGTGGAATGAGCCTCTCCTGCAGCTATCTTGCGGGCGAGAACAATTTCGAAAGCACGTTGGCCGAGAGAAATTGGGAACCCAGAAGACTCAGCAGTGGATTCGGTCAGCGCTTCGTCAACTAGTCCGTACAGTTTGTAGCACTCCCAATCGAGGTTTTCTTGCCCCGCGATCATTTGCTGGCGAATCGCTGCCCATTGCTCGCGAGCTGAAGAAAGGATCTCACGCAAAGGCGCAAAGCTCGCCAAGATGCTCGCGTTTCCCTTTGCAACTTTGCGCCTTTGCGTGACAATCGCTTGCGGGGTAAGCGACAAAAGTTGCTGAGATAATTGATATAGGTGTTTCGTTGTCGCAATGGGTTTAGCAGATGGAACAGGCAGTCTTTCTATGTTCGTGCCGTTGAATGCATATCGTTCATCCCACAAAGAACGTCGTAACCGTGCGCCTTCCTGGCCGACATGATCGCCACCCTTTGGAAAGCACAACTGTTTCATCCAAAAACAGGCGGTGGAGCTGTTGAGAAGTCCGAGGAGGGCGAGGTGATCGTCTTCGGTCGCATCCGCCGGCAACTTGATCACCGGTGCCGTACGATTAAACACCTTCCCGCCGCGATCCAACACAAAATGATTATGGGTGGCGACTTCGGCGAATGTGATCGTCAGTGGTGTAAGAAGCTTATCAACATAAAGTTCTTGCCATTCATACCATTTTAGTCCCCGCTCGATCATTGGAGTTCCAAATCGGCGACGACTGCCCTATACCGCCAAAGTAGCTTAGCGGTAATTGGTAATTCTTGGAGTGGAACCAATGAAAGATCTTCTTTATACAACCAAATGGAGCTTTCGCACTTTGCCACAACCCAATCACGAATCACATCGCCAACGATCAAGGGCCTTGTCTTTTCAACACTGTTGCGGCAAAGAGACTCGAAGGGCTGCATGTACAACTCGTCTTCATCGGTTACTGCTGTAATTCCAATTACATCACTCCGTGCACTCAGTGTCTCCGTGGTGTTCTCCTCCAACAACTCCTTCAATTCACTCGCACCACCGCCCCCGATCGACCAGGGATGCTTATGAAACAGCCCTCGCTCCGAATCGCCTGCGCTGACAAAGTCGCTTTGCTTCCCCGGTTGATCCACCAAAACAACAATCGACGACCAAACTAATCCTTTGGCCGGATCGTCGGGTGTGCTTGGCTCGCCTCGGATGCCCATGACCGTTCGCAGTGTAATGACCCCTGGGAAAAATTCAAGCACGGCTCTGCGTGCCTCCGCCGCTTCGACCCTGTTATCGAGAAAGTCGGAACTTGGATCGATCGTCAGCATGGTCACATTTCGCTCGATCCCAGCGCCTCCGCCCGCTCGATGACAATCGACGCACGAGGTTGCGTTGTGCAGCGGGCCCAGCCCATCGCCAGTCCCTTTTCCCTCGCTTGATGACGTGGCTTGTGAAATAAGTGGATCAACGAATTGCTCGGATTTCCAGTGCCGGTGGAACAGTTCGCGACCTTGGTTCGACTCAACGATTGGTACCTGACCAACAGAGATGGCATTCATGCCAGCCAGAAAAGAGTATGCGAGTAATCCGACTCGAACGTAGCAAAACGCTCCACGCCTGTTCATTTCTGCAACCTCATTTGTTTTCGATCCGACGAAATCAACTCGGCTCAGCATATAAGCAATGCTCGTACCACATAGACCAGTTGCATGGCCATGACAAACTGCTGACGAGCGGTTTGACAAGGAATTCCGCGGCCCACGTGCAAGTCGCCGACGTCGCTAAGTAACCGTTCTCGATTCTGACAAACATGTAAGTGCGATCACTCGACTGGAGTGATCGCACTTTCTTATGGTGAACCCTGACAGCGTAGATCACTGCCCGAGACTCGATTCGACCAGCGAATCGGTGCGTCAACAGCCTCTCCAGAATTCACAACAATTCGGCCCGTAACACATCACTTGATGTGGAAATCAATGGATTCTACCGTCTATCGGTATCCCTATCGACTTACGAATAGCCGAGAAATAAGTGTCAGTCACGTGTCAGGTACCTTTTGTGCGCAGCATCCGAAGGGCGAGTTTCTCGCAAAAGGTACCTGACACACTCCTGACACCTTTGTTTGCTCCAACAATACGACCATGGCTTTGCCAGGCACGTACTTGCCCAGGTTGCCATAAAAATAGGCCCAGATTACGATTGGCCACGGAGCGGTCTGTCCAATCGCCGTTAGGCACATATTCCAATACAAACCTGACATCGAAATTGCTGCCGCATAGGTCGCGCCGGCCAGCACCAGGTACTTCCAATCCGCGCGCCAAAAATTGCGCACTTGATCGCGCAGTTCGGCGGCTTGGTTTCGAAGTTTTTTAGCCTGCGATCCTTCGTAATCTTTGGCTTGTTGTTCAAGCAAATCAGCTTGCCGAGTCAATTCAATACGCTGAGCACGTAGCTGATCGGCCGACTTGACGACAGATCGATAGATACCCCAAGCTACCAGCGTCCACATAAACAAATGAGCTAGAGTCTTGATTATCTTTTTTTGTTGAACCACTTACAACTCTAAATCTGACTGACGAACTGAAGCCTTGCAAATGCAGTAAACTGTCTGCCGAGAAAACTTGATAGTTAGAGTGTAACCAATATCGAAAAATACTGCACTGCAGAAATTCCCTTACTCATTTACATTGAGGTACAACCCTGTCCCATTCAGCTGTAGTTTCTGTGACGTGGAGACAACATGGGTCAGGTTCCCAGTTTCTTAACCAAGTTGGGACCGCCGAATTCCAACTTGATAACGGCCTCTCATTTGCGGCGCGGTAAAAGTTGCCGACCGCTATTCATCTCGGCCATTTTGATTCCAGTGGCGCAAGCGGTGAACAATATCGCAGCCATGGACGAACCAAGTCGACTGGCGGCATGGACAGAGTTTCACCAGCGAATCGGCGACTTGCCGACTGAATCGCGCGAAGCGTTTGATCTACTTTGGTATCAAGGGCTGACTCAGGCCGAGGCGGCTTACTTACTGGGCGTAACTGAACGTACAGTTCAGGGGCGGTGGCAACAGGCTCGTATCGAAGTTCACAAAGCCATGCGGGGCAGTTTGCCGGGCGTAGTATGAATCGCCAAGAACAATTGGACGAGTTGCTATTGCGCTGGGAACAACTGTACCAGCAAGGGGAAAGTGTGACCGCGGAGGAGTTGTGCGGCGACACTCCGCAATTGGCAAATGAATTGGAGGAACGAATCCAAGCATTGAAGTCCATGGGTGTCCTGATCGATGCGCCGAAATACGTGGACAAATTCTCTTCTTCGCCTGCCGCAGTATCCTCCAATCCGCAGCAGGAGATGTCGACACAAACGCGGTATCGCATCCTTCGATCGCTTGCCAAGGGCGGATTGGGCGAGGTTTTTGTGGCAGTCGACGAACTGCTTGGGCGCGAGGTCGCGCTCAAGGTGATTCGCCGACCTTACGACGACGACCCACACCGACGCCAACGATTTCTCAAAGAAGCCGAAATCACCAGCCGATTGGAACATCCGGGCATCGTTCCAGTCTATGGTACCGGCCGCGATATCGATGGCAAACTTTGTTACGTGATGCGATTGATCGGTGGCGAGAACCTGCAAGACGCCATCATACTCCAGCAAATTGAACGGCCAGCATCTTGAAGGACTGACATTGATGCAAGAAACTACAAGTCGCCCGCGAGCGCAACCAACGAGTGTCAGTCAAAGTCACGTTCTCCTTCACAAAGTCATCAATGAAGCGAAATAGCATCCAGAGATTGTATGACTCAATCGCATACCATCTGGTAAGTCAGACTGCCGAACCTCTCGCAACGAGATTTAGGTCCTTGGAGCAACAGTGTCCGGGCGTCGTCCGACAGATCGAACAAGATCGAGGTAGAACGGGGCCTCTTCCGTTTTGGGGCCGTTCGAAGAATGTCGACGAATTCGAAGCATCAACAATTGTCGCGCCGAGCATTTTGGAATTGATCGCAGTTGAGGCCGGTGTGAAAATGTCGCTAGTCACGCCTCACGCTGGATTGCAGCACACGTACGGTTATTTGTTCAGCACAATTGAAACCAAGTACGGGAAAAAGCGGGATCGATGGGTTGAAGCACATCTGGAACACGGTCTCGGTCAACAAGCAGATACGTTTGGGCCAGAGCCAACGCACGGAACGTTGCTCGCCAATGCAACATGGCTTGCAGGTCACTTGGCGTTTCGCGATGAACGCAGACTAGCACACCTGCAAACACGCCTGAAGCCAAGAGTTGCTCCTTCTCTGCTCCAAGTGCAGTGGTCGAAACTCTCCATCCTGAGATTTGTGGAATCGGTTCATTTATTTTCGCGAGACAATAGCCCCTTAACGATAAGTCTAGTTACTGACCTGTTGCGACTCCCCTGCGATAACCATCGCTTGACGGGGAATAATTATCTACTGGTTTACAGCATTCGCGACTCTCGCCGGTTGCATCCGGAACTGATTACTTTATTCCTGGTCAACGAGACGTTCGTTGGTGATATTGAAGCACGCGCGAAGAATCGACGCCTTGATGATATTCGGCCCCGCTACAATGCCCATGTCTCCGGATTTCCCCTTACACCAGTGGTCGGTACATGTTCGCTCACGATCACAAGAGGTTAAGCCCGATCAAAACTGTATCGCCAGCAGGTAGGCAAAAGCTGCAAATGCGCTGGCCCCCAGCAATCGAATGGACTTTGTAACAAGTGCATACTTAGTTGAAGAAATGTGTGAATCGATCAAGAGGCATGCTGCCACTTCTCGACGAAGTCCCGCATCACCCATACGTTCGCAGTCGTCAATAAATCGATCGGAGTCGTTCAAGTCGAACGCGGCACTAATTGCTGCTGGATGAAAATGCGCGCATTTTCCCAGTGACGGATGTCTGCCACTTTGCCGAAAAGGCGAGATGCATCGAAACGCTAGCATGCCCGAAAGCAGGACCAGGACTAACCAACACCCAAAGAGTCCCATAACTAGGATGGTCCACCAAGGTGTCAGGTGGCTTGTTACATCTTCGTCGAGATAGCCCTTCAAGGTAGGAACCACCATCCCTGCGATTGCTCCACCTACTGTGAGAACAACCGCCGCTTTCGCGTCCGCAAAACGAATCCATTCGGCAATAACGTGGTATCCTTCGATCAAGTTAGCAGTCTCCATGTTCGAGACCAGTTCTGAACTCGACTCAACTTTATGAGCTTTAATTTCTATCGCGGTCGGTTGCGGGGAAGTCGTTGTAGTATTCATTTAATCGATATCCAAAGAGTGCAATCCAAAGTAAGTTTCGGCGGAATATTATTTCGGTTGGTACGAGGGACTACAAGTCGTGCTGCAGACCGGCGCGATTCTGCTTCAAAACTGACTCATCGAATCACGCTGGGCGATGTTACCCTTTTCTAAACCACGTCGCGATCGGCGGATAACGGCGTCACAAAATAGAAAAAGCTGGCTACTAGGTCTTTCACCCAATAGCCAGCTCGAATTTCGCAAACGATTCTCGGTTTTCAATCGATGGAACTAAACATCGAGTTGATCGTCGTCCTTTTCTCGATCCTTGCGTTTCTTGTCGTCCTTACCGCTTTCTTTTTTATCGTCGTCACCCTTGGCGGCTTCTTTTTTATCGCGACCGTCGTATTTGTCATCGTCGTCGTTTTTGCCGCTGTCCTTACGTTTTTTGTCTGCTGCGTCATCTTTGTCGCCAGGTTTACGACGGTCGTCATCCTTGTTCTTGATGGCCTGTTTGTCCTGTTCGCCCTCTCTAACTTTAGCTTTCTTGATCTCAGCCTGCTTGCGTTCCTCAGCTTGTGCTTTTAATCGAGCAGCAACTGTTTCATTGAGTTCGATTTTTCTGTTTTCGAGCTCGGCCATGGATTTCGCTTGTTGCTGACGAAGTTTTTGTTCCAACAGGGATCTTACTTCCTGTTCGTGCTGCAGTTTTTCCTGGATCTCGACTAGCTTGCGTTTGAATTGTTCTTGACTTTGACGTAACTGATTCATCTCTGTCTCAGCGACTTCCTTGGCTTGGGCAAGCATTTCTGCTCGAGCTCGTTCGGCCTGTGCGGCTTGCTCGCTCCGTGATTCGCGCCCCGATGGAGATGAGGATGATGATGAAATTCCTGGCCGCGGTCCGTCGGGTTGCGGCCGATCCGGAGTTTCAACGCTGGGTTGTGGGCGTCGTGGCGGACCAGGTGGAGTGCCAGGAGGTAATGGCGATTGGCTACGTGGGCCAGGACCGAATTCGCCTGGTCGGCCTGGTTGGCCCGGACCGCCTGGCATGCGTCGGGGTCCACCTGGCATCGGACCAGGTCCTCGTCGCAACATCATTGGCGGACGGTCATCGTCCGAACGCCGATCACGCAAGTCATCATCGCGGCTCTGATCGTCGTTATCGTTGTCGCCGAGTTTCCGAATCAGTTCTTGAAGCTGCTTGTTTTGGCGCTCGATCGATTCGCTTTGGCGATCTGCGAGCATCTTGAGCGTTTCACGCAGCTCAGCGATTTGGTTGGCAATCAATCGGTCGCCCGATTCGACATCCTCGTGACGCGCTGCTTGCGGTTCTCGATGGTGGTCGCGCTGCGGAAGATCACGTGGATGTTCGCGATCACGCGGTCGGTCGTCGCGTTCACGAAAGGGTTCGCGATCACGTGCAGGTGCCCGATCACGTCCTGGCTCTCGATCACGTCCTGGCTCTCGATCACGCGCGGGTTCGCGATCACGCCCGGGTTCGCGATCACGCGCCGGCTCTCGGTCGCGAGTTTGTTCACGGCTGGGACCGGGACGATCTCCTTCCCGGGATGGACGCTGCTGTGCTCGATCGCGCTCGGAATGGGTTCGATCGGGTTGACCGCGCTCGGGTTGTTCGCGCCTAGGCTGAACGATTTCAGCTCGTTCGCGCGGCGGAGCATCTCGACGCGGTGGATCGCGTTGGATTATTTCAACCTGCCCCTCGCGACTCTCGACTGTCGGGCGAATTTCAATCTCAGGTCGATCGCGGGGTGGATTCTTAGCTCGGTCACTGGCTGGCGACGGAACGATTATCGAATTCGCCTGAAGCACAGTTTCTGCCAAAGCGATTTTTTGTTCCGCGGGTCCCACAACCACTGCTTTGGACTCAACCGCCAGTGTTGGCTGAACAGGTTTACTGAGAGTGTTCTGGGCACCTTCGGGGGCGGTTACCGGTTGATTGGGAGTGTCGCTGGTAACATATTTAGGCTGGCTGCGTTGAGTTGCGGCGGAATCTGAAATTTGTGTTGCTGGAGTAGGAACATCTGCTTCGGGCAAAGCGTGAATCTTGCCACATGTTTTGCAACGAAAGTGTTCGATCGGGAACGAGGTGCCTCCAATGAAAATCTCCTTGGGGAGCTGTTCATTAGCAACGGCCGATGACAGCGCGGGGACAAGGCCGGCAACCGCGATCATCAGCCACCGCGCGAAACGGCGTTTCCTCGTCTTTTGCAGCTCTGAATTCGCAAAGGACTTCATGATTGACTCACTTGTAAGTAGCTGTGACCGGCGGATGGGGCAGGGCCGAATCCTTGAATCCAGTCACAATGTTCGCCCATCATTGTCGCTCGCAGTTGCAGAACTTGCAAATGGTGATCGACTGTGTGCCCACGCCAAATTCAACGATGGGCGCTTGCCGGTCAGCCTCTTCACCGCGCGCCTGAAAAAACGGCTATAGTAAGCAATTGAGCAGTGTAGTTGGTTAATTTCGTCTACATTGCCAAATATGCCACAAGGCGGAGTATGCAATGACAAAATTCCTCCGGTTCCAATACGAGAGACTCAACCGCTGTTTTTAAGGGAGAATTAATATGAAGTCTATTCGTTGGGCAATACTATCATTGTGGGTTTTGGGTTCGGTGGGAGTACTCGCGGCGGAACCGAAGAAACTGGTGCTGGTTGCGGGCAAGCCATCACATCCGCCGCGCATGCACGAGTTCAATGCTGGCGTACAGCTTCTAGCTGGATGCTTAAAACAAGAGCCTGGATTGCAAGTCGAAGTGTGCTTAAACGGCTGGCCGAGCGACGAATCCAGATTTGACGGTGCCAGTGCCGTGGTCTTCTACATGGACGGCGGTGCAAAACACGAAGCAGTCCAAGAAAGTGGCCGGCGGTTGAAACGGATCGACCAGTGGGTTCAAAAAGGAGTTGGCATTGGCTGCATGCATTATGGAGTCGAAGTAGTTCCTGCGCAGGCAGGTGCCGAATTCAAACGCTGGATCGGTGGCCATTACGAACATATGTTTTCGTGCAATCCTATGTGGGAGCCCAGCTTTACCGAATTCGCCGAGCACGAAATCACTCGCGGAGTCAAGCCCTTTCAAATCAAGGATGAATGGTACATCAACATGAGATTCATCGGGGACATTTCCGGTAATGCATCTAAGAACTTGGAAGGCGCGATATTCACTCCCATCTTGGTCGCGGCTCCTAGCTCAGAAGTTCGCAATGGTCCGTACGTCTACCCCAAGGGACCTTACACACACATTCAAGCGTCGATGGGACGCGCGGAAGCGATGATGTGGGCTCTTGAGAGGGCCGATGGTGGACGTGGTTTCGGCTTCACAGGCGGGCACTTTCATGACAATTGGGGTAACGAGAATTTTCGCAAAGTAGTCCTGAATGCAATGCTGTGGCTCGCCAAAGTGACTGTACCCGTCGATGGAGTTTCTTCCAGCGTTTCTCAGGAACAATTGAACGCAAACCTCGATCCCAAGCCGGCTCGTTGATCACGACGACGATCACGAAATCTCAAATGAAGCATAGCAAGGGCTCAGAGCTGCGCGAGCGCATCGGCGGCAATCGCCGTGTTGGTAGCGCGGCACTTGCTCAAGAGATTTTGGTAACAATTTTTTCACTCAATTCAGATAAATACACTTTGGCGAGAGATATCGAAGCATGGCGCGCGCGGACGACTTGGCATTAATCGATGAATACGTGAAGAATATCGCTCTGAAGCGCCATATGTTGGCCGTCGAAGCGACTGTGCTGGGATACGCGCGCAAGTTCGGCGAAAATGAGCAGATTTGGGGTTCGGTCGGCTTGCTACACGATTTTGATTACGAGCGATGGCCCAATCCACCGGATCATCCGCTGCAAGGGAGCGCCATATTGCGTCAAAAAAACTATCCCGAGGAAGTCATTTACGCGATCTTGTCCCATGCCGATTACTTGTCTGAATCTCATCCCAGGCGATCGCGACTCGACAAAACGCTGTATGCATGCGATGAGTTAAGCGGATTTCTTGTAGCGTGCGCGCTAGTTCGCCCGGAACGGCTGGTGGGACTTTCGGCCAAAAGCGTGCGTAAGAAAATGAAACAAGTCAGTTTCGCGGCAGCCGTCAATCGCGACGACATCATTCGCGGCGCACAGGAGTTGGGCGTTGAATTGGACGAACACATTGATTTCTGCGTGCAGAGTCTGCAACCGATCGCGGCCGAGTTGGGACTGGCGTAACTGCTCACGCAGCACGTTGCAGATGACCAGGTGCATTCGCATTGCGAATTCGCGCGCTGGTGGATAGTGGTCGCGCCGGTCGCTGGTGTGCTTCGAATGGGCACTTTCTCAAAGCCATTGCGACCAAATGCCCGCCGAATGCTAGCGACAACTTAAGCGCGCGATCGATTTCCATTTGAACGCCGAATTCTGGCAAGCAATCGATCGCTCCGACTGTCTCTGGGTCGCGGAGGTGCATCGTCGGAGGAGCAAAATTGTCGCGCATTGCCAGTGCAGTCAACGCTAACTCTATACTCCCAGCGGCGTTGATCAAATGCCCGAGAATGGCCTTATTGCTGCTGGCGACCAATCCATCGGCTTGATCTCCGAGCGCTCCGCGCAATGCCTTCAGTTCGCACACATCATTTTGGGCAGTACCGGTTCCATGCGCATTTACATATTGTGGACCGCGGTAACTCCAGCCAGCTTTGTCGATTGAGCGACGAATCAACTGTTCCAGCGTTGCGCTATTTTCCTCTAGGCCGGTAACGTGATGTGCTTGGCATAGCATTTGGCCACTGGCAATTTCGGCATAAATACTAGCGCCGCGTGCAATTGCGTGCGAGCGTTTTTCAAGGACCAGTAGCGCTGCTCCTTCCCCCATCACAAAACCGCAGCGAGATTTATCGAAAGGGCGGCAGGCCGATGAAGCATCTTCAGCCTCGGCCAGCACTCCCATGCGATGGAAAGCCGCCAAGATAATTTCGGCAACGGAATCCGATGCGCCCGCGAGCGCCATATCGGCTTGGTCCGCTTGAATCATGCGTGCGGCGGCCAAGGTACTGACGATTCCGCTGGCGCAAGCGGTAGCATGGCACAATCGCGGGCCATTGAGGCCGTAGGAATTTGCGACATGGTCGCTGACCGAGCAGGGCAGAAATTGCTGATGCCACGGGTGAGCTAGTGCGTCCGGCGCTCGACTGCGCTGTTCTTCGGTCAAATACAGAAAATCGATATCGCCGAACTGTGCCGCGACACTGACAGCAAAGCGATCGCGGTCAACGTCTGGCCAACAAATTTCCGCGTCTCGCAAAGCTTCGTCCGCAGCAGCTTGGCACAAACGAATCGACTTCAACACTGGGGCCTTGGGTGGCAGCCAGTCTACCATCGCACAGGGCAGCTTTAACGAGCCCACGCAATCGGCTGGCCGCGTAAATCGAATTCCGCTTCGTCCTGCTTGAATGGCTTGCCACACGGTCTCGCGGTCGCTACCAACACTAGCTCCCATTCCGATTCCCGTGATGACCACAGGATCGGCATCCGGATCTCGTCGGTCGGGCAAGCGAATTGTTTGCGCCTCTGTCATACAACTTTAAACTCTTGTTAGGCGATTTATCATGGTTAGCAGCAGAGGCATGGGGACGGGACGAAGATTCGTCGTGAGGTAATTTTGCATTGAGAACTGCCACACTATTGGAGCAACCTCAATACATTCTCCGGATTTTGATTAGCGATGGTCAGCACCGACGTGCCCGATTGGACGAGGATTTGTGCTCGTGTCAGTTGAGCGGTTTCGGTGGCAAAGTCTGCGTCGCGAATCGAACTTTCGGCTTCTTGCAAGTTGACGACAGTATCGTTCAGCGAAACAAGGTTGCTTTCTAGCGTTGTGGCCTGAAATGCTCCCAATCGCCCTCGCAGGCTGGTAACTTGGTTGATGGCTTCATCCAAGATCTCAGATGCAAGTGTTGGATCGCGGGCCAAAGCGGCAACACCACCTTCGGCTAACTGGTAGAGTTTTCCAGAAGCGCCGCCCAAGCGAGCTGCATTCAAACTGCCAATGCCGATGCGCGCTTGTTGGTTTGCGACCACCTCGGGACCAAGCTGAAACCTGGCGCCTCCGCCAGTAATACTGAAGCTGATAGTGCCGACAAATCCTGCTTCGACGGTCATCGAGATATCCAGCGCCGAATTGCTGACTTTGAGTGAGTTTCCATCGCTGCTGGCGTCGACCCCATTGATTCGGGCAATGGTATCAGTGCCAGTGTCCCGAGTACGAATGCCCACACCGCTCGTAAATGTCCCAGTTGGCGCTTCGCTGATAACTCTCAAATCGACAGTTGCCTTGCTCCCATATTGTGTCGATTGTAGCACTAGTGTGTCGCCATCGGCCGAGGCTTGAACATTGGTGGCATCTTGAACCAGATTGATTTGCGAAATCAATTGAGTGAGAGTCGTCCCGGCGCTGATTTGAAATACTTGCGAACCGAAGAGGCTACCTAATTCGAAAACGACATCGTGCGTTAGTCCACCGTCGGTTGCACCGGCAATGTTGTCGATATCAAACGTGTCGATCGCGGGGTTGTAAACTGAATCTCCGCTGGATGTACCCAAGCTGGCGGAATAGCCTTGCAGCGTTTCTATCGCCGACTTGATTTGATTCAACGTTGTAGTTGCAGTGCTGCTGACGGTAATGGTGATATTACCATTTTCATCTACCGTCGCTGTGGGTGTGGTAGTCGTCGAGGAACGGTTGACGGTAATGGTACCGTTATTTGCAGCACCACTTGGGCCAGTGATTTCTAGGACATCGTCTCCAGTAGAAGTATCAGTTCCACCGGTAAAAGGAGATTGGGAGATATCATCCGAGCCATTGGTCGCAAAGTTACCCGCAGATGCGACCGTGAACACAAAGTCGTCATTAAAGGCAGTGATCGCATCCAGTGTCGATTTAACATTCGCCAGAGTCTGCGTGGCTGAGGAATTTGAGACTAGAATTGTCAGCAAGTCGCCAACCTTGGAGTACTCTGCCAGAGCATTAGTACCGCCTGAAAGCGCGACAGCGGTACGATTGTCGAGCACGCCGGTTGAGCGAAACGTTGAATCCGTACCGAGATTGAATTCAAAGTCGCTGGTGAAATCGGTATCAGCCTCGATTGCGGCCTTGATATCTTCGAGTGTTGTGTTTTGGTTACGATTGACGAGGATGGTGATTCTGTTAGTGCTGGAATTGAAACTAGCGGTGGCATCCGCATCAGTGCCACTAGTGGCTCCATTGAGATCAAAGGCTGCGATATCGTCGGAGCCATCTTTACGAAATAACAAATTCTCGGAACCGTCTGCGATGATGAATTCGAACGGATTAAAATCCGGGTCACCAAGCAACGCGGCTTTGATCGTCGCCAGACTTGCCGAAGCGCCGTTATTGACCGTAATTGTAAGAGTATTTCCGGCCAAAGCTGCACCGGTCGATCCAGCGCCACTTTGCACAACGACGTCAATCATGTTACCAGCCGCTCCGTCATTGGTGCCGCCCGCTTTAGCGCGAACTGTAAATGCGCCTACGACCCCGTTGACCGACTGTGGATCGCTGACTGCCTGAGCCGTGGCCGTGTTCCCCGCAATAATATCAGCCGTTACCGCATTTCCGAGCGAGCCTGCAAACAAGGTGCTAGTGGGCTTTACACTGATCGTATAGTCACCGACCGTACCGGTTCCGGCGGTTTGAACAGCCGTGACAGCGCGCGCGGTGGGCGTGGTCGTGCCGCTCAACACCGATACTCTAAGATTATTGCCAGCCGAACCATCGTAGGTGCCGCCATTCCTGGCAGATACCGTAAACTCGCCACCCGCAGTTGTGGTTAGAGTAGCGGTAGAGGCTTCTGCCCCCGCCGTTTTGTTTTGAAGCGTAATAGTGCCTGTACCAGGTTCGCCTGCGGCAGGAATGTTCGGAACCTCGATTTTCGCTCGAGACGCTGGAGTGGTGATGTCGACTTCCAGAGCCACCGATCCCGCGGTACCCAGGTTGGCTTGATTGATGCGCAGGTCGGTCAAAGTCGAAAAATTGTTTCCGGATGTTGTGACGAATTCCAAGCTGCCGTCCAGCAGTTTGCGACCTTGAAAAGTAGTGTTCTGTGCGATGCGATTGATCGCTTCCAGGGAACTGTCGATCTGCAGTTGATTGGCTGCGATTTCATCGTCGCTGATCGCACCTCGGTTGGAAGCTTCGACTACCAAACCTCGAATGTCGTTTAGCAGCGAGCTGACTTGCCCCAGCGCACTGTCTGCGGTGGCGATGATTTGCGCAGCACGCTGCGTATTGGCGATGGCTTTGTTGATGCTAGTAATGTCGCTCCGCAGTGATTCGCTAGCAATTAGACCTGCCGGGTCGTCCTTGCCAGTATTAATACGGAGGCCAGTACTTAATCGTGTGAGCGCGGTTTGCAAGTCGGCATTGGTCTTGGCCAGTCGGTTTTGGGCCACCAAAGAACTGACATTGGTATTAATTCGAGTCATGAGAATCCATCCTTCACAACGTTCCCGACATCGTCAGCATTGGCTTTAGGCAAAGCCGAAACGAACCCCTCGAAGCAGCTTGCATTCCAAGCACTGTCCGATCCCCCTGCTTCGTTCATGGGCAGCTAGTTTTGCCAGCAAAAGGTCGAAACGTCGGAGGGGCTTTGCGCTCATTATTGCCTGCGAAACAACTTGCCTGAATTGTCAGGACGTTGTTACATGATCGCGGCAATTGAGTCAAGAAAAGAAAATTACACAATCTTGACCAAGTCGCGCAGTCAGGGTTGAGTTTAGGAGGGTCAAGAGTAAGGCGAGCGGCAGATGCAAGGTTACCAATTGTAACCCGAAGCGTGAGCGGGGAGTCAACGCGAATCACCTCGCTCACGCGTCGGGTTACGGTAGACTCTCCTCTGCCGCTCGCCTAAGCAAAAGTTGGGCAAGAACTGCGTCAGTGTGAAGCAAGCGGTTCCGTAAGCTCAGTCAATGTATTGAATAACGGGGAGCGTTCTGCGGTCGCGCACGTCGATTAGGCGCAATACCGTTCAACGAACGTGGGATAAGG